>NZ_JBQFYF010000003.1:0-463243 GCF_056541325.1 Ruegeria sp. AH7 | reverse complement strand
CGGCATCGGCATCGGCATCGGCATCGGCATCGGCATCGGCATCGGCATCGGCATCGGCATCGGCATCGGCATCGGCATCGGCATCGGCATCGGCATCGGCATCGGCATCGGCATCGGAAGTCAGGTCTTCGCCAGGGGCGTCTTGGTCAAGCGGTGCATCATCCAAAGGCTCAGCCATTTCGATAACACCTTCGTCCACCAGATCGTCCGATTTCGGGGTTTCCGCCGGTTTCTGATCGGTTTTCTTTTTGCCCGCCACCGTCACATTCCCTTTATCGATTCTAAAATCACCAGAACTACAGACTGGTCCAAGTTAGTCTGCGCCCGGCTCGCCCTCAACCCGCATCGCGTGTTTCACAAGCTTTTTAACGGCTTTACACATGTGTTTGGGTGTGGGTTCTTTGGCAATCTTCAATCGCTGGAACCCCAAGGTTTTAAGGGGCTCTGAGGTCGCCTCGCTGATTGCAGCCAGCCACAAAGGGGCAGTTCCGGCCCAAATATCGGCAAATTGTCGCGCGGTCCGAGGCGAAAACAAGGGCGCGATGACCGGCCTTTCACCGATTGAGGCTGCTGCGGCCTCGTCGCTCAGCGGCAACAGAAGCTGCTGATAGACGGGTTGCTCTCGGGTGGTCAGGCCCAGTGCCGTCAACCGATCGGCCACGTTGCCCCGGCTATGTTCTCCTCGCAGATGTAACAATGGGCTCGTCGGCCGGACACGCAACAGCGTCGCCACTAGCTCCTCGGCGGTGGCCCCCATCATCTGGGCGTCCCATCCGGCACCCTTTGCGGTGCCGGTGGTGGTAGGACCCACACAGAAGGCTGGCAGATCGCGCCTGACCCCCAACGAGGCCGCCGCGTTCACCGCATTGGCGGAGGAAAAAATCAACCCCTGGATATCGTCAGTCTGCACCTGAACGGGCAGCGGTTTGATTTCAAGAATAGGGGAATAAATGACCTCGACCCGTGATCTGGTGCGGGTTGGCAGCTGCGCCACAAACCTCTCCGAGGCAGCACGCGGGCGGGTCATCAACAAATACAACGATCTGCGCCTTTGGCCATGGGATTGTTTGCATCCGCGCAGGGTGATACCCCGCATGCCAATCATGATGCAACGGAACGGGCCAATGGTGCAAACACTAACCATCCTTGGGTTAGAAAGCAGCTGTGATGACACAGCCGCAGCCGTGGTGCGGCAAACTGACGGTACACCGGTTGAAGTCCTGTCGTCGGTTGTGCATGGTCAAACCGATTTGCACAGCGCGTATGGCGGTATCGTGCCCGAGATTGCGGCGCGCGCTCATGCTGAGAAGCTGGATATCTGCGTGATGCAGGCGCTGGAAGCCGCTGGTTTGAGCCTGAGCAACATGGACGCCATCGCAGTGACAGCCGGGCCGGGTCTGATCGGCGGTGTCATGTCGGGCGTGATGTGCGCCAAAGGGATCAGCGCCGCGACCGGGCTGCCTTTGATCGGCGTCAACCATCTGGCAGGTCACGCCCTGACACCGCGCCTGACCGATGGAATCGCGTTTCCCTATCTGATGCTGCTCGTCTCGGGCGGTCACTGCCAATACCTGATTGCCCATGGTTCCGATACCTTCACCCGCCTTGGCGGCACAATCGATGACGCGCCGGGCGAGGCCTTTGACAAAACCGCCCGTTTGCTGGGCTTGCCCCAACCCGGCGGGCCTTCGGTTGAGGCCGAGGCTCGGTCAGGCGATCCCAAGCGGTTCCGGTTTCCCCGTCCGTTGCTGGATCGACCCGGCTGCGATCTGTCCTTCTCCGGTTTGAAAACAGCCCTGATGCGCATGCGGGATCAAATCGTAGCCGAAAACGGCGGGCTGACCCGCCAGGACCGCGCCGACCTTTGCGCCGGATTTCAACAAGCGGTCGTAGACACGCTGGCTGAAAAAACACGCCGCGCCATTGGCCTGTATCTTGAACAAACCCCCGCAGAGCCGGTGATCGCTGTGGCGGGCGGGGTTGCTGCAAACTCGGGCATTCGCGCCGCATTAGAGTCTGTTTCCAATGAAATGGGTGCTAGGTTCACTGCACCCCCTTTGGCCCTTTGCACCGACAACGCAGCCATGATTGCCTATGCCGGATTGGAACGCTTTCGCGCCGGTGCGCGAGACGGTCTGGACCTGACGGCCCGCCCGCGCTGGCCTCTGGATCAAACCAGCCCGGCCATGTTGGGCAGCGGCAAGAAAGGGGCCAAGGCATGAGTGTTTCTGTTCTGGGTTCCGGCGCATTTGGAACCGCCTTGGCCATATCACTGGCCGGTAACGGGCCGGTGACCCTTTGGTCCCGCGATGCGGCGCAGGCGAGAGCGATGCAAGAAACGGCCGAAAACGCGCAACGCCTGCCCGGCGTGGCTTTGCCGCACCAGATTAGCGTGACAGCGCAAATCGATCAGGCGTGTCAAGCGGATGTGCTGGTGGTTTCCGTCCCTATGCAACAGCTGCGTATGGCCTTGGAGCAGCATAAATCTGCCTTGGCAGGCAAAACCTTGGTCGCCTGCTGCAAAGGGATTGAACTGTCCACCGGCCTTGGCCCCGTGGCGGTGATCCGCGAAACTATCCCGGACGCGCAACCTGCGCTGCTAACCGGGCCCAGCTTTGCGGACGACATCGCACGCGGCTTGCCGACGGCGCTGACTCTGGCCTGCACGGATGCCGACTTAGGCCAAGACCTGCAAGCCCGGCTGACCACCACCAACCTGCGCCTGTATCGCACAACCGACACCATCGGCGCCGAGCTGGGCGGAGCGTTGAAAAACGTCATGGCGATTGGATGCGGCGCTGCGATCGGCGCGGGTTTGGGTGACAGCGCGCGGGCTGCCCTGATCACGCGCGGCTTTGCCGAAATGCAGCGCTTTGCCGCCCGGCGCGGGGCGCAGGCAGAGACCTTGATGGGTCTGTCCGGGCTGGGGGATCTGGTGCTGACCTGCTCGTCCGATCTGTCCCGAAACTACCGTTTTGGCCTGAGTTTGGGTCTAAATCAGCCCTTCGACACCGACACCACGGTCGAAGGCGTCGCCACCGCACGCGCCATGGCCAAGATTGCCCGATCCGAAGGGCTGGATATGCCGATCAGCGCAACGGTGGCGGAACTCAGCGATGGTGCCTACAGTATTGCTGAAGCGATTCAGTCACTGCTGGGTCGGCCCCTGAAGGAGGAATAGAATGCTCATCGCCCTGATCGCCAAAGACAAAGACGGCGCCTTGCAAACGCGGTTGGACAATCGATCAGCCCATCTGGCCTATATCGAGGAAACAGGCGTCGTCTCACAGGCCGGTCCCCTTTTGGACGGGGACGCCATGATTGGATCACTGGTCATTCTGGATGTCGAAGATGTCACCGCCGCGCAGGCTTGGGCGGACAATGACCCTTATACCAAAGCCGGGCTGTTTGCTACGGTCGAGTTGATCCCCTGGAAACGGGTGATTGGCTGATGGCATATTGGCTGTTCAAATCGGAACCTTCGACCTGGAGTTGGGATCAGCAAGTCGCCAAGGGCGACGCAGGCGAAGAATGGGATGGCGTGCGTAACTATCAGGCCCGGAATTTCATGCGGCAGATGGCCATCGGCGATCGCGGCTTTTTCTATCACTCACAAAAAGACAAAGCGATTGTCGGGATTGTCGAGGTCTGCGCCGAGGCCCATCCCGACAGCACCACCGACGACCCACGCTGGGAATGCGTAGACATCAAAGCGGTGCGCCCGTTTTCGCAGACCATCACGCTAGATCAGATCAAAGCCGATGAGCGGCTGTCCGAGATGGTGTTGGTGCGAAACTCACGCCTGTCCGTTCAACCCGTCAGCGACGCGGAATGGGATGTGATCTGCGCATTGGGGAATACGCAGGCGGATTAGGGATAGATAAAAGGGAAGGCCCTGAAAGATGCAGAACCTTCCCTACCCCACGTGCTCCCTACTCACCACACGCATCTGGAAATATCTGGTTCTGACCGTCCTGGTCACTGAACTATCTATAGACCGGTCAAGACCCCGGTTTCAAACGGCAAGTCCTTAAACTCTGACTCAAATGCAAAACGCCCGCCTTGAGGACAGGCGGGCGCTTGTATCTTTGGCTGGATCGGATCAGCCGTAAACGGATTCTTTTCCGAAATGCTTTGTCAGCATGTAATACACGACAGCGCGGTATTTGTTACGCTCGGACATGCCATAGGTTTCCAGGGCTTTGTTGATCGCTTCCATCAGTTCCGGACCATCGGACAGGCCCAGCTTTTTGATCAGGAAGTTGTTTTTGACAGTCTCAATTTCACCGTCCTGGCTGGCGGCAACAGTCGATGCATCCGCATCATAAATCGCAGGGCCACAACCGATTGTGACCTTGGTCAGCAGGTCCATATCCGGATCCATGCCACATTTGTTCTTTAGGTCATCGGCATATTTGGCGATCAAGTCGTCGCGTTTTCCCATTAAACAGTCTCCCTATCAGCAGTCCTGGCTGCGGTTACTCAAATCCTTGAAACAGGTGCGGGAAGGTTAATCACAAGTGTTTTCAACACAAAGGGAAAAATTCCAAGCTTTCCCCCTAAGCGGAGAGACGCTTTCGCGAAGCCGCACGAAACGCTTGATCCGCTATGTCAGAGAAAGCCCGAACCTTGCGGCCGGGCGTGTTACTGCCTGCGTGAACGAATGAAATCGGAGCTGCGGGAGATTTCAGTAGTCCTGGCAGCGCTTCAACCAGCGCACCCTCTTCCAATTCCCGCTGAACGGCCAACCGTGATTTGACCGCAAGACCCAAGCCCTGCACAGCGGCATCGGTCAGCATATCTGAATTCGACACCGCAATGCGCCGGGCTACAGATAGCTGTCCCTCATAGGTGTCGAAACGGGTTTGCCAAGGCAAACAAGCCCAGCGCGTTTGACGTAAATCCTCGACAGATGTCGGGGTACCATGACGGACAAAAAATTCTGGGGAAGCGCAGATTATTCGGTCATTTTCGCATAGCTTGCGCGCCCTCAGGTTACTGTCGGACAGTTTTCCGACACGAATGGCGCAATCTATGCCTTCATCCACCAATGATACATAGCGGTCCACTGCCAGAAACTCGATCGTCAGGTCGGGATGCTCGGTCTGGAACTCGTCTAACAAAGGCATGATAAAGCGGGATAAAATCCACGGGGATAGGGTGACACGCAGGTGCCCGCGAAGGGCACCTTTGCCGCTCCCGGCCTCCAGCTCGGCCTCGCGCAGATCCGACAGGAGGGGTTCGATCCGGTCCAGAAAGATCAACCCCTCATTGGTTAACTGAACCCGGCGGCTGTTGCGGTGAAAGAGTTTAAGGTTCAGAACCTCCTCCAGCTTCGCAATTCTGTGGCTGACAGTCGCCGCTGAGATACCCAGCGCCTGCGCCGCTGACCCAACGCCACCGGTTTTGGCGACCGAGACGAAAGTCAGCAGATCATTCACATGGTACATTCGAAATTTCCAAACGCTGGTTTCATAATTCAGTCAGTTATCGAAGAAAAAATCAAATGATATCTGCTCTGTCACAATCAGAGGAGGTCCCGATGAAATCACTTTATGCAGCGGTCTGCGCGATGACGCTGGCAACTCCGACCCTAGCGAACGGGTTGGAGACATATCTGGAATTCGACAAATCGATCCCACCCGGAAATCTGGCCATCGGGCCGGATGGGCGGATGTTCATGTCGGTGCATGAATTCTACGGGCCTGAACTGCGTATTGTCGAAGTGATGCCCGATGGGTCGACCAAACCCTACCCGACAGAAACATGGGCCCGCGCACCACAGGATGATGCGGACGGGCTGAACGGCGTTCTGGGTCTGCGGGCAGATCGGGAGGGCATTCTTTGGATGCTGGATGGTCAGGGCGAGAACCAGACCGGTCGGATCGTGGGATGGGATACCAATACCGAAACCTTGCATGCGATCCATTACATCGGTGCGCCGGTGGTGCGGCCTACCTCGTTCCTGAACGATCTGGCCGTGGATCGAGATCATGAGGCGATCTATATCTCGGACACGGGCGACGGCCAGAACTCGGCGATTATCGTGGTCGATCTGGAAACCGGTCGCGCGCGGCGCGTGCTTGAAGGATCGAAATACACGATCCCCGAAGATACGCCGATGGTGATCGACGGGCGTGAGATCACGCTGGGCGGCAACCCTGCGAAAATCGGCATCAACCCGATCACGGTCGATCCGACCAACACATGGGTCTATTTCGCTCCGATGACTGCCAGCGCGATGTATCGCCTCCGCACCACCGACCTGTTAGATGAAAGCTTGTCCGATGCTGACCTGGAAGCGCGGGTGGAACGCTATGGAGACAAGCCGATCTCGGATGGGTCCACGGTCGATACTGGCGGCAATGTCTACATCACAGCAATGACCGACAACGCTCTGGGCGTGACGAAACCCGATGGCAGCTATGAGGCGCTGTACCAGTCGGATGACGAATTGCCCTGGCCCGACGGGTTCTCGATCGGAACGGATGGCTATGTCTATGCCACCATCAACGAACTGCACCGCTCGCCCGTCTTGAACGGGGGCGAGGATGCCTCGCAAGGTATCTACAAGATCGTTCGGTTCAAAGCGTTGGCTGACGCTGTCAGTGGGCGCTGATCGCGCTCTAACCCAGCAAGGCCCCGGTTAGCTATCGGCAAAATCCCCAGCCGGGGCCCTGCAGATGAAAATGATCCGCATGTAAACGATTGTATTCTGGGCCCAGAACCACGCGGAACCAATCACAGGCCCCCTGCCCGATCTGTCTTAGAAACGCGGCCTCTGGCCCCGCGGCATTCCAATCTGACAACAGCGAAAGCGTCCGCCCATCGGTCAGTTCGACCCCTACGATATCAATCGAGTCGGCGGTGGCATGGCTGCTCCATCGGCTGGATTGACCTTGTGCAGTGCGCATACGGCGGCAGTTGTAGCTGCCAGCGTGGCGCAGCTTTTCTGCATCCGTACCCAGGAAATCACGCGCCGCAGGCTGCACGACATGGTGTTCCCACATCGCCAATCGCAGGGTTGTCCGGCAACTGGTCTCGACCGCATCGATCCGCGAGGTCACCAGCTGTGACAACAGCCCCCGCCCGGTGATCCCGCAGTTCTGATCGACGACCAGATCATCCATCGCCTCAAATCGAGCACCCGCATTCGACAGCGCGGACCTGCACTGCATCTCATTCGCAAGGGCGCGGTTCAGTTGGTATTTGGTAACTGGTGTGACCGGAGCCTTCACCCTGAGATCGCGCAAAGGGTTCCAAAATGACGGCACGGGCGTTTTGGGATGCGCCAACAGGGCCCAGCCACCGCCACCCAGAAGGATTGCAACGACGGCTATTCTAAAAACGAAAGACGCCGCCAGATACAAGTATCGGCGGCGTCCAGAATTCGGTGTCATCGTCAGACGACAATCAGTAGCGGTAGTGTTCCGGCTTGTAAGGACCTTCCGGCTTCACCCCGATATAGGCCGCTTGCTCATTGTCCATCTTGGTCAGCTTCACGCCGATGCGATCCAGATGCAGGCGGGCGACTTTCTCGTCCAGATGCTTGGGCAGGATGTAGACATCGTTTTCGTACTCATCACCCTTGGTGAACAGTTCGATCTGCGCCAAGACCTGGTTGGTGAAGGAGGCCGACATCACAAACGAAGGGTGGCCGGTGGCGTTGCCGAGGTTAAGCAGACGGCCTTCGGACAGCAGGATGATGCGGTTGCCCGAAGGCATCTCGATCATGTCCACCTGTTCCTTAATGTTGGTCCATTTGTGGTTCTTAAGGCTGGCCACCTGAATTTCGTTGTCGAAGTGACCAATGTTGCCAACGATGGCCATGTCCTTCATTGCACGCATATGCTCGATGCGGATCACGTCCTTGTTGCCGGTGGTGGTAATGAACACATCTGCGGTTTCGACTTCGTCTTCCAGCAGAGTCACTTCGTAACCGTCCATTGCAGCCTGCAGGGCGCAAATCGGGTCAACTTCGGTGACTTTAACGCGGGCACCCGCGCCGGACAGTGACGCAGCCGAGCCTTTGCCTACGTCGCCATACCCGCAAACCACGGCAACCTTACCGGCCAGCATGGTGTCGGTGGCGCGGCGGATGCCGTCAACCAGCGATTCCTTACAGCCATATTTGTTGTCGAACTTCGACTTGGTCACCGAGTCATTCACGTTGATCGCCGGGAACGGCAGGTGACCTTCTTTGACCAGCTGATACAGACGGTTCACACCTGTGGTGGTTTCTTCAGACACGCCTTGAATCTGGTCGCGCATCTTGGTGAACCAACCGGGTGAGGCCGCCATGCGCTTGGCGATCTGCTTCTTGATCACCTCTTCCTCTTCCGAGCCGGGAACAGGAATGATGTCTTCACCCGCCTCAGCGCGTGCGCCCAGCAGGATGTACAGCGTCGCGTCGCCGCCATCGTCCAGGATCATGTTGGGGCCGTCTTCGAACAGGAAGGATTTGTCCAGATAATCCCAATGCTCTTCCAGCGTCTGGCCTTTGATGGCGAAGACAGGAATGCCCGCCTCGGCAATCGCCGCCGCCGCGTGATCCTGGGTTGAGAAGATGTTGCACGACGCCCAGCGCACATCCGCGCCCAGCGCCACCAGCGTTTCGATCAGAACGGCGGTCTGGATGGTCATATGCAGCGAACCAACGATGCGTGCACCTGACAGAGGCTTGCTTTCACCGTATTCCGCACGCAGGGCCATCAGGCCCGGCATTTCGGTTTCGGCGATATCCAGTTCCTTGCGGCCAAACCCGGCCAGCGAAATGTCTTTAACGATATAGTCCCCGGCCATCTGGCGCTCCATTTTTCCGGTCAATCACACTTGGCTGCCCCTAACATCCCTTGGGGCAGGTGGCAATGTGGATGTCCGAAAACGGAGTGTTACGCCAGTTTTATCAGCTTGGCGTGCCGTCAACTTTGACTTTCGGGATCGCTTCGAAAAAATCGGTGCCAACGGCGACAATACAGGAAATGCCGTTCGCCTGGGTCACCAAAACGGTGTAACTGCCCGTTTCCTTTGAGGTCCAGACCTCCATGACCGACTGCGCGCCGCGTGTTTTCTGCAAACCACCAAAGGCCAGCTCTTCCGAGTAGCTTTTCTGCAGCTTGGCAATCACATGCGCGCGCTCTGCACAGGTTTGGGCAAAGGCGGGCGGGGCTGTAGCGGCCATGCCAAAGGTCAGGGTAAGGGCGAATAAACGCTTAAACATAGCAAACTCCTTTCGTTTCGCGTTTCGCTGTGTGAGAGGAGCACACCGGGAGAAGCGTGCGCCCCCCTCGGTTTTTATGTCGGGATCGCATCGTTTCATTTCAAAGCACGAATGCTCAAGAAAACGTTGGCAGCTGGTGATCCTGACAGGTACATCATAGCAGAAAATCGTGATTTTAATGTGTCCCACTTCACAAGGCATGGCAAAATGGCAACACAACCTCGCGCTTGGCAACGGATGCTATCTGGTCGCAGGCTGGACCTGCTGGACCCGACCCCGGTGGATATCGAGATTGAAGATATCGCCCATGGGCTGGCATTTGTTGCGCGATGGAACGGGCAAACACACGGCGATTTTGCCTATTCCGTTGCCGAACATTCCCTTTTGGTTGAAGAGCTCTATGGCCGGATCGCGCCCAAAGCGCCGGTGAAGTGGCGTCTGGCCGCGCTGCTACATGATGCTCCGGAATATGTGATCGGAGACATGATCTCACCCGTCAAATCCGCCGTCGGCCCGGGCTATGGCGCGCTGGATGATCGCCTGATGGCAGCGATCCACATCCGGTTCGGGCTGCCTGCCGAGGTTCCAAAGACGATAAAACGACAGATCAAGAAGGCCGACAAGATCAGTGCGTGGATGGAAGCAACCCAGATCGCAGGATTTTCCGAAGCTGAAGCGACAAAGTTCTTCGGGCGGCCCGATAAGGCCATTATGGACGGTTTGAAGATCACGCTGCGCCCACCGGTTGAGGTGCGACTGGCATATACCCAGCGGCATCAACTGCTGCTGGGCCATCTTTGAACGCAGCGTTCAAACTAATCCGCCCGCTGTTCAACCTTCTGAATGATGCGTCCTTCAGACTCGTGGGCAGACCACCGGACAGGTGTGGCGGTCACGCTTGTGACTGTCGTTTTACCTCCGGCCTTTTGAACTTCCGCCTGCAATATCACACTGCTTGCGATATCTTCATGAGAGAACCCCCACAGCAAGCTGCCCAGCGAATAGGCAATAGGCACTGTTTTGACTGCGTCGGACTTTAGCCGATAAAGCTGAATTGGCTGGGGCACATGCGGGTGGTGGCAAACGATGATATCTGCTCCAAACTCCGCCAACTCCTCTGCCGCTTCTTGTTGCACCCGTCGCGGGAACAGCTCGAATTCGTGACCCCAATGAAGAACCGCAATGATCAAATCGCATTCGGCGGCCTTTGCGTTTGATATCTGCGTTTTCAACAGCTCGATATCGGGCGGCTGATGCTTGGAGGTCAGCTTGGCCAGATTGACATTATAGCCGTGTCCATCGGGCAGGGTTTGACCATTAGTTCCAAAGGCGCAGGACGCAAAACCGATCTTGATCCCGTTTCGTTCGATGATGTTAGCCGCGTCCGGATCAGCCGGGGCTTCACTCACCCCAATCGGCAGGATGTTCCGCTTGGCCAGTGTGGCCAGTGTCGTTTCCACGCCTTCGATGCCCATATCGAAGATATGATTGTTTGCCAGATTCAAGACATCAATCGCCCGACCTTTATGGCAGGTCAATGCATCGAACTGATCCTCTGACGCACATTCAACAGGAGGGCCGGCATCGCCGATTACTTCATCCACCAGAGGTTGGGTTGTAACAGGCGATTCATAGTTGGCGATGACGATATCGTTTTTGAACAACAAGTCTTCGATCTGTGCATAAACCTGATCCTGCGCGGGCTCAGCCCGATGCGTGCGCAGGATATCCCCGGCAAAACTCAGCGTGAGAGTCTCGACCTTTTCACCCTCAGCGCGCGGAGCAAGCTGAGCGTGCTTTGCTTTCATAAACTCAGACGTTTGCAGCTCGGGTTCGGGCAATTGCACCGGATTTTTGCTTTTATAAACCCAGTACAGATTATCCAACAAATTCATCTCCGAGACTTCGCCCGCCGCCCCCTTGCGCGGGCGCGCCCAAAACCCAAATGTTTCAGCCGATTTTGTCACCAGCGCGACAATCCCTTTCAAAACGGGATTGGAGATTTTCAGCGCCTCATACGGCGTGTTTGGCAATAGGGACACTGGGGTTTCTCACTTATCATTTCCGAACCTTTAGTACGCATGCAGATCACCAACATGCATAGGTCTTCGCGGTAGCATAAATAGGGTTAACAAAACGATACTCAGTATATTGTTACACTGTAAATCCGTCACACACCCAGACCAAAAAACGCGACCAAAACGGTCGCGCAGTGAATGTTCAAAGATTTACAAAGGTGGATCGACCAGACGACAGCCTGGCCATGTGAACCCGTCAGCGCGGGCTGCGCTTGGCTAAAATGCGCTGCAATGTCCGGCGGTGCATGTTCAGACGCCGCGCAGTTTCAGACACGTTGCGATCACACAGCTCATAGACTCTCTGGATATGCTCCCATCGCACGCGATCTGCGCTCATGGGGTTTTCCGGCGGCGGGGGCAGCTCGTCGCCCTTGGCCAGCAGCGCGTTGGTGATGTCTGTGGCATCCGCGGGTTTGGACAGGTAGTCTGTCGCCCCGATCTTGACCGCGGCCACCGCGGTTGCGATGGCTCCATACCCGGTTAGAACCACGACACGGCTGTCGGGGCGCTTCTCGCGCAACACCTCGACAACATCAAGCCCATTGCCATCTTCCAACCGAAGATCAACCACAGCATAGGCAGGTGGACGGGCAGTGGAAATGGCGCGACCGGCGGCAACGGAACCGGCGGTTTCAACCTCGAAACCGCGTTTCTCCATGGCCTTTGCCAGACGCCTCAGAAACGGCTCATCATCATCCACCAGAAGCAAAGTTTTGTCCGGGCCGATATCAAGCTGAGAAGGGTCTGCCATTCTTGGGTCTTTCGGTTATTTCATGCCTTTGGCTTGAACATGAGTAATAGCAGCGCCGCTCTAAAGGTCAAACCGGCTTGTCCTCAGGATGCCTGATCGAGAAAGCAACCAATCTTGTCGGCCATTTGTTCGGCCGTGTCGTCACGTTTGAAAAACTCCAGAAATCCATCCTCGGGTGTGACCAGATAAGTAAAGGTCGAATGGTCAACAAGATAATATTCGTCGCTTTTGTCGTGGGCCTTGTAGTAAGTTTTATAGGCCTGGCTGGCCGCTTTGACCTGTTCGGGTGATCCGGTCAGGGCAATCAACCGCTCGTGCAGGTTGAACGCATAGTCGGCCACCACTTCGGGCGTATCCCGATCCGGGTCGATGGAGATGAACACGGGCGTCACCGATTGCCCGCGCTCGGCCAGAATATCCACCGCATCGGCATTGCGGGACATGTCAAACGGGCAGACATCGGGGCAGAAGGTGTAGCCAAAGTAGACTAGCGTCGGTTCGGTGATCACATCCGCGTCAGTGACCGTCTCGCCCTTTCCATTGACCAGTTCGAACGGTCCGCCAATCGTGGCGGTCCCGCCTGCGATCTGGCTGGACCGGCATTGGGCGTATTTGTCATCCGACCCCGATCCTTGTGTCAAAAGCCACATCGCCCCAAGGCCAACAGCCAGGACAACAGTTGCGAGAATTGCATAGAGGCGAGTCATGACGAATATCCATACGCAAGGGATTGTTGATCGTTTCGGCCGGGACACCTATCAAGATGAACAGCTGATGCAACAGGACATAATCGACCCATGGCAGATTCCAATCAGACGTTTTGGCGCGGCCAGGAGCGCAGCAGCTGGATCCGGCTACGCACACTAATCCTGCTGCGCTGGGTGGCCATCGTGGGTCAGATCACCGCCATCACGGTCGCGCAGCAAACCTATCATGTGCAGCTTGAGCTCGGACTGTGCTATCTGGCCGTTGGAGTCTCGGTCCTCGGCAACCTGACGGCGATCTTCCTGTTTCCGCAAAACAAGCGTCTGTCCGAGTTCGAAAACTTCCTGATGGTGCTGTTTGACCTGTTGCAATTGGCGTTTCTGCTGTATCTGACCGGTGGTTTGAACAACCCGTTCGCCCTGCTGCTGTTGGGGCCCGTCACGATCTCGGCCAATGTTATGAGCACGCGCTCTACCCTGATCGTGGGCGGTGTCGCCATCATCCTTGCCACCTTACTGGCTGAATTTCACCTGCCCTTGCGCACCGATATCGGGTTCATTCTGCGCATCCCAGATATTCTTCTGTTCGGCAACTGGGCGGCTATCATCATTGCGATCGTCTTCATCGGGGCCTATTCGCATCGTGTCAGTTCCGAAGTGCAATCCATGTCTGAGGCGCTGTCGGCCGCGCATATGGCGCTGGCGCGTGAACAAAAGCTGACTGATCTGGGCGGCGTTGTCGCCGCCGCCGCGCATGAGCTGGGGACGCCGCTGGCGACAATCAAACTGACCAGCTCGGAACTGATCGAAGAGCTTGAGGATCGCCCCGATCTGAAAGATGACGCCGCCCTGATCCGTGAACAGGCTGATCGCTGCCGCGATATTCTGCGTGATATGGGGCGGGCAGGTAAGGACGATTTGCATTTGCGCCAGGCCCCGATCTCGACTGTTATCCACGAGGCCGCGGAACCGCATATTGAACGCGGTAAGCTGGTGCATTTCATCGAAGGCCCAGCGTTGGATGGGGATGTGCAGCAGCCCTCGATCCTGCGTAAGCCCGAAATCATTCACGGGCTGCGCAACCTGATCCAGAACGCGGTGGATTTTTCGCGCTCCAATGTCTGGGTCGAGGCGCATTGGACCACAGATCAGATCACCGTCAGCATCATGGACGATGGGCGTGGATATCCCTCGCACCTGATTGGCCGGATCGGTGATCCGTTCATGCGCCGAAGGCGGGCCGAGTCAGACCAACGCGCGCGCCCCGAATACGAAGGGATGGGGTTGGGCCTGTTTATCGCCAAAACCCTACTGGAACGCAGTGGAGCCGAGCTTGAATTTGCCAATGGCTCAGACCCTTATCAGCATTTGTCAGATAATCCGGCACATCGGGGGGCTATCGTGCGCGTTTCATGGCCGCGCAAAATGATTGACGCGCAAAAAGGTGACACGCCAGTGCCATCCGGCAGCAACCAGCGCATTCGGGCGTGAGTTAACAGTGCGTTAACCAATCGGAGCAATAGTCTGATCCCAGCACGTAATCTGGCATGGGGTTTCCTATGGCTGACTGGATCATCCTGGCCTCAATCAGTTTGGTTTCATGTTGTCTGGCCGTTCAATGGCTATTGCCGCGGCGCCCGCGGCGGGATGACAGCTATGGACTGTTTTCAAACTCGTCCTTGTTTGACGCCGTCTTCCTGTTCGATGGGGCTCGGTTGATCAGCCATTCGGACATCGCTCTGGCCGGATTTGACGATGTCAAAAACTGGAGCGGTCTGCGCCGCCTCTTGCAAAGGGATTTTCCCACCTTCCCTGAAACGCCTGACCTAGTGCGCGATCAAGGCAATCTGGTTGTCTCGGCCATCGACTGCACGGTCGAGCGCGAGGTTTTGTGCGAATGGATCGACGGAATTGTCCGGGTACAACTACACGAACCTACCCGACCAACCGAAACACATATGCGCGACCCCAATGACCCGATCCGGCATGCGATGGATCAGGCCCCCTATCCGGTTTGGCTGCTGGATCACAACGGACAGGTCAGATGGTGCAACACCGCCTATATTGCTGTCGCGCGCAAGGCGCGTGGCCCGGACGTGGACCTGACCGCGCCCCTGTTTTCCAATGCGGATGACAAACCGGGGCCCAGTGGCAAAGCGCGTGTCGCGGTCAAGGTTGATGATTGCGACAGCCAGCTTTGGTTCGATTTGACTCAAGTTGATGACGAACAAGGGTGTCTGTGCTACGCAGTCGACATCAACGCCATTGTCCAGGCAGAAACCGCCCAGCGCAAATTCGTGCAGACGATGACAAAAACCTTTGCGCAGCTGTCAATTGGTCTGGCCATTTTCGACCGCAACCGCCAACTGGCCCTGTTCAATCCGGCACTGATCGATCTGACGACATTGCCGCCTGACTTTCTCAGCTGTCGCCCCAGCCTCTCCAGCTTTTTTGACATGCTGCGCGAACAACACATGATGCCAGAGCCAAAGAACTACCGCTCGTGGCGCAATCAGATGAACGATCTGCTCGAAGCGGCAGAGGATGGAAATTATCAGGAAACCTGGTCTTTACCCTCAGGGTCGGTCTATTCGGTCAGTGGGAGGCCACATCCCGATGGCGCGGTGGCCTTTTTGTTCGAAGACATCACCGCCGAGATCACGTTGACCCGCCGTTTCCGGTCAGAAATGGACCTGATGCAATCCATCTTTGACAAGCTGGCAGATGCAATCGCGGTGTTTGCCGATGACGGCACGCTGGCCTTTACAAACTACGCTTATCAACAGCTATGGGGCGATCCGGCGGATGCGGGGTTTCAGGCGGAAACAGCCATGGATGTCACCCGGAAATGGCAGGAGCACTGTGTCGCAACACCTGTTTTGGGTGAGATTCGCGATTTCATCGAAATGCGCGATAACCGGGCCGAATGGTCGGCCGAGATTGGCATGCGCGACGGCACGAAATTGGACTGTACCGTAACCCCAATGCAGAACGGTGCGACCATTGTCCGATTTGGTCATGAGGCTCTGATCAGCAGGCAGCCTACAATCGAACAAATCAGCGCCTGAACCGGGTTGCAGCCGCCCAGACGTGGGGCCATTGTGGCGGCATGACAATGCCGCCCCATTCCATGACCCTGGTTTCACCCGAAGACACGCTCGCATTGGCGGCCCGATTGGGGACGGAATTGGCCGTTGGCGATGTTCTACTACTGCAAGGTCCGATTGGCAGCGGCAAGACCCATTTCGCACGCAGCCTGATCCAATCTCTGATGCAGGTGCCCGAGGACGTGCCTTCACCTACATTCACGCTGGTGCAGGGCTATGACACTGCGGCAGGCGAAATCTGGCACTGCGATCTCTACCGAATCAGCTCGGTCGATGAGGTTGAGGAACTGGGCCTGATCGATGCCTTTGAGACCGCAATCTGCCTTGTCGAATGGCCCGATAAGCTAGGTCCTTTAGCTCCGCAATCCGCGCTGACCATGTCCTTTGCGATAGATCCGAATGAAACCGAAACACGGCATCTGACACTTACGTGGTCTGACCCGAAATGGACGCATAGACTGGAGGCGATCACATGACAAACCGTGCCGTATTGGCCGAGGCCCTGATCGCGCAGACACCATGGGCTGGCGCCCAGCGCGCGCACCTGGCAGGGGATGCCTCGAACCGACGATATGAACGGCTGACCGACCCGGCGACCGGTCGGACTGCCGTTCTCATGGATGCACCACCAGAAAAGGGTGAGGATGTCGACGCTTTTGTGCGTGTCGCCGAATATCTGCGCTCGGTCGGGCTGAATGCGCCGGAAATCTACGCGGAAGATTCCGAGTTCGGCTTTCTGCTGCTAGAGGATTTTGGCGACGATCTGTTTGCGCGTGTTCTGGATCATGATCCGGGTAAAGAGCGACTGCTTTATGGGGCCGCAACCGATGTTCTGGTGCACCTGCATCAGGCGCCACTGCTGTCACTGCCATCATACGACCCTGCCCTGATGACTGACCTTTCGGCCCTGTCGTTCACCAAATACGCCCAAGGCATTCAGGGCGGTTATGACCACGCAGCGATGGACCGATTTCAAACCCGGTTTTCGGACCTGCTGCATCAGGAAACTTCGGGTCAGAAAGTTGTCATCCAGCGGGATTATCATGCCGAGAATCTGATCTGGTTACCGGACCGGGACGGCGTGCAACGTGTCGGATTGCTGGACTTTCAACTCGCGATGCTGGGGCACCCAGCCTATGATCTGGTGTCGCTGTTGCAAGATGTGCGCCGCTCGGTTTCCGCAGGAACCGAAATGCAGATGATCAATCGCTACATCACGGCCTCTGGTGCAAACGATCACGACTTCAGAGCTGCCTATGCGGTGCTTGGAGCACAGCGGAATCTGCGCATTTTGGGCGGTTTCTCTCGTCTGGCCATGGAGTACGGCAAGCCGAAATACATCGATCTGATTCCGGCCACCTGGTCTCATTTGATGCGCGATCTGGAACACCCTGCCCTGATCCCGGTGGCCCAATTGCTGCGAGACGCTTTGCCCGAACCCACGCCCGACAATCTGGCCAAGCTGAGGGCCGCATGACCGACACTCCAACCGCTGTCATGATGTTTGCTGCCGGGTTTGGCACCCGGATGGGAGGGTTGACGAAGGATCGCCCCAAACCGCTGATCGAAGTGGCTGGCCGCGCCTTGATTGATCACGCGCTGGATCATGTTGAGACGCTGGGGCCGGAACGTGTTGTGGCCAATCTGCACTACCGCGCCGATCAACTGGCGGCGCATCTGATACCCAAGGGTGTGCTCCTGTCGCGGGAAGAGCCTGAGATATTGGAGACCGGCGGGGGGTTGCGTGCTGCCTTGCCCCTGCTGTGCTCGAACCCGGTTTTCACGATGAACACAGATGCCATCTGGGCCGGTCCGAACCCTTTGACATTGCTGCAACAAGCGTGGGATCCCGAGCGCATGGATGCGCTACTGATGTGTATCCCGATTGGGCGCACGATTGGTCACGGCGGTGACGGGGATTTCACCGCCGATGCAGACGGTCGGATCACACGCGGGCCAGGGCTGGTCTATGGCGGGGCGCAGATCATCAAGACCGACGGGTTGCAGGATTTCGCTGAACCGGCCTTTTCGCTGAACCTGCTTTGGAACCGGATGCACGCGCAAAGTCGCCTGTTTGCGGTCGAGTATCCCGGCCGCTGGTGCGACGTTGGGCGACCCGAAGGGATCGCGCTGGCCGAGGGGCTGCTGGCCGATGTTTGACGCCAGCCCCCTGCCCCGTGTCTTTGCCGTTCCACCCGGCGCGGATTTTCCCAAAGCACTGGTTGACGGGCTACGCCAGCGCAGCGCTGGCCCGCCCGAAGCACTGGCCCGCGTGCAACTGGTGGTCAATACCCGCCGGATGGCGCGCCGCGTACGGGACCTGTTCGATGAGGGGCCGCCTTGTCTGCTGCCCCGGCTGTCTTTGGTCACAGATCTGGGCGAAAGCGCTGATCTGGCACAAATTCCACCCGCCATCCCGCCGCTGCGACGGCGCTTGGAGCTGACACAGCTGGTCGCCAAACTGCTGGATCAACAACCGGATTTGGCAGCGCGGGCTTCGCTGTTCGATTTGTCCGACAGCCTGGCCGCATTGATTGATGAGATGCAGGGCGAAGGTGTACATCCCGATGCGATCCGTCAGCTGGATGTCAGTGATTTGTCCGGGCATTGGGCACGCGCACAGGCTTTCATCGGGATCGCAGATCATTTCGTCGATGCGGGCGATCAAACAATGGATGCACCGACCCGGCAACGCCGGGTGGTTGAGGCCCTGATCGCGCGGTGGGCAGAGTCCCCTCCTCAGCACCCGGTCATTCTGGCGGGCTCAACTGGATCGCGGGGCACCACTTTGATGCTGATGCAGGCCATCGCGAGACTGCCGCAGGGGGCACTGATCCTGCCGGGGTTTGATTTCGACCAGCCGCGGGCGGTCTGGGATCGGTTGGATGAGGCGCTGATTTCGGAAGACCATCCGCAGTTCCGGTTCCGAAAACTGATGCGAGAGCTGGGCTTGACCCCAGATCAAATCCAGTCTTGGACAGGGGGTGAGCCCCCCTCTCGCGCACGTAACCGTTTGGTATCATTAGCCTTACGCCCGGCACCCATCACCGATGCGTGGATGTCCGAAGGGCCGCAGCTGACAGATCTGGATCAGGCAACAAAAGACCTGACACTGGTCGAGGCGGATTCACCCCGATCCGAAGCGCTGGCCATCGCCTTGCGCCTGCGTGAGGCCGCAGAAACTGGCCAGACAGCCGCGCTGATCACCCCTGACAGGATGCTGACCCGGCAAGTCAGCGCAGCGCTGGACCGGTGGAACATTTTGCCCGATGACAGCGCGGGTCTGCCCTTGCAGCTGTCACCTCCGGGCCGCTTCCTGCGCCATGTTGCGGGCCTGTTTGCCCGGCGTCTGGACGGTGAGGCGCTGTTGACCCTTCTGAAACACCCCCTCTGCCATGATGGTGGAGAGCGTGGCACCCATCTGCTACAGACCCGCGATCTGGAACTGGACCTGCGTCGCCATGGCCCCCCGTTTCCGGATCGTGTCAGCCTAACGGCGTCGGCTATCCGAACCGAAGCATCCACAGACTGGATTGGCTGGGTTGGTCAGTATTTCTGCGATCAGCAGGTTTCGGGCACGCATCCGCTTTCCGATTGGGTCAGGCGGTTACGGGATCTGGCCGAGGCGATCTCGGCTGGTTCTGCCGGAGAACAGGGTACGCTCTGGGACAAAAACGCAGGCCAAAAAGCGCTGGGCGTCCTGACTGCCCTGCAAGATGAGGCCCAACATGGCGGCCCAATGACCGCACATGACTTTGCAGACCTTTTGGGGGCTTTGCTGGCCGGGGAAGAGGTGCGCGACCGCGACGCACCGCATCCCTATATCATGATCTGGGGCACGCTTGAGGCACGGGTGCAAGGGGCTGATCTGCTGATTCTGGGTGGCCTGAACGAAGGCAGCTGGCCCGAGGCTCCGGCACCGGACCCCTGGCTGAACCGTCAGATGCGCGATAAGGCAGGCCTGTTGCTGCCAGAACGCCGGATCGGCCTTTCGGCACATGATTTTCAGCAAGCCATCGGCGCGCCTGAGGTCTGGCTGACCCGTGCAATCCGCTCGGATGACGCGGAAACTGTGCCCTCCCGTTGGCTGAACCGCCTGACCAATCTGCTGAATGGCCTGCCAGATCAGGGGGGCCGGGCGGCGTTGTCTGACATGAAAGCGCGGGGGAAAACCTACCTGAGTTGGGCCAAGACATTGGAACAGGCGCCTCGGGTCGACCCTGCACACCGGCCATCGCCGCGCCCTCCGGTTGCTGCGCGACCGAACCGTTTGTCGGTGACCGAGATCAAGCGGCTGATCCGCGACCCTTACGCGATCTACGCCAAACATGTACTGCGACTAAGACCGCTTGATCCACTGGTGCAAGCCCCGGATGCGCTGCTGCGGGGGATCGTGGTTCATGAAATTCTCGAACATTTCGTCAAGGAAAGCGTGTTGGATGCCGCCTTGCTGACGCGCGAGAATTTCTTGAAACGCGCCCATGATTTGCTGGAAAAGCACGTCGCATGGCCCACCGCGCGCAAGCTTTGGCTGGCGCGGTTAGACCGAATTGCCGAAGATTTTCTGCGCGCCGAGACCGCCCGACGCGGTGATGGCGGACCGGTGGCCTTTGAAGCGGCAATGAAACTGGCGCTGACTCCACTAGATTTCACCATTGCCGGGCGCGCCGATCGGATTGACCGCAACAGCCGGGGTGTGTTGCGGATCATCGACTACAAAACCGGTGTGCCGCCGAGCGAAAGCCAGCAGGCCAAGTTTGACAAACAATTGCTGATCGAGGCGGCGATGGCCGAACAAGGGGCCATTGAAGGGATCGATCCAACAGACGTGGCCGAGGCGATCTTTATCGGGATGGGTGGCAGCTACAAAGAGGTCGCAGCCCCCCTAGTCAAAGAACCGACCGAGAAGGTCCTGACCGAGCTGAAACAGCTCATTTCCGCCTATTTAGAGCCTGATCAAGGGTTTTCATCCCGCCGGATGCTGCACAAGGACACCGATATTGGCGACTATGATCATCTGGCGCGGTTCGGTGAATGGGACCGTTCTGCCGAAACCCGACCAGAGGATCTGACATGACCGCGCGCAACGATGCGACCGAGCGG
This sequence comes from Ruegeria sp. AH7, assembly GCF_056541325.1. NCBI lineage: Bacteria > Pseudomonadati > Pseudomonadota > Alphaproteobacteria > Rhodobacterales > Roseobacteraceae > Ruegeria > Ruegeria sp. AH7. Next base: position 442,280 of record NZ_JBQFYF010000003.1, on the reverse strand, counting down.
CAAGTACAGGCCGCGCGCCCCGACGCCTCGACCTGGCTCGCTGCCAATGCGGGCTCGGGCAAGACACGGGTTCTGACCGACCGCGTGGCACGACTTTTGTTGGATGGGGTGCAGCCGCAGCACATCCTGTGCCTGACCTACACTAAGGCTGCGGCCAGCGAGATGCAAAACCGGTTGTTCAAGCGCCTGGGTGAATGGGCAATGCTGGCTAACCACAGGCTTGAAGGCGAATTGGTCGATTTGGGAGTAACAGGGGCGATTGACCCAGATCGGTTGGCGCAGGCGCGGACCTTGTTTGCCCGTGCGATCGAAACGCCGGGGGGGCTGAAAATTCAGACGATCCACTCGTTCTGCGCTTCACTCCTACGTCGTTTTCCGTTGGAAGCGGGCGTCAGTCCGCAATTTGCAGAAATGGAAGATCGCGCCGCAGCCTTGTTGCGTGAAGAGATCATCGAAGATTTCGCCGAGGGCCCTCAGGCGCCTCTGATCGAAGACGTCGCGCGGTTCATCACCGATACCGGATTTGACAGGCTGACAGCGGCAGTGACCCAAAGGCGGAGCTTGTTTGATCAGCCTTTGCAGTGGTCTGACCTTTTGGATCGCTTTGGTCTGCCGAATGAGTTTGATGAAAACAGTCTGCTGTCCCAGGTATTTATGGGCGGTGAGGTTGAGTTGATTCAATCGCTCCTGCCCGTGCTTATGGAAAGCGGCGGCAACAATGCCAAGGCAGCAACAAAACTGGCCGGATTCACAGAGGCGCGATTGACGCAACTGCCGCTGCTCGAAGGGGTTTTGCTGACAGGCAAGGCGGCGAAAGACCCGTTCTCTGCTAAAATCGGCAGCTTCCCCACGAAAGCCTTGCGCGAAGGCGCGCTGGCTGACCGGATGCCGCAGCTTGAGGTGCTGATGTTGCGGATCGAAGCGGCGCGGGAGCAGCGCCTGGCACTGGTCGCCGCCCAGAAAACCGCCGTTCTGCACCGATTTGCCGCCGCCTTCCTGCCGGAATATGAGCGCCGCAAACAGCTGCGCGGCTGGCTGGATTTCGACGATCTGATCCTGCGCGCGCGACAGGTGCTGAACGACCCGGCCGTGGCGGAATGGGTACTGTATCGACTGGATGGTGGCATCGACCACATTCTGGTCGACGAGGCACAGGACACCAGCCCGGATCAATGGGATGTGATCGAAAAACTGGCACAGGAATTCACCAGCGGGGAAGGGGCCCGGTCCGGGGTCGAACGCACGATTTTCGTGGTCGGGGACAAGAAGCAATCGATCTATTCGTTCCAGGGCGCAGACCCGCAAGCCTTTGATCGGATGCAGGCAGAGTTTGGGCGGAAACTGGCGGAATCAGGCTCTAAGTTGGAGAAATCTGAACTTGCTTATTCCTTTCGTTCCTCAAGCGCGATCCTTTCTTTAGTCAATATTCTGTTTGAAGAGCACGCTGAAGCGGGCTTTCAGGACGAGGCGCTTCACATTGCTTTCAAGGAAAGCTTGCCAGGGCGTGTCGATCTTTGGCCAGCAATTGAGAAGGTTGAGGATGATGAAGACGGCGACTGGACCGACCCGGTAGACCGGCCCGGATCGCGCCATCACACGGTTCTTCTTGCCGACCAGATTGCATCATCGATCCAGGAAATGATTGATGGCGATGTAACGATCCCCGAGGACGGTCAAGAGCCCGGCACTTTCGTGCGTCGCAAAATACAGCCGGGTGATTTTCTGATCCTTGTTCAGCGTCGCTCGGACCTGTTTGCCGAGATCATACGCGCGTGTAAGGCCAAAAGGCTGCCCATCGCAGGGGCGGATCGATTGAAAGTGGGCGCAGAACTGGCGGTCAAAGACCTTGCGGCATTGCTGAGCTTTCTTGCGACGCCTGAGGATAGCCTGGCGCTGGCCACTGTTCTAAAATCCCCGCTGTTCGGCTGGACCGAACAGTCGTTGTTTGATCTGGCCCATCGACGGCAGGAAACCTATCTTTGGGCCGCGCTGCGTAACCGGGCGGAAGAATTCCCCGAAACGCTCGCCATGCTCAACGATTTGCGCAGCCAAATCGACTTTCTGCGGCCTTACGACCTGATCGAGCGCATTCTGACCCGCCACGACGGGCGGCGAAAGCTGCTCGGGCGGCTTGGGGCAGAAGCCGAGGATGGAATCAATGCCCTGCTATCGCAGGCCTTGGCCTATGAACGCACCGATATTCCCAGCCTGACCGGCTTTCTGGTCTGGATGCAGACCGATGATCTGGAAATCAAACGGCAGATGAGCGGTGTGGGCAACATGATCCGCGTCATGACGGTGCATGGCTCAAAAGGGTTGGAGGCGCCCATTGTGATCCTGCCCGACACCGGAAAACGCCAGGCCCCGCGCGATGCCGAGATCATGGTCGCAGATGGGGTGCCGCTTTGGAAAGTTCCGGCGGATGCCTCACCCAAACTGATCACTCGGGCGCGGGAGGAGGCACGTAGTCGGGAAGAAAATGAGCGGTTACGATTGCTCTATGTGGCTCTAACTCGGGCCGAAAAGTGGTTGATCATGGCAGCGGCTGGTGATGTCGGCAAGGACGGGTCTAGCTGGTATCAAATGGTTGAGGCCGCGATGGCGCGGGCAGGGGCGACACAGCTGGAGGCAACAGATACACGCAGGTTGGCACATGGCGATTGGGATGCTTTGCCTCTGGTCGCGCATTCAGAGCCGTCGGAAACATCCCCCAATCTGCCCGACTTCTACGCGCTCCCGATGCAAGATGCGCCTGAGACCCTTGAAACCGTCAGCCCATCCGATCTGGGCGGGGCCAAGGCGCTTCCTGGTGACGCGGGCCAGGATGAAGAGGCCGCAAAGCTGCGCGGCACCCGACTGCACTTGCTGCTGGAGTATTTGCCCGGCACGGCGCACGATAGCTGGCCCGAGCTTTGCGCCCGCGTTCTGCCCGATATGCATGACGGGGAACGAAATGAGCTGCTGGCCGAAGCCACAGCAGTTCTGACAGCCGCACACCTGCAACCAATATTCGCCCCCGATGCTCTGGCAGAGGTTCCCGTGTCTGCCGACCTGAACGGGCAGCGCATGCGTGGGGTTATCGACCGGTTGATCGTGACCGACACCGAAGTACATGTTATTGATTTCAAATCAAATGCTACGGTTCCCACAAACGCCGAAGCCTGCCCCGAAGGCCTGCTGCGTCAGATGGGGGCTTATGCGCAAGCGCTGACACAGATTTATCCTGACAAGACCATCCGCACCGCGATCCTTTGGACGCGCAGTGCTGAACTGATGTGGCTGCCACACGATCTTGTGACGGACGCACTGGCCCGCACCCAGATATCTTGACCTTCCCTACGGCGGCACCTACGTTCTGATCCCAAGTTTACCCCATTCAGGAGACAGAATATGTCGACCGTTGCCGTTACCGACGACACCTTTGACGCCGAAGTCAAGAATTCGGCCGTTCCCGTAGTTGTGGATTTCTGGGCCGAATGGTGCGGCCCCTGTAAACAGATCGGCCCCGCGCTGGAAGAACTGGCCGCCGAGTATGGCGACAAGGTGAAAATCGCCAAGGTCGATGTGGATAGCAACCCGAACGCCGCCGCCGCCATGGGCGTGCGTGGCATCCCGGCGCTGTTCATCTTCAAGGACGGCCAGGTCGTCTCGAACCGGGCAGGCGCGGCGCCGAAGGCCGCTCTGCAAAGCTGGATCGACGAATCCATCTGATCTGTCTGAGATCAGAGAAAGACCAAAGGCGCCTGTACCCGGGCGCCTTTTTTGTTGAAAGATCGGAGGGGGCAGATGGCCAAAACACGGGTATTGGTGGAATTCGGAATGGGAACGTCCCTGCGCCGGGAGGATTACACCGAAGCCGCGCGACGGGCGATCAAGGACGCGCTGTGGCATAACTCGATCAACATGGCCGAGCTGTTCGGCTTTCCCAAAGATTCGATGGTCATAGATGTCGAAATCGGTGTGCAGCAGCCCGAACAGGTGGACACCGACCAGCTCTTGGCTGTGTTTCCCTATGGAAACCCCAGCGTCTCGGTCGCCAAGGGAGGGCTTGATATCGAGAAACCGGGTGAGGAGGGCCGAACGGTGATCGCTAACGCTGCGTTGGCGGTTTCGTTTGATATGGAGGCCGTGCAATGAGCGAACAGCGTATCATTCTTGAAATGGGGATGGGGAACGACCTGTATGGTCAGGATTACACCAAGGCTGCACGACGGGCGGTGCAGGATGCACTACATCATTCCTCGATCACATTGTTTTCGAACCTGGGGATCAATCACGCTGAGATGCGGGTCCAAGTGACGATTGGTGTGCAAAACCCCGATCTGGTCGATTGTGATCTGGTCGCAGACGATCTACCACGCGGCAAAGCTGAGGTGCGCGCGGTTCTGGGTGGACAGGATGTAGTGGATAAGGCCGCTGGCACGCGACATGTGGTTGCCACTGCCGCGATTGAGGCCTTTGTGCCATCTCAGCTAGGGAAATACGTCCAAAGCTGACAAAGAAAAAGCCGCTCGGGGATCCGGGCGGCTGTTCCGATTTGGTGATCCGGTCGAAGGATCAGAGCTTCGCGATATCCGCGCGAACCAAGCCGATGTCTTCCAGCTGAGCGTCGGTCAGCTGAGACAGCAGTTTGCGGGTTTTGCGGCTCTCGTTCCATTCAACAACGGTTTCAAAAGCGTTCGAGAACGCGTCCACTACGTGCAGGATGGTAGCTGCTCCGAGCGGCGCATGAATATTTGCAGTGGTTGCCATTTGCGCAGTCCTTGGATTTGAAACAGCCGACCCGTTGTCGGTTGTAAGCCTCATGTAGGATGCGCGACCCGGACTCACAATTGCTCGTTTGACAGTCCCGATCTGCGTCTATTGCATATCTTTTACGCAGTTTTAGAACGGGTTGCGCCGATCCAGCGCCCGGCCCATATATAGCGACAAGCAGAACGGAGGCTTTCATGGCAGACAGCGATTTCCCCGGTTGGCACGGCACGACCATCATTGGTGTCAAGAAAGGCGGGCAGGTTGTCATTGCCGGGGACGGGCAGGTCAGTCTGGGCCAAACCGTGATCAAGGGCACCGCCCGCAAGGTGCGCCGTCTGTCGCCCGGTGGGTTCGAGGTGCTTGCTGGTTTTGCCGGATCAACTGCCGATGCCTTCACGCTGCTGGAGCGGTTGGAAGCCAAGCTTGAAGCCACGCCCGGCCAACTGGCCCGCGCCTCTGTGGAACTGGCCAAAGATTGGCGCACCGACAAATACCTGCAAAAGCTTGAGGCGATGCTAATTGTCACCGATGGCAAGGACCTGTTGGTGATCACTGGGGCAGGGGATGTGCTGGAACCCGAGCACAACGTGGCTGCCATCGGATCGGGTGGGAACTTCGCCCTCGCCGCAGCACGCGCGATGATGGACAGCGACAAAGAGGCCGAGCAAGTGGCGCGTGAGGCCATGGCCATTGCCGCGGATATCTGCGTCTACACCAACGGCAACCTGACGGTCGAGACAATCTCAGGCTAACAGCGCCTTGATTTCTTTCCCTTTCCACCTCAGGTGCATCCCGATCAGGCCCATCAAGGCCGTCGCGATCACGATGTAGTAGGGCAGGCGGATATCGATGCTCATCAATCCGCCGCCGATCAGCGACATGATGCCCCCCGCAAGGCAGAAGACGGCTGTGGTCACACCCATGACCCAACCCTGATCCGTTTCGGCAACGCTGGAGGAAAACAGGCCCAACAGCGTCGGATAGGACACGCCGAAGAAGAAGTAGAAGAAGAAGACCGGCACATAGCTCAGCACTCCGCTGGGGCTGAAGGCGAAAGCGAAGCCGCAGATCACCATGATGACCAATGAGGTGTAGATGATCTGGTGCTTACTGAATCTCTCCTGCGCCGGCTTGACAAGGAAAGTACTGGAAAAGGCCAGCGCAAAACCGATGACCACCATCGCCATGCTGCCGCCGATCACGCCGTAGCCCCAGGCGCTGGTCAGGAAATTGTCGACAAAGACATAGAAGGTCACGTTGGCGACCATGAACAACGCATAGACCGGCATGATTTTCAGAACCATCGGATGGCCGCGCACGGCGATCAGGCTGTCGGTGATGTCACGCGGGCGAAAGACAAAGGGCTCGCGTTCGGTGCGGGTGTCCTTGAAATATGTCATCACAAGGAAGATGGCGATCAGCACGAGGACAAACGCGCCATAAAACGGGGTTTTTAGGGTGGCATAGCTGCCTAGCAGGGCGGCATCTGACAGGACGGCTCCGATAATCGGGCCGCCCACAAGGCCAAAGCTGACGCCCGTCACGATATACCCCATGTTTCGGTCACGGTCCGCAGCATCTGTGCTACCGTCGATCATTGCTGCCTGCGCGATGGGCTGGTTGCCTGCCGTGAACCCGGTGATCGACCGACCGACAATCAGCATGATCAGACTGTTCATATAGAGCGCCGCGATGGTCAGCGCATAGCCTACCAGCGCCCCGCCCAGACAAACCAGCAAAGCATTCTTGCGCCCGATGGAATCTGAGACTTTCGAGACATAGACCACACCAAGAAACCAGGACAGGAAGAAGCACCCAATCACGAGACCATAGTAGAAATGCCGCCGTCCTTCGGGCGTGCTGTCGGGCAGGAAGCCCGATTTCGTTTCCATGATCAGCGAGTTGATTATCGGAAAAACAAGGCCTTGTCCGATCAGGTCCACAAACACCACAAATAACAGGGTGATCTTGGCGATTTTCGTCATCTCTGCGCTCCTGACCCGCAAGGCATTGAAATCACTGTAACAGAGCAGGCGCGCTTCACCTATAGAAAGCATTGCAAACCGGGTGGTGCATTGCTAACCAACGCTGCCAATACAGCCACTTGGTTGTTTTCATGCTGCACATGATTACCTAAGCCCAAGTTTGACCCGCCGACTGAAAGGACTGCGCCTTGACCGACCTGACCCCGCGCGAGATTGTCTCGGAACTGGACCGTTTCATCATTGGTCAGAAAGATGCGAAGCGCGCCGTTGCCGTGGCGTTGCGCAACCGCTGGCGGCGCAAGCAGTTGTCTGATGACATCCGCGATGAGGTCTATCCAAAAAACATCCTGATGATTGGCCCCACCGGTGTGGGCAAAACCGAGATCAGCCGCCGCCTGGCCAAGCTGGCGCGCGCACCTTTTATCAAGGTCGAGGCCACCAAGTTTACCGAGGTCGGTTACGTGGGCCGTGATGTTGAGCAGATCGTCCGCGACCTAGCTGACGCCGCCATCGTTCAAACCCGTGAATACATGCGCGAGGATGTCAAAGCGCGCGCGCATCAGGCCGCCGAGGATCGTGTAATCACCGCTATTGCAGGCGAAGACGCACGCGAGGGCACGCGTGAGATGTTCCGCAAAAAGCTGAAAGCGGGTGATCTGGATGATACGGAGATCGAGCTGGAGCTATCGGAAACCGCAAACCCGATGCCGATGTTCGATATTCCCGGCCAACCGGGTGGCCAGATGGGGATGATGAATCTGGGCGATATCTTCGGCAAAGCCTTCGGTGGGCGTACCGTCAAGAAACGGATGACCGTTGCCGAAAGCTATGACGCCCTGATCGGCGAAGAGGCCGACAAGCTGCTGGATGATGAAACCGTCAACCGCATCGCGCTGGAATCCGTCGAACAAAACGGCATCGTCTTTCTGGATGAAATCGATAAGGTCTGCGCCCGCTCGGACGCACGCGGCGGCGATGTCAGCCGCGAAGGGGTACAGCGCGACCTGCTGCCCCTGATCGAAGGCACGACGGTCAGCACCAAACATGGCCCGGTGAAAACCGACCACATCCTGTTCATCGCGTCCGGGGCCTTCCACATCGCCAAGCCATCAGACCTATTGCCCGAACTGCAGGGCCGCCTGCCGATCCGTGTAGAACTGCGCGCCCTGACCGAAGAAGATTTCGTGCGCATCCTGACCGAAACTGACAACGCCCTGACCCGCCAATATACCGCCCTGATGGGTACCGAAGAGGTCACGGTCAGCTTTACCGAAGACGGCATTGCGGCGCTGGCGCGGATCGCGGCGGATGTGAACCAGAGCGTCGAAAACATCGGCGCGCGGCGGCTCTACACCGTGATAGAGCGTGTGTTTGAGGAACTGTCCTTTACCGCACCCGACAAGGCCGGGACCGAGATCACCGTCAATGCCGCCTTCGTCGAAGAAAACCTGGGCGAGCTGACCAAATCCACCGACCTGAGCCGTTACGTTCTGTAACAGATTCAGCTGGATTTTGCCGCCGCAGATTCCCCGTGTCACTGGACGCGAGGGCAGAAATCGATAGCTTAGCGCAAAGCATTTCCGAAGGTCTTGTGCATTGCGCTATGTGGTCATTCTGTTTCTGATTTTCTCGGTTGGGGCCTGTGTCGACAGAACCGTCACAGAAACAGTGCCCTCGGCACTGTCTATTGGTACACCCAAGACGGTGTTCGCCAGCACCTCGCGCGCAAAAGAACCGGATGGATCCTATGGGTTCCGGCGCGGCGACAGCCTTCGCTTTCTTGAAACCACTGTTTCAATCCCCCCGACCCATACACCCGGGACGCTTAAGTTTTCATACGCCAATGCAAACCCGAAGAAAGAGTTTGTGCTGGCCAATGTGACTGAATTGGATGGCCCGAACGGGTTAAAAGAAAATCTGCAGGGTCAGGATGACGTGACGATTTTCGTCCATGGCTACAATTCGACCCAGACCGAAACCCTGTTCCGGGCGGCGCAGCTGTCGAATGATATCGGAATACCCGGCTCGATCCTGGTTTATTCATGGCCCAGCCGCGCAACGGGTTTTGGCTATGCCTATGATCTGGACAGCATGCTGTTCGCGCGCGATGGGCTGGAACAAACGGTTCGCAGTTTGAAATCCATGGGCGTGAAACGCGTTGTTCTGGTCGCGCATTCCATGGGCGGCGCGCTGTCGATGGAGATGATGCGACAGGCCGAGTTGAAAGAACCTGGCTGGGCCAAAAGAAATCTGGAGGGTGTTGTTCTGATCTCACCCGATCTGGATGTTGATCTCTTTCGATCTCAGATGACCCGGATTGCAAACCCGCCCGACCCGTTCATCGTGATGGTGTCGCAGAAGGACAAGATACTCAATATCTCGGCCCGTCTGCGCGGGACTGCAGAAGGTGAGCGTTTGGGGAACATCAGTTCGATCGATGCACTAGAGGAATTTCCGATCAACGTGATCGACACAACTGCGTTCAACAGTGATGCGCAATCCTCGCATTTCGTGGCAGCCACTTCGCCAGCGCTTTTGGCGATTCTCGGCTCGGTCCGGCGCGTCAGCGGCACGTTCGGACCAGATGACGGGCGCAGTCGGGGCATCAACACTCTGGTGCCTGAAGATCAACGCAACCCCGATGGCGCAACCGAAATTGTGCTGACCGAAACCGGACAGGCAGAGGTGACAACGCCGTGACGCGGTTCAACCTGCGTCAATTCCTTCATGACAATGCAACCTGGCTTGGCGCTGGTGTCCTGTTGACCTTCCTGTCCAGCTTTGGGCAGACATTCTTCATCTCGGTCTTTGCTGGGGAAATCCGCGCAGCCTATGGGCTGAGCCATGGGGCCTGGGGCGGGCTTTACTCACTGGGCACCTTGGTGGCAGCAGGGGTGATGATCTGGGCCGGTGGCCTGACAGATGTGTTCCGCGTCCGCGTTCTGGGGCCTGTTGTCCTTGCGGGGCTTGCCCTAGCAGCACTTGCGCTGGCTTGGAACACTTGGGTCGCGCTTTTGCCGGTGGTCATCTTTCTGCTGCGGCTGTTCGGGCAGGGGATGAGCACACATCTGGCACAAGTCGCCATGGCACGCTGGTTTACCGCATCACGTGGCAAGGCCCTGTCAATCGCCTCGCTGGGCTATTCCATCGGTGAGGCTCTGCTGCCCCTCAGCTTTGTTGCTGCAATGGCTTTTGTGGATTGGCGCTGGCTTTGGGTTTTGGTGGCAGGTCTGATCCTGCTGGGTATTCCGGTTCTGATCCGTCTACTGCGTCAGGAGCGAACACCCCAAAGCCTTGCGGATGAATATGCGTCAACGGGAATGCAGGGCCGTCACTGGACCCGCCGTGAGGCGCTTTTGCATCCGCTGTTTTGGTGCATGGCGCCAGCTATTCTGGGGCCCTCGGCGTTCATCACGGCCTTTTTCTTCCATCAGGTCCATTTGGCCGAGGTCAAAGACTGGGCTCATATCCAATTGGTGGCCTTGTTCCCGATCTTTACCGTCGTTTCGATCTTCTCAATGTTTGCGGCGGGATGGGCATTGGACAAATGGGGCACCGCCCGGATCATGCCATTCTATCAGATACCAATGGCGATGGGCTTTGGCGTCATGGCCTTCGCAGACACCATTGGTATTGCTTTGATTGGCCTGATCTTCATGGGCATCACCGGCGGGGCCCATAACACATTGCCCAGCGCGTTTTGGGCCGAGTTCTACGGCACCCGGCATATCGGGGCGATCAAAGCCTTGGCGACAGCACTGATGGTGCTGGGCTCTGCCATCGGTCCGGTTTTGACCGGTGTTTTGATCGACATTGGTGTCCCGCTCAGCCTGCAATTCTTGTGGATCGCAGCGTTTTTCCTGCTGGTTTGTGCATTAATCGGTTTGGGTATCCGGCGCGCGAGAACTGATTTCTAACGTGTGCGTCTTAGGTAGACGTAGTAAGCCCCGTCTCCACCATGGCTGATATGGGCCGGGGTCACCTGCATCACCGCCTGCGCCAGCGGCGGGATGGACAACCAGTGCGGCACCTGATTGCGCAGCACGCCGCGCGGGGTCGGGATAGGGCCGGGTTCGTCCCGATCCTTACCCTTGCCGGTAATCACCAGCACCAGCCGCTTGCCTTGTGCCTGCGCCGTCAGAACAAAGCGCACCAGTGCCGGATGTGCTGTTTCAATCCGCATCCCATGCAGGTCCAGCTTGCCCTCGGGCTTCAGCTTGCCGCGCTTCATCCGACCGAACGCCTTGTTGTCCATCTGAACTGGCGCAGCGCGCAACGTTTCCGTTATCGACGGCTTCAAACTGTTTCCGGAAGGTCTGCCTTGATGGGTCTGGCCCAGTTCAAAAGTTTCGAGCCGAGGTTTCGGCAGCTTCTTGGGTGTCGGCTTGGGCAGGGTTGTCGGGCGCACGGTCTGAGGCATCTCGGGATGCAACCGTTCAGCCTGTTTAGTGACCTTGCGCCAAAGCTCGATCTCGTCACTTGTCAGTTTGCGCCGGGTCATCAGAATTCATCCGGCAACAGGGCGTAAGCACGTTGAATGGGTAACAACAGGATCATCCGGCCCGGATCTTTCAACCTACCCGCAGCTTGTCCGGCCTCGTCACCAGTTCCAAAAAAGATATCAGCCCGCTGCGCACCTTTGATGGCAGATCCGGTATCCTGTGCAATCATCAATCGGCGCAGAGGGTTTGCACCATCTTTCTCGACCCAGACCGGTGCACCCAGCGGTGTATACACCGGATCGGCGGCAATACTGCGCATGGTGGTCACAGACCGGTTCATGGCGCCCAACGGCCCCAATTCGGGCGCAACGCGGCTCACTTCGCGGAAGAACACATAGGAAGGGTTGTGAAACAGCAGCTCGGCCCCAGCCTGTGGGTTCTTGCGCACCCAAGCGCGGATCATCTGGGCGCTGACTTCGTGCGATCCCAGAATCCCGCGCCGGATCAGTTCAACGCCTATCGACCGATAAGGGTGCCCATTGGCACCACCATAGCCAACGCGCAATGCGCCACCATCGGGCAGCTTTACCCGGCCCGAGCCCTGAATCTGCAGAAAGAAAAGTTCGACCGGATCATCAACCCAAGCAATTTCCAGGCCACGGCCTTGCATCACATCACTGGTCAGGATTTCCCGACGGCTCAACCATGGCCCATCACTTCGGGCTTCGGGCGGCATTTTGTAGATCGGATATTTGAAGCGTTCGGTGCGGACCCTCGAACCATCGAGTTCAGGCTCGAAATACCCGGTGAACAACGCGTCCTCGCCATCCTCAACCAGAACCGGGCGAAAGAACAGCTCGAAGAAGGCGCGTGCGGCATCCGCATCATAGCTGCGCGCAACACCGCAAAGCGAGCGCCAATCCGGATGTCCCAGATCACCGCAGGTGTTCAGAAAAACGGAAAGGGCCGCGCCGTGATCATCCTCGGCCCAGCCCTGCAAGTCATCAAATGACAGAATGGATCGCGTCACCTCTGCTCCGGTGGCGCTGGCGGTGGTCATTGCACCCACCAGAAAAAGCGACCGGAGCGTTGCAATCATGCGTCCGTGGCAACAAGCAGCCAGTTCGGATCGTCCTTGCCCATCACGCGGGCAAAGGTCCAGCTGTCCTTTTGGCGTTTAACGGTGTTCGGATTGCCTTCGATGATGTCACCACCACGATCCCGCACGACCGAAGTCAACTCACCCACGAACTTCATGGTGATCTCGGCCTCGTTGGTGTCCTTGTCGAATTTCACATCCGTCAGGGTGGTTTCACGCACGCCGATGAATTCCGCCTCGATCGTCAGGCCCTTGTCTTCGCGGTCGGCAACAACCGAAACAAACGTGTCAAACACCTCTTCCGACAGGAAGGGTTGGATTTCATCCAGGTTGCCCTTTTCAAAGCCCATCACGATCATCTCATAGGCACCGCGTGCGCCCTGAACAAACTCGCTGACGGAAAAGCTGGGCTCAATCCGCTTCATCGCGGCCAGAGTTTGCGCCTGATCGCTGTCTTCGGGAACATGGTCGGTGATGTCATGATCGGGTCCGCCCTCGATCACCTCAAAATCACGGCGCGACGAGCCTGTATCGGGCTGATGCGGGACAGGTGGCTTTTCAAAACCCTCACGCGAACCCAATACGCTTTTTAAGCGCAGGATCAGGAAAACGGCAATTCCGGCCAGGACCAGCAACTGGATCATGGGTTCGTTCATTTCATCCTCTTCTCAGAGCCAAGACTTTGTGTACGCGGCCTCTTGCCACTATGTAGGTGACAGTGCGAGGCAAGTCCACAGCCGGGCCATATGGAAAGGATAGCGCAAATGTACCTGTTCTTGGCATTTTTGTTGGTGCCGATCATCGAAATCGCTCTGTTTATTCAAGTGGGTGGTCTGATTGGCCTGTGGCCAACGCTGGGAATTGTGGTTTTTACAGCGGTTTTGGGCACTGTTTTGGTGCGGACACAAGGTCGCATGGCGCTGGGACAGTTGCAGCAATCCTTTGCCAAACTGGATGACCCGACCGAACCGCTGGCCCATGGCGCGATGATCTTGCTGTCAGGCGCGCTGCTTCTGACGCCCGGCTTTTTCACCGATGCTATTGGATTTGCACTGCTTATCCCGGGTGTCCGGGTCGCGGTGTTCCGCTACCTAAAGTCCAAAGTCAAAGTCACCCAATTCCAGATGGGGTCAGGAGCGGGTTTTCATACCCAGCGTCGCCCTTTCGATCAGGGCGATGTGATTGACGGAGAATTTACCGAGGTGCGCCCTCGGAAAGACCCGTCAAAACCATCGAAATGGGTCGAAGGCCCCCACGAGCATTGAGGTGCCGCGCCCAAGTTGATAAGCAGTGGCGAATTTCATTTTTGGAGTAGATCCATGGCCGAAGAAAACGCTGCAGAAAACACTGCGGCACAAACTGCCCCTCAGGTGCAAATGCGCGTTCTGGGACAGTTCATCCGCGATATGTCCTTTGAAAACGTGATGGCGCAAAAAGGCGTGTCGGGTGACGTACAGCCCGAAATTCAGGTTCAGGTTAACCTGGATGCCAAGAAACGCCCGAACGAGCATCAGTTCGAAGTGTCGATCAAATTGAACCTGACCTCCAAAGCCAAAGGCATGGATGATGTCCTGTTCCTATGCGAGCTTGACTATTGTGGCCTATTCCATGTGGAAGGTGTGCCAGAAGATCAGATGCACCCGTTCCTGATGATCGAATGCCCCCGGATGCTGTTCCCGTTCCTGCGCCGCATCGTCAGCGATGTAACCCGTGACGGTGGTTTCCCACCGGTTAACTTGGACAATATCGATTTCGTCGCGCTGTATCGCAACGAGTTGATGCGCCGTCAGGCAGCTCAGGCGGAAAAGACCGACGCCTAAGGTTCTGACCCGTGCCTGAATGGATCAGGCGCGGGTCCACAGGGCGCTGTCGCCCAATTTCTCGACAAATACCTCATGCGCTGCGCGTTCCTCATCGGTGATCCGAGAGGGCAGCGGTGTTGCGCGTGGGCTTGGCCGCCAATCATCTGCTCCACCTGGACCCGAGGCAGCAGAGGTGGACAGGCCGAAATCTGGCTGACGGCCGCCGATCAGTTCCAGATAGACCTCGGCCAAGATCTCCGAGTCGAGCAAGGCCCCGTGCAGCACCCGGTTCGAATTATCGATGTTGAACCGACGGCATAGCGCATCCAAAGACGCAGGCGAGCCGGGAAAGCGTTTCCGCGCGATGGCCAACGTATCAATTGCTTGATCCATCGGCAGCGGGGCCATACCCATCCATTTTAGTTCTGCGTTCAGGAACTTCATGTCGAATGAGGCGTTGTGGATCACCAGCTTTGCGTCGCCGACAAAATCGCGAAACCCCTGACCGACCTTGGCGAAAACCGGCTTGTCTTTCAATGTAACTTCACCCTTTTCAGCCGGGCGCGGAGTTTCCAGCAGGTCGGGGCCAATCCCATGCACACCAAACGCCTCTTCCGGCATGGACCGTTCGGGGTTGATATAGACATGATAGGTCTCACCCGTGGCGACATGGTTCCACAATTCAACCGCGCCGATTTCCACGATCCGATCCCCGCTTTCGGGATCGAACCCAGTGGTTTCGGTATCAAGTACAATCTCACGCATCTGCCGTCCCCGCCCGTATCTGCCTGACCACATCTTGCACCTGTGCGCGAGCGTGGTCCAGAGTGTCGGTCACGATCACATAATCCGACCGCGCGCATTTCTCGTCATTTGGCATTTGTTTGGCGCGGATCTGTTCGAACTGCGCCTCGGTCATCGTGCCTCGCGACATGACCCGGCGCTTTTGTTCTTCGGGTGGAATAGAAACACAGGCTACCGCGTCCATGGCTTCATTGCCGCCGGTTTCGAATAGCAGGGGAATGTCAAAGACCAGAATATCCGCTGTTGCGTTTTCGCGGAATGTGGCACGGTCTGCCGCGACCAGAGGGTGGACAATGGCCTCAATGGCTCTCAACGCAGACCCGTCCTGTGAAATAATCTGTTTCAACGCCTCCCGGCTGACCGCTCCGTCAATGATGGCGTCAGGATAGGCCGTACCCATCGGGGCAACCGCCGCACCACCCGGCGCATAAAGCCGGTGCACAGCCGCGTCCGCATCCCACAGCGCGCAGCCTTCGTCGACAAACATCTGAGCCGTGGTGCTTTTGCCCATACCAATCGAGCCGGTCAGGCCAAGCGCAAAACTCATGCCAGGGCCGCCGCGCGGGTGTCGGCGTCGACCTCTGGGCGAACGCCGAACCAGCGCTCGAACCCAGGAACCGCTTGATGCAGCAACATGCCCAACCCATCGACCGTGGTGCACCCGGCCTCTTCCGCCATTTTCAGAAGGTTGGTTTTCAGCGGCGCGTAAACCAGATCAGTCACCACCGCACCAGGCTGCAACCCATCCAATGGCACCCGCAGTTCCGGTTGGCCCTGCATGCCCAGAGACGTTGTGTTCACCACAAGTTCTGCATTTTCAACGACATTTCCGGCCTGAACCCAATCGACCACGGTAATGCGCTGACCGAATTCTTCTTTCAGGTGGTCCGCCCGCGCACGGGTGCGGTTGGTCAGCAGAATCTCGGGCACCCCCGCATCCGCCAACGCTTGTAACACTGCCCGTGCCGCGCCGCCTGCGCCGAACACAACCGCCGGGCCATCCTTGGCGTTCCAATCCGGCGCGCCGTTGCGAAGGTTTTCCATAAACCCGAAGCCGTCGGTGTTGTCGGCATGAATTGAACCATCTTCGCGGAACACCAATGTATTCGCAGCCCCGATCACCGTTGCCCGGTCAGAGACATGATCAGCAATCCGCAAAGCGGCTTCTTTATGGGGCACGGTCACGTTCGCGCCGACAAACCCGGCCTTGGGCAGTGTTCGCAACACAGCCTCAAGATCCGCTGGGACCACATCCATTGGAATATAGTGTCCGGGCAAGCCATAGGTTTTTAACCAATGCCCGTGCAGTTTGGGCGACCGCGAATGCCCGATCGGATGCCCAATCACCCCGGCCAGGGGAACACGATAGTCCGTCATTGATCGATCACCCCTTTGACAGCCAGGTAATTGAGCAGCTCCAACAGGGGCATACCCAAAACGTTAAAGTAGTCGCCGTCAATGGTCGCAAACAGGCGTACACCTTCTTCTTCCAGTTTATAGGCCCCAACCGCGTGGCGAATGCTATCCCAGTTCCGGTCAACATAGTCGCGCAGATAGGCATCTGAGCTCATCCGCATCCGCAGACGGACCTGACCCACATGCCGCCAGATCGGCTCTCCATCCTGATAAATCACCGCTGCAGACAACAGCATATGCCGCTTGCCCCGCATTGCCTTGAGTTGCGAAAACGCGTCTTCGGGCGTGTCCGGTTTCGATAGCAGTTGCCCCTCAAAATCCAACACCTGATCACACCCCAGCACCATCGCGCCAGGAGATTTATCACTGATCTTACGCGCTTTCATTTCCGCGAGCGCATCAGCGATATCACGCGGCGCGGCATCCTCAGCCAAAAGCGCACGTTTCATGGTATCCTCGTCCACACGCGCCACTTGAACACTAAAAGGCACACCTGCATTTTTCAGCAGCTGTGCACGAATGGTTGAGCCCGAGGCCAGGATGATGGGGACAGACATGTGGAAAACCCCGTGTGCAAATCAATGAGCGGTCTTGAACGCTTTGTATGGTTTTCAGATTGACACGCAAGCCCGGGAAAACCCCGCAAAACTTCCCTGAGTCGCTCAAACACTGTCCAGCCGGGACAAGGATAAGTCTGGATCACAGGATAACTCTATCCCCCATAGATATTCCGTCAGTTATCCCCAGCTTTCTAAGAATGATAAAGTTATAAGTAATTGATATATATATGATATTTATGAAATTCACAATAATCATCTAAGCTTCGGTAAAATTGTCCACCTGGGGAAAACTGAAGGGCAAAAAAGTAATCCACGAAAATTACCTACACTACAAAACCATCATCCTTTCTTCTTTCTTCTTTTTTTATTAGGGAAAGGGTCGAACAACGTTCGGAGCCAGAATGACTGATCTTCTTTTCACGATCTACCCGTGGGTGAAGGCGCTCCATATTATGGCCGTGATCTCATGGATGGCCGGCTTGTTCTATTTACCACGCCTGTTTGTTTATCACGTCGAAAAGGCACAATCGGTCGATGGTGCAAAAGAAATTTTCTTTGAAATGGAAGAAAAGCTACTTCGGGTGATCATGGGACCGGCCAGTATCGTGGCTTGGGCCTGTGGGATGATCATGCTGTTCACACCAGGCATCGTCAGTTGGGATTTTGTCTGGCCTTGGACCAAAGGGGCGGCTGTGATCGGGATGACTTGGTTTCATCATTGGCTCATGGCGCGCCGAAAGGACTTTGTTGCAGGCCGAAACACGCTCACAGGGCGTCAGTATCGCATGATGAATGAGGTTCCGACCGTTTTGATGGTGATCATCGTCCTGTCGGTTGTTTTGAAGTTCTGACGGCCTGTTTGACTCTTTCCAACTAAGCGCTTATCTACACCGCAACACGCCCGTCCGGGCGGCGTATTTTCCGTACTGAAATTCCACTTCGTGCCGCACTATCAGCGGTGAAGGTATGTATCATGACAACTGAATCCCTGAATCTGGCCGATCTGAAAGCCAAAAGCCCCAAAGACCTTCTGGCGATGGCCGAAGAGCTGGAGATCGAAAACGCCTCGACCATGCGTAAAGGCGAAATGATGTTCCAGATCCTGCGCGAACGCGCGGATGAGGGCTGGACCGTTGGCGGTGACGGCGTGCTGGAAGTCCTGCAAGACGGCTTCGGCTTCCTCCGCTCGCCCGAGGCGAACTATCTGCCGGGTCCTGATGACATCTATGTCTCGCCCGATATGATCCGTCTGCATTCGCTGCGGACCGGCGACACTGTCGAAGGTGAGATTAAGGCGCCCGATGATAATGAGCGTTACTTTGCGCTGACCAAGGTCACCAAGATCAACTTTGAAGATCCTGAGAAGGCCAAGCACAAGATCCTGTTCGACAACCTGACGCCGCTCTACCCAGATGAGCGTCTGAAGATGGAGATCGAGGATCCGACCATCAAGGATAAGTCGGCCCGTGTGATCGACCTGGTCTCGCCCATCGGTAAAGGTCAGCGCTCGCTGATTGTGGCGCCGCCGCGGACCGGTAAGACGGTGATCTTGCAAAACATCGCACACTCGATCGAACAGAACCACCCGGAATGTTACCTGATCGTCCTGCTGATCGACGAGCGCCCGGAAGAGGTGACGGACATGCAGCGTTCGGTGAAGGGTGAGGTTGTGTCCTCGACCTTTGACGAACCTGCAACGCGCCACGTGGCCGTGTCGGAGATGGTCATTGAAAAAGCCAAGCGTTTGGTCGAACATAAACGAGATGTTGTTATTCTTCTCGACTCAATCACAAGACTTGGTAGGGCGTTTAACACTGTGGTCCCATCCTCGGGTAAAGTTCTGACCGGTGGTGTGGATGCGAATGCTCTGCAACGGCCCAAGCGGTTCTTTGGTGCTGCGCGGAACATTGAAGAGGGTGGCTCGCTGACCATCATCGCGACTGCATTGATCGATACCGGCAGCCGGATGGACGAGGTCATCTTTGAAGAATTCAAAGGAACCGGTAACTCGGAAATCGTTCTGGACCGCAAAATTGCAGACAAGCGCGTGTTCCCGGCGATCGATATTCTCAAGTCCGGTACCCGGAAAGAAGACCTACTGGTCGACAAGGGCGATCTGGCCAAGACCTTTGTTCTGCGTCGCATCCTCAACCCGATGGGCACGACCGACGCAATCGAATTCCTGTTGTCGAAGTTGAAACAGACCAAGACAAACGGCGAGTTCTTCGATTCGATGAACACTTGACACAGGTCTTAACTGACGCGAGGCCTTCGAATGGATACGATATTCGCCTTGGCCAGTGCGCAGGGCAAAGCTGGGGTGGCGGTCATCCGCCTCTCGGGTCCTGAAGCACATCACGCTGCGGCCGGGATGTCGGGCGGTGCCCTGTCACCGCGAGGTATGGCCTTTCGCACCTTGCGTGATCCTTGCGGCTCTCGGTTGGACGATGGGTTGGTCCTGACTTTCCAGGCGCCATCCAGTTTTACCGGCGAAGACGTTGCTGAACTGCAAATTCACGGCAGTACAGCTACCGTGGACGCTGTGATACGATACCTGTCTGATGTGGATGGCGTGCGTTTGGCCGACCCCGGAGAATTCACCCGTCGGGCGTTGGAAAATGGTAAATTGGACCTGACACAGGTCGAAGGCCTTGCCGATCTGATCGACGCTGAAACCGAAGCACAGCGACAGCAAGCTCAAACCATACTAGCAGGGGAGTTGGGGCAGCTTGCCGAACGTTGGCGGCGCGACCTGATCCGAGCAGCTTCGTTGTTGGAAGCTGTGATTGACTTCGCGGATGAGGAGGTTCCAACAGATGTTACGCCCGAAGTTCGACAGCTGATTTCTGGTGTTGCTGATGACATTCAGCGCGAGGCTGATGGTGTTCAGATTGCTGAACGCATTCGAACCGGGTTTGAAGTGGCGATCATTGGGCTGCCGAATGCAGGTAAATCAACCCTGCTAAACGCGCTTGCGGGGCGCGAGGCTGCTATCACTTCGGAATATGCGGGAACCACGCGGGACGTGATTGAGGTACGCATGGACCTCTCGGGGTTGCCTGTAACGCTGTTGGACACCGCTGGTTTGCGAGAAACCGAAGACCATGTTGAAAACCTTGGCATCGAACGGGCGCGCAAACGCGCAGAAACTGCTGATCTGCGCGTTTTTCTTTCCGACGATCCCTTGGAACTTGGCGTACCAATTCAAGCGGGGGACATCCTGGTTCGACCGAAATCAGATCTTCGACCAGATATCGAAGATGGGGTTTCCGGGAAAACCGGCCAGGGAATTGATCTGTTGATTAACAACATATCGCGTGTGTTGAATGGTCGTACCACTAGCCAGGGTATAGCTACACGGGAGCGGCACAGGGTTGCGCTGATTGCTGCAAAGCGTGCTTTGGACAGCGCAATGTCGGTTCTGGAATCAGGTCCAGACCTGTATGATATCGCAGCAGAGGAAATGCGTACTGCAATCCGGGCGCTTGAATCTTTGGTGGGCAGAATAGGTGTCGAAGATCTATTGGATGAAATCTTCTCAAGTTTCTGCCTTGGGAAATAAGGAGTGTTTCACGTGAAACATTCAGGTTTTGATGTCGTCGTTATCGGCGCGGGGCACGCGGGAACGGAAGCTGCCCATGCGGCTGCACGAATGGGTGCGTCGACCGCGCTCGTGACTCTGTCAGCAACCGATATCGGTGTGATGTCCTGTAACCCTGCGATTGGCGGCCTGGGTAAAGGTCATCTGGTGCGAGAGATAGATGCGCTGGATGGGGTCATGGGTCGCGTTGCAGATCGCGCAGGTATTCAGTTTCGACTGCTTAACCGCCGCAAAGGCCCAGCCGTTCAAGGACCGAGAACGCAAGCTGACCGAGCATTGTATCGCGCAGCGATGCAAGCGGAAACGGATCAGCAAGAGAATTTAACCGTTCTGGTTGGGGAGGTTGTCGATTTCAAAATGGAGGGGGACCGCGTTGCAGGCGTAATCCTTGGTGACGGATCGGGGGTTTCAGCACGCGCGGTAATTCTAACGTCGGGCACTTTTTTGCGTGGCGTGATTCATATCGGCGATGTATCGCGACCGGGTGGTCGTATGGGAGATCGACCATCTACGAAGCTGGCTCAGAGATTGGACAGCTACGAGCTGCCCATTGGCAGGCTGAAAACTGGCACACCACCCAGGCTTGATGGACGGACGATCGATTGGTCGGATTTGGAAAGGCAAGATGGAGATGATGAACCAACGTTGTTCTCGTTCTTATCGGCATCTGTAGTCGCGCCCCAAATCTCATGCGGCATCACCCATACGAATGCCCACACACATGAGATTATTGAGAATAATCTCAGCAAGTCGGCAATGTATGGAGGGCATATCGATGGTGTTGGTCCAAGATACTGCCCATCCATTGAGGATAAAATTGTTCGGTTTGCTGACAAAGCCTCACACCAGATTTTCTTAGAGCCTGAAGGTGTAAATGATCACACCATCTATCCCAATGGCATCTCGACCTCATTGCCGCAGGATGTTCAGCAGGATTATGTTAGGTCCATCAAAGGGCTTGAGCAGGCCGAAATTCTGCAACCTGGGTATGCAATTGAATATGACTATGTGGACCCCAGAATCCTGACTGCCTCGCTGTCGCTTGCTTCAGTGCCAGGCCTATATCTTGCGGGTCAGATAAATGGAACCACAGGATATGAGGAAGCGGCAGCCCAAGGTATGGTCACTGGCCTGAATGCCGCGCTAGAGGTGCAGGGGCAAGAACCTGTGCATTTCACTCGAGCGGATAGCTACATTGGGGTTATGATCGATGATCTAACGACCCGGGGTGTTGCTGAACCTTATCGTATGTTCACCTCAAGGGCTGAGTTCAGATTGTCACTGAGGGCGGATAACGCGGATCAACGCTTGACACCGGTCGGGGTGCAGCTCGGCTGCGTTGGTGAAAACAGGCGCACGCTTTTTGAAAGTAAGATGGCGAAGCTGGAGAGTGCAAAAGCGATACTTACTGATCGCACCTACACTCCGAAAGAGATCAAAGCCGCCGGCATCAACGTAAATCAGGATGGAAACCGCCGTGACGGCCTTGCGATTCTGGCGTTTCCAGATGTGTCTTTTGAAGACATAGTCCCCTTAATCCCCGATCTGCATGATACCGCACCGGAAATTCGCCGGCAAATCTCGCGGGACGCGCTCTACGCCAACTACATAGCTCGGCAGCAGCGTGATGTGGAGGCGATGAAGCGTGATGAAGCTTACGTAATCCCGCAGAGTTTTGACTATAGTACGCTCGATGGACTGTCTGCAGAGATGAAGCAGAAGTTATCTGCCGCGCGCCCAGCCAACATCGCACAAGCCAGCCGGGTTGAAGGTGTGACACCAGCGGCGCTGACACTTGTGCTGGCAAGGCTTCGTCGTGACGAGAGGCTGCGGCAGGCATGACGTCTGAATTTCCGGAGTTCAACGCACTAGATGTTTCACGTGAAACACTCGATCGCCTCACAACTTATGTCGAGCTGGTCAAGCGTTGGAACCCCAAGATCAATTTGGTTTCCCGCAAGAGCCTGGAGGATATCTGGAACCGGCACGTCCTGGACTCAGTGCAAGTGTTCCGTTGCGCGAAGTCCTTTCGAACATGGGTCGATCTTGGAAGCGGGGGCGGGTTTCCAGGAATGGTCTGCGCTATTATGGCCGCGGACGAGGCATCACAGGCGCGTTTTCAGTTTGTCGAAAGCGATCAGCGCAAATCGGCCTTTCTGCGCAATGTGGCGCGAGAATGCGGTGTTCATTGTGAGGTGATCTCAAAGCGGATCGAGGCAGTTGACCCGCTGGGCGTGGATATCCTATCGGCTCGGGCCTTGGCTGATCTCAAGACGCTTTTGTCATTTTGTGACAGGCACTTAAGCGAATCCGGCCTAGCCTTGTTGCCGAAAGGCGCAAATTGGAAAAAAGAGATGGACGAGGCGCGCGAGGAATGGAAATTCGACGCGGAGCCGATTACAAGTTTAACTGAACCTCAGGCCGTTATCCTTAAGATCAAAGGAGTATCACGTGGTTGATCTGTCTCGTCCTTCCGGGCCCCGGATAATCGCGGTTGCCAATCAGAAGGGTGGCGTTGGAAAGACCACGACGGCAATAAACCTTGCGGCTGGGCTCGCCGAGGCTGGATGCCGAGTTTTGGTCGTTGATCTTGATCCGCAGGGGAATGCATCGACAGGGCTGGGCGTTGAAGACCGGGATTGGACGACTTACGATCTAATTCTTGACGATGCACCGCTTGAGGCAGTTGTTCAGGAAACCGAGATCGGCGGTTTGTTCGTCATACCGGCCACGGTGGACCTAAGCTCGGCTGATATCGAGCTGATTTCAAATGAAAAACGCAGCTATTTGTTGCACGACGCCCTAAGACAGACGTCAATCGATGAATTTGATC
The DNA here is from genome assembly GCF_056541325.1 of Ruegeria sp. AH7. Lineage (NCBI taxonomy): Bacteria > Pseudomonadati > Pseudomonadota > Alphaproteobacteria > Rhodobacterales > Roseobacteraceae > Ruegeria > Ruegeria sp. AH7. The sequence continues at coordinate 418,983 of NZ_JBQFYF010000003.1, read as the reverse complement.
TGGATTTTGTTCTGATTGATTGTCCGCCTTCGCTGAATTTGCTGACCGTAAACGCAATGGTTGCTGCACATTCGGTATTGGTTCCACTGCAAAGTGAATTTTTTGCATTGGAAGGCCTCTCGCAGCTTATGCTGACGATCAGAGAGGTTCGACAGACCGCGAATCCGGACCTTAGAATCGAAGGTGTTGTGTTGACCATGTATGACAACCGCAACAACTTGTCCCGCCAAGTCGAAAAAGACGCGCGTGACAATCTGGGTGAGATGGTTTTTAAGACCAAGATACCAAGAAATGTGCGGGTCAGTGAGGCACCATCTTTTGCGTTGCCGGTTCTGCAGTATGACTCGGGGTCGCTTGGGGCGATGGCCTATCGGCACCTGGCGCGCGAAGTCATGCACAAGAACAACAAAGTCGCCGCATAAGCGACAAGTCAGGAGGGCGACGTGAGCGCCAAGAAAACAAAATCAAGAGGCCTTGGGCGCGGTCTATCTGCGTTGATGGCGGATGTGACACAGGACGGAGATGGGCGCCCGCCGTCAGAGCCGCGCCGCCCGGACATGACCGTTCCGATTGAAAAGCTGAAGGCCAACCCCGATCAGCCGCGCCGCACATTTTTGCCCGAACAGCTGAACGAGCTTGCGGCCTCTGTCAAAGAAAAGGGCATCATCCAGCCTTTGATTGTGCGGTCGATTGGAGACGGGGCATATGAGATTGTTGCGGGCGAACGCCGCTGGCGTGCGGCGCAAATGGCGCAACTACATGATATTCCAGTCATAATTCGTGATTTTGATGATACCGAAGTGCTGGAAGTAGCGATTATCGAAAATATCCAACGCGCTGATCTGAATGCGGTTGAAGAGGCTGCTGGATATAAGCAGTTGATGGACCGATTTGGTCATACGCAGGAAAAAATGGCCGAGGCTTTAGGCAAAAGCCGCAGCCATATCGCAAACCTGTTGCGCCTTTTGTCTTTGCCAATGGATGTTCAGGCACTGGTGATCGAAGGCAAGCTGTCAGCTGGCCACGCGCGGGCGCTTATTATGGCAGAAAATGCGTCTGAATTGGCAAAACTTGTTGTCAAAGATGGCTTGTCGGTTCGGGCGACCGAGGCGCTGGTGAAAAAGCAACAGCAAGGGGATGCTCCCCGGACAGCGCCTCAGTCCCGCAACTTGAATGCAGGTAAGGATGCGGATACGCGCGCGCTGGAAAAGGATCTTTCGGCCATTCTGGCAATGAAAGTGGTGATCAACCACAAGCCGGGCACTGAAAGCGGTCAAGTCGTTCTGACCTATGAAAACCTGGATCAGCTCGACGATCTCTGCGCGAAACTTAGCCGTTAGGGCGCGTCCAGATAAAGGTCAGCACAGCGCTCAGGACGATGGCTTGAATGATCAGGACATAGGGTAGGACGGATAGAATTAAAGAAATGCCAAAGACGGCGGCGACTGAAACAGTTGCCGCTTTTTTTGCAGCTGGACGAATAGCGCCGGAGCGCTGCCAATCTTCGATCATCGGCCCGAACAGCCGATGCGTCAGAAGCCAGTTGTGGAGGCGGGATGAGGATTTGGCAAAGAAAAATGCCGCCAGCAGAAGAAACGGAACCGTGGGTAATAGAGGAAGAACAACGCCGATCATGGCCAGTGCAACGCAGAGTAATCCGAATGTGGCCCAAACATACCGCATGTACCTAGCTCAATAGCTCTCGGATGACCGCATTTAGAACGGCGCGCCCGTCTTTGGTTGCTGACACACGGTTTCCGTGTTGTGAGATCATGCCGATCTGCGTCAAGTGATCCAGTTTGGATTGCTCCAGCGGCTTTCCGGCTAACGCACTATATCGATCTATATCTAGTCCTTCTGAAACACGAAGACCCATCATAAGGTATTCATTTGCTTGATCTTGCAGGGGTAAGGCGGTGCGGCTTTTCTCTCCTGACCCGTTTTGTGCCGCGATCAGCCATCCGTTTGGCGACAGATAAGTTTCGGTCGCTAGTTTCTGCCCGGAAACGGTGATCCTGCCATGTGCGCCAGGACCAATCCCGACATAGTCGCCATATCGCCAATAGATCAGGTTGTGTTGCGACTCGGCGCCAGGTTTTGCGTGGTTTGATACTTCGTAGGCGGGCAGGCCATATGCGTCGCAAATCTCCTGAGTGGTAAGATACATATCCGCGGCGCTGTCATCTTCGGGTAGGCCCCGCAGCTTGCCGACAGCGTATCGGTCGCCAAAGGCAGTGCCGTCTTCGATCGTCAGCTGATACAGAGACATGTGGTCAACAGCCATCGACAGTGCCTCGGTCAGTTCGGCTTTCCAAGCGCCCAAGGTTTGATGTTGCCGGGCATAGATAAGGTCAAAACTGACGCGGTCAAAGCAAGTGCGAGCGATATCGAACGCGGCGCGTGCCTCGGCGACTGTGTGAATGCGGCCCAATCGGCGCAAATCTTCGTCGTTCAGTGCCTGAACTCCCATGGATATCCGATTCACCCCAGCGTCGCCATAAGCTGCAAACCGGCCCGCCTCAACAGAGCCTGGGTTGGCTTCGAGCGTGATCTCCATGTCGTTGGCAGGGCGCCAGAGAGTGCGGGCTTCGTCGATCACGGCGTCGACGGTGTCAGGGGCCATCAGTGAGGGCGTGCCGCCACCGAAGAAGATTGTGTTCAGCACCCGATCAGGCGTTTCGGCGGCTGAACGCTTTAGCTCGCTAAGATAGCTCTCAAGCCACTGTTTTTGATCGATTTCACGGGAAACATGACTGTTGAAGTCGCAATAGGGGCATTTGGCCTCGCAAAAGGGCCAATGCACATACAGGCCAAAGCCCCCGTTGCGCCAATCATCCGCCAAAGCAGCCTTTCACGAACATTTCCACCGCGCGGCCGCGGTGGCTGATCTTATTCTTTTCCCAGCGATCCATTTCCGCAAAAGTAATGTCGTGGCCTTCAGGGACAAACATTGGGTCATACCCAAACCCGTCCTTGCCACGGATTGGCCAGGTCAGATGGCCGGGGGCGACGCCTTCGAACACTTCATCATGCCCGTCGGGCCAGGCCAGAACCAGCGTGCAACGGAACTGAGCCAGGCGGGGATGCGCGGCGTTTTTGGCTTCCAGCTCGCTATGCGCGCGGGTCATCGCCATCAGGAAATCGCGGCCATTGCTGGTTTCAGCCCAATCGGCGGTATAGACTCCGGGCGCTCCGTTCAGCGCATCGATGGTGATCCCGGAATCGTCCGACAGGGCAGGCAGACCGGTAGCTTTTGCGGCGGCATGGGCCTTGATCCGAGCGTTGCCGACAAAAGTGTCTTCGGTCTCTTCCGGCTCAGGTAACTCCATCTCAGCCGCACCAACCACGGTCACGCCAAAGGGCTCAAGCAGATGTGCCATCTCCTCGAGCTTGCCCTTGTTGTGGGTTGCGACCAATAGCCTGTCCCCGTCGAACTTACGGGTCATGCGGTAGCGGCTTTCTGAGTTGCGGACAGTTCAGCCACGCCTTTTTCGGCCAGATCCATCAGTTGGTCCATCTGGGTGCGACTGAAGACAGACCCTTCTGCACTCATCTGCACTTCGATCAGTTTGCCGGATCCAGTCATGATAAAGTTACCATCAACGCCCGCCTCGCTGTCTTCCGGATAATCCAGATCCAGTACAGGTTGGCCTGCATAGATACCACAAGACACGGCAGCGACGGGATCGACCAGCGGATCGCTGATCACATCGCCCGCCTTCATCAGCTTGTTCACCGCCAGACGCAGCGCAACCCAACCACCGGTGATCGAGGCGCAGCGGGTGCCGCCATCGGCCTGAATCACGTCGCAATCAACGGTGATCTGGCGCTCGCCCAGGGCAACACGATCCACGCCGGCGCGCAGAGCGCGGCCAATCAGGCGTTGAATTTCAACAGTACGCCCGCCTTGCTTGCCCGATGCCGCCTCGCGTCGCATCCGCGTATTCGTCGCGCGGGGCAGCATGCCGTATTCGGCAGTGACCCAACCCAGGCCCGAGCCTTTAATAAAGGGCGGCACGCGATCCTCGATCGTGGCGGTGCACAGCACATGGGTGTCACCCATCTTGATCAGGCAGGACCCTTCGGCATGTTTGGTGAAACCTGTTTCAATGGAAACAGCGCGCATTTCGTCTAGATTACGTCCTGAGGGTCGCATGGGAATTCCTTTGTTTGCTGGATTGGGGATACCGCCGTGCAGCGTTACGATGCAACCCCGATTGACCTTTCTTGTGCCTGCTATTTAATGGCTGTCCAGCAAGGGTGCGCGGATGAGCGAAGCGAGCAAAATTCTGAGTGAGATGAACGACCGGTCGCGTGAGGTCTTCCGGCTGATCGTCGAAAGCTATCTGGACAGCGGTGAGCCAGTAGGCAGTCGCACCCTGACACGCACCCTTTCGGAAAAAGTCAGCGCGGCGACCGTGCGGAATGTGATGCAGGATCTGGAGTTTCTGGGCCTGTTGGACAGTCCCCACGTCAGCGCGGGACGCATTCCAACGCAGCAAGGGCTGCGGATGTTTGTGGACGGGCTGCTGGAAGTGGGTGATCTGGGCGCGGATGACCGTCAGAAACTGGATGAGACTTTAGGCTCTAACGCTGGCGATGTCGGCGGGATGCTGGATCGTGTGGGCTCTGCATTGTCACACGTGACACATGGAGCGTCACTGGTTTTGACGCCCAAACATGAATCCGAGATCAAGCATATCGAGTTTGTCTCACTTGCTCATGATCGCGCGCTGGTGGTTCTGGTTTTTGCCGATGGTCACGTGGAAAACCGGCTTTTCACGCCGCCGCCAGGACAGACGCCAAGCTCAATGCGGGAGGCGGCGAATTTCCTGAATGCGCTGATTGAGGGACGTACGCTCAGCGAAGTACGACGGCAGATGCAAAGCCAGATCGATGCGCGCAGGCAAGAAATTGACGTTCTGGCCCGCGCGATGGTCGAAAGCGGAATAGCGGCCTGGGATGGTGACGGGACTGACTCGGCCCGTTTGATCGTGCGCGGGCGGGCGAATCTGTTGGGTGAATCTGGTCAGGAAGAAGAGCTAGAGCGTATTCGGTCCTTGTTTGACGATCTGGAGCGCAAGCGCGACATCGCGGAATTCCTTGAATTGGCCGAAGAAGGCGAAGGTGTGCGCATTTTTATTGGCTCTGAGAACAAACTTTTCTCACTTTCGGGTTCCTCTTTGGTGGTGTCTCCATATATGAACGCTGATCGTAAGATAATTGGTGCGGTTGGGGTCATCGGGCCCACACGTCTGAACTATGGACGGATCGTGCCGATCGTGGATTATACGGCGCAACTGGTCGGCAAGCTGATATCCGACCGGAGCTAGAGGGTAAGAGATGGCAGAGCCCAAGAACGAAGATTTTCTGGACGATATCGCAACGGCCGAAGCGGAAGAGCTGGCTGAGGAACTAATGGATATCAGCGAAGAGGCGTTGGAAGTCGACGCGCTGCGCGCCGAGCGGGACGATTACAAAGACAAGTTCATGCGCGCGTTGGCGGATGCAGAGAATGCGCGCAAGCGTGGCGACAAAGCGCGTCGAGACGCAGAACAGTATGGCGGATCAAAGCTGGCCCGCGACATGCTGCCGGTTTACGACAACATGAAGCGCGCGCTTGAGGCCGCGACCGATGAGCAGAAAGAGGTTGCTGGCCCCCTGTTGGAAGGTGTTGAACTGACCATGCGGGCGCTGAAAGATGTTTTTCAGAAGCATGGGATTGAGGTGATCACGCCTGAAGTTGGTGATCGGTTCGATCCTAATGTGCATGAGGCGATGTTTGAAGCGCCAGTACCGGGAACACGCGCGGGGGACATCATTCAGGTTTCGGCTGAAGGGTTCATGTTGCACGACCGCTTGCTGCGCCCGGCGCAGGTTGGCGTGTCGTCGACACCTGCGAGCTGATTGGCCTCTGCGAGGCCAAGCCTCCGGCGAAGGTATTTTTGAACAGAAGAAGGGGCGGTCAGGATTTGGCCGCCTCTTTCAGCTTGTAGATCAGGTCGAGTGCTTCGCGAGGGGTCAGCTCGTCGGGCAGGATGTCGTTCAGCATGTCCGCGACCGGTGAGGCTCTCGGTGCAGGCGGCGGTGGTGGAGCGGCAGAGAAGAGCGGAAGGTCGTCGATCAGGGATTTTTGTTTACCGCCCTCACGCTCTGTTTTTTCCAGTTGATCCAATACGATGCGGGCACGTTCAACAACTGAGGCAGGCAGACCCGCCAGTTGGGCGACCTGTACACCATAGGACCGGTCGGCGGCGCCCTTGTGAACCTCGTGCAGGAAGATGACCTCACCTTCCCATTCCTTCACGGTGACGGTGGCGTTGTCGACTCCCTTGAGCTTTCCGGCAAGCGCAGTGAGTTCGTGGTAATGCGTGGCAAACAAGGCGCGGCATTGGTTGGCGGCATGCAGGTGTTCTAGCGTGGCCCAAGCGATGGACAGGCCGTCATAGGTGGCGGTCCCGCGGCCGATTTCATCCAGAATGACCAGGGCGCGATCATCGGCCTGATTCAGAATAGCAGCGGTTTCGACCATCTCGACCATAAAGGTCGAGCGGCCTCGGGCCAGATCGTCTGACGCTCCGACGCGGCTGAAAAGCTGGCTGACAAGGCCGATATGTGCTTGTTCCGCTGGGACGTAGCTGCCCATTTGGGCCAGTAGGGCGATCAGGGCGTTCTGGCGGAGGAAGGTTGATTTACCGGCCATGTTGGGACCGGTCAGCAACCAGATGGCAGCCCCGTCTTCGGCGCTGAGGTCGCAGTCATTGGCGACGAAGGCGTCGCCGCTTTGCTGGCGCAGCGCGTGTTCGACCACCGGGTGGCGTCCGCCCTGAACCTCAAAGGCGCGCGAAGTGTCGACCTGTGGGCGGCACCAGTTATCACCACGCGCAAGATCGGCAAGGGCTGTGGTCAGGTCGAGTTCGGCCAGCCCTCGGGCGGCCTGGTTGATACGGGCGGCGAGGGCCAGAATCTCGTCAGAAAGTCTTTTATAGAGCCGCTTTTCGATCTCAAGCGCCAAGATTCCAGCATTCAAGATACGGGTTTCGATTTCCGAGAGTTCGACGGTCGTGAACCGCACCTGATTGGCGGTGGTTTGGCGATGGATATAGGTCTCGGAGAACGGCAGGTTTAGCATCTTCTCGGCATGCGTAGCCGTGGTTTCGATGAAATAGCCCAACACGTTGTTATGCTTGATCTTCAGCGAGGTAATGCCCGTGTGTTCCGCATATTTCTGCTGAAACCCGGCGATGACTGATCGGCCTTCGTCGCGCAGGGTGCGCGCTTCGTCCAGTTCGGGGTCAAAGCCGGGGGCGATGAAACCTCCGTCGCGGGCCAGCAGGGGTGGTTCAGCCACCAAAGCCTCATCCAGCAGGTTCAGAAGGTCGTCAAAACCAACGAGGTTTTGCAAGGCGGTTGCTAGCAGGACCGGCAGATCCTGCCCTTCGCAGATGTCGGCAATTGCGGCGGCTTGGGTCAGGCCGTTGCGGATGGCGGCCAGATCGCGAGGCCCGCCACGTTCAAGCGACAGGCGAGACAGGGCGCGGTCCAGATCGGGGGTTTTGCGCAGGGCCTCGCGCAGATCCGAGGCGATCAGGCTGTCTTCGGCGGCAAAGCTGACAGCGTCGAGACGGGCATGGATCACATCCAAATTGCGAGACGGGCTTGAGAGGCGCTGTTCCAGCAACCGTGCCCCGCCCGGCGTGACTGTGCGGTCAACCACCGACAACAACGATCCGGCGCGACCGCCCGACAGAGACCGGGTCAGCTCCAGATTGCGCCGCGTTGCGGCATCGATCTGTACCACGCGGTCTTCGGATTCCTTCAAGGGTGTTTGCAGGAGGGGCAGTTTGCCCTTCTGCGTGATCTCAAGATAGTCGATCAAGGCACCCATGGCCGAAATCTCCGCCCGGCCAAAGGACCCGAACGCCTCCAGCGCGCCCACATGAAACAACCCGCAGATGCGTTTTTCCGCTGCGGTACTGTCGAAACTGGCCCGCCCGACAGGCGTCAGCGAAATCCCAAGGTCGCGGACGGTTTCGTTCAGCGATTGCTCCATCCCGCCGGCAACGATCAGCTCGGAAGGGGCGAGTCGGGCCAGCTCGGGGCTGAGGCGCACGGAGGTCAAAGGCATCACGTGAAACGCGCCGGTCGAGATATCGGCCCAAGCCAGTGCGGCCTCATCCCGGACCTCAGTATAAGTGGCCAGAAAGTTGTGGCGGCGGGCTTCCAAAAGGGCGTCTTCGGTCAGCGTGCCGGGCGTCACCAGACGCACGACATCGCGTTTTACCACCGATTTAGAGCCTCTTTTTTTCGCTTCGGCCGGGCTTTCCATTTGTTCGCAGACGGCCACGCGGAACCCTTTGCGGATCAGGGTCAGCAAATAGCCTTCGGCTGCATGAACCGGGACACCGCACATCGGGATGTCGTCGCCATTGTGTTTGCCGCGCTTGGTCAGGGCGATGTCCAGCGCTTCGGCGGCGTTGACGGCGTCCTCGAAGAACATCTCATAGAAATCGCCCATGCGGTAGAACAACAACGCATCGGAATGGGCCTCTTTGATCTGAAGATACTGCGCCATCATTGGCGTGACTGTGGACAAAAGTGGTCCCCTTCTGGCGTGTTCCGGACGCGACCTTACAAACCCCGCATCTTCTGTAAAAGCCGAAAACTCATTCCCGTTGAGGCGCGCGCCTGCCTGCGCTATGAGGCATGAGCCCCGAAGTCATGGAAACGACGTTCAAAATGCCCAAAGCGAAGATCACCAAAGAAGAGGCGCTGGCCTTTCACCTGGACCCAACCCCCGGCAAGTGGGAGGTGCAGGCCACCGTCCCCATGACTACGCAGCGCGATCTATCGCTGGCCTATAGCCCCGGCGTCGCTGTTCCATGTGAAGCCATCGCCGAGGCACCTGAGACCGCGTATGACTATACCAATAAGGGCAACCTGGTTGCTGTGATCTCAAACGGAACAGCTGTGCTGGGCCTGGGTAACCTTGGTGCACTGGGCTCGAAGCCGGTGATGGAAGGGAAATCGGTTCTCTTCAAACGCTTTGCTGATGTGAACTCGATCGATATCGAGTTGGACACCGAAGATCCGGATGAGTTCTGCCGCGCGGTGCGGTTGATGGGGCCGACCTTTGGCGGCATCAATCTGGAAGATATCAAGGCGCCCGAGTGTTTCATCATCGAACAGCGCCTGAAGGAAGAGATGGACATCCCGGTCTTCCATGACGACCAGCATGGTACGGCGGTGATCTGCGCAGCGGGTCTGATCAACGCGCTGCATATTTCGGGCAAGAAGATCGAAGACGTTAAGATTGTTCTGAACGGTGCGGGCGCGGCGGGGATTGCCTGTATCGAACTGCTCAAGTCGATGGGCGCGCGGCATGAGAACTGCATCGTCTGTGACACAAAGGGCGTGATCTATCAGGGCCGGACCGAGGGGATGAACCAGTGGAAATCGGCCCATGCGATCTCGACTGATCTGCGGTCGCTGGAAGACGCTATGAAGGGTGCGGATGTGTTCCTGGGCGTTTCGGTCAAGGGCGCCGTGACGCAGGATATGGTTGCCAGCATGGCTGATAACCCGGTGATTTTCGCGATGGCGAACCCCGACCCTGAGATCACACCGGAAGAGGCGCATGAGGTCCGCGTTGACGCGATCGTCGCGACCGGGCGCAGCGATTATCCCAATCAGGTCAATAACGTTCTGGGCTTCCCCTACCTGTTCCGCGGTGCGCTGGATATCCACGCGCGTGCCATCAATGACGAGATGAAGATCGCCTGCGCCCATGCGCTGGCCCGTCTGGCGCGCGAGGATGTACCGGACGAGGTTGCCATGGCCTATGGCAAGTCGCTGACCTTTGGCCGCGATTACATCATCCCGACGCCGTTTGACCCGCGCCTGATCCACCGTATCCCACCCGCCGTGGCGAAGGCTGGTATGGACACAGGCGCGGCCCGCCGTCCGATCATCGACATGGACGCTTATGAGCTGAGCCTCAAGTCCCGCATGGACCCGACCGCCAGCATCCTGCGCGGCCTGAACGCCCGTGCCCGCCAGGCACAAAGCCGGATGATCTTTGCCGAAGGCGACGATCCACGCGTGCTGCGCGCAGCCGTGATGTATCAGCGTTCTGGCTTCGGCAAGGCGATGGTGGTTGGTCGCCAAGACGATGTGAAGCAAAAGCTGGAAGCAGCTGGACTGGGCGATGCGGTGCGCGAGCTTGAGGTCGTGAACGCGGCCAACACGACGCATTTGGACAGCTACAAAGACTTCCTCTATCAACGTCTTCAACGTAAAGGCTTTGATCACAAGGATATTCATCGTCTGGCGGCGCGGGACCGGCACGTGTTTTCATCGCTTATGCTGGCCCATGGACATGGTGACGGTCTGGTCACTGGCGCGACCCGAAAATCGGCACATGTGCTGGATCGCATAAACCACGTGTTTGATGCTGACGCCCAACACGGCGCTGCGGGTGTAACCGCGCTGTTGCACAAGGGGCGGATTGTGCTGATCGGCGACACACTGGTCCATGAATGGCCGGACGAAAACGATCTGGCCAATATCGCCGAGCGCGCCGCAGCCGTGGCCCGCCACATGGGGATAGAGCCTCGGGTGGCTTTTGTCAGTTTCTCAACCTTTGGCTACCCGGTCTCGGAACGGGCTGAGAAAATGCACGTGGCCCCCGCAGTGCTTGATCAACGCGGCGTGGATTTCGAATACGAAGGTGAAATGACCGTCGATGTCGCGCTGAATGTGGACCAGCAGGAGGCGTATCCGTTTCAGCGCCTCACCGGCCCGGCCAACATTCTGATCGTGCCCGCGCGCCATTCGGCCAGCATTTCAACCAAGTTGATGCAGGAAATGGGCGGGGCCACCGTGATTGGCCCGATCTTGTCCGGCATAGGTAAGCAAATTCAGATTTGTTCGACGGTTTCAACGGCCAACGATATCCTGAACATGGCCATTCTGGCCTCGTGTGAGATAGGGTAAGCGATGACAATCTGGAACCTCGGCTCGATCAACGCGGATATGGTCTATGCCTTGCCGCATCTGCCTGCGCCGGGGGAAACTCTGGCGGCAAGCGGGCTCGAGAAGTTTCTGGGTGGCAAGGGTGCCAATATGTCGGTGGCTGCCGCGCGGGCGGGATCACACGTCAGCCATATCGGAGCGGTTGGCGCCGATGGGCGCTGGGCACAAGAGCGGTTGACGGAATATGGCGTCGACACGCGGTTCATAGCTGAGGTCAGCAGCCCCACGGGCCATGCTATCATTGCGGTCGATGCGCAGGGTGAGAACCTGATCATTCTGTATCCGGGCGCCAATCACGCGCTTGAAGATGGACAGATCGGGCAGGCGCTTGCGTCTGCCAACACCGGCGATCTGCTTGTTTTTCAGAATGAAACCAACGCACAGGTCGAGGCCGCCCGCATGGCGCGCGAGCTTGGTCTGACCGTTTGCTATGCAGCTGCCCCGTTCGAGGCCGAGGCGGTTCAGGCCGTGCTGCCCTATCTGGATTTCCTGATCCTGAATGAGGTTGAAGCTGAACAGTTGAAACAGGAAACAGGTCTAAGTGCGGCCGAACTGCCTGTACGACATGTGATCGTGACGCTTGGGTCCAAGGGCGCGCGGTATCTACAGCAAGGCTGCGATCCGGTCGATTTTGCTGCGCATAAGGTGCAGGCCGTGGATACAACCGGGGCAGGCGATACTTTCACCGGCTACGTGCTGGCGGGAATGGATCGGGGTATGCCGATGGAACAGGCAATTCTGCAAGCCAACCGCGCCGCTGCCTTGATGGTGACACGGCACGGCACGGCGGATGTTATTCCGGACCTGCGGGAGGTGCGCGACGCGCAGTTCGATTAGGACCCGGCAAACGGTGCATCTGTACCCCAAAGCTGTTTGACCCGCGCGTCCCGACCGCAGGCTTTGCGATAAGCCTTATAGGCGTTCTTTTGGCGCTTTGGCCCAAAGCGGGTGAACACAACCTTTTCGCCCTTATAGTAATCCTGATGATAGGCTTCGGCCGGATAAAAGGTGGTTTCCTGTAGAATGGGCGTCACAACGGTTTGGCCGAGCGCGGATTGGGCCTCAGCCTTTGCTTGCTCGGCTAAGGCTTTTTCGCCTGTGTTAGAGACGAAAATAGCTGTGCGATAGCTGTCACCCCGGTCGCAGAACTGTCCGCCTGCATCGGTGGGATCAACAGAACGGAAGAACATGTCCAGCAAGGTATCCCGAGAGACTTTGCTGGGATCAAAGGTGATCTGAACCGCCTCATAATGGCCGGTTTCGCCCTTGGTCACGTCCTTGTAGCTGGGGTTGGCGGTGGTGCCACCGGTATAACCGGACACCGCACCAATTACGCCGGGTACCGTTTCAAAATCGGATTCGACACACCAGAAACATCCGCCGGCGACCGTTAGCGTTTCGGTTTCTGCGGCAGAACCCGGCAGGGCGCGCAGTAGTGCCGCCAGCAAGATTAGCACAAAAAGTAAGGAGGGTTTTATACAATCGAGATAAGCAGTCCGGGTCATGGCAGGTCTCCTTCCGAGACCAAGCTGCCCGTAGATGCCTCGCCTTGCAATGCGCTGACATCGATTGTCACGCGCTGGTGAGACGATTTTATCGTCTATCCCAGCAGCTGCCCCAGCTTCATCGCAACGCCCATATTGCCCGAAATCTTGAGCTTGCCCATGGCCACGCCGGTCATCGGATTCAGCTTACCAGTCAGCAATTTGGTCAGGTTGTCCTGTGAAATCCGGATCGTGCAGTCGGTTTCCCGATCCAGCGTACTGGCCTGATTGTCGGCCAGCACGATGACACCCGCCTCGCCGCAATCGAACTTGAGCGAGCCATCAAAGCTTTTGCCGTTCAGCCCTTTTTGAATTCCGTCGGCGATATCTTGCAGCATTGAGCGTCCCTTCTTGGTTGACGCAGGCGTAAAGATATCCAGACCCAACAGGCAAGCCTGACCCTACGGGAAGCAGCATATAAAAAACCCGGCATCCAAAGGATTGCCGGGTTTCCAAATTGTTCTGGGACGGCTTACTTGCTAAGCCGCTTGTCGCGCGCTGCTAGCAGTTTCAGGCGCAGCGCGTTTAGCTGGATAAAGCCTGCCGCATCTTTTTGATCGTAGGCACCAGCGTCTTCCTCAAAGGTCACATGCGCCTCGGAATAGAGCGAATGATCCGACCAGCGGCCCACGGTCGAGGCCAGACCTTTGTACAGTTTCACCCGTACGGTTCCGGTGACATGTTCTTGCGATTTGTCGATGGCGGCCTGCAGCATTTCGCGCTCGGGTGAGTACCAGAAGCCGTTATAGATCAGTTCCGCATATTGCGGCATCAGCTGGTCTTTCAGATGCATTGCGCCGCGGTCCATGGTGATGGATTCGATACCACGATGTGCTTCCAGCAGGATGGTGCCGCCGGGCGTTTCATAAATACCGCGCGACTTCATGCCAACGAACCGGCCTTCGACCAGGTCCAGACGACCGATGCCGTGCTTGCCGCCATATTCGTTCAGCTTGGTCAGGATGGTGGCCGGGCTCATCGCCTCGCCATTGATGCTGACGGCGTCACCTTTTTCGAAACCGATCTCGATGAACTCGGGCTCATTCGGCGCGTCCTCGGGGTGGACGGTGCGCTGATAGACATAATCGGGCGCCATATCGGCGGGGTCTTCCAGTACCTTGCCCTCGGACGAGGTGTGCAGCAGGTTGGCATCGACCGAGAAGGGCGCCTCGCCCCGTTTGTCCTTGGCAATCGGGATCTGGTTCTGTTCGGCAAATTCCAGCAGCTTGGTGCGGCTGGACAGGTCCCATTCACGCCAAGGCGCAATAACCTTGATGTCGGGGTTGAGCGCGTAAGCCGCCAGTTCGAACCGCACCTGATCGTTGCCCTTGCCGGTTGCGCCGTGGGCAACGGCATCAGCACCGGTCGCCTCAGCAATCTCAACCAGACGTTTCGAGATCAGAGGCCGCGCGATCGAGGTGCCCAGCAGATACAGGCCTTCGTATTGAGCATTGGCGCGGAACATCGGGAAGACAAAGTCGCGGACGAATTCTTCGCGGATGTCTTCGATATAGATGTTTTCGGGCTTGATCCCCAGCAGCTCGGCCTTCTGACGAGCGGGTTCCAGCTCCTCGCCCTGACCCAGATCGGCGGTGAAGGTCACGACCTCACAACCATACTCGGTCTGCAGCCATTTCAGAATGATCGAGGTATCAAGGCCACCGGAATAGGCCAAAACAACTTTCTTGGGCGCGGACATCTGATTTCCCTTTGTGCGAAGAACGACTGGCCCCTAGCGGGTTTTGAACGCGGGGGCAAGTTGTGTGCGTTGACCATGCATGGGAATTGGGGTGAAACGGGCGGATAGAGAACAAGGATTGGTTGAGAGGGCAGAGTTTTGGATTTGAGTTGGAAGATTTTTGCGCACGCAGTTGTAATGGTTCTCGGAAACGTGACAGCGGTCATTCGGATATTTTGGGCACCTGCCGCGCTTAGCATCGCGGTGATAGGATCGTTTCTCTATTTGTCCGGTATGAGCGACTACCTAGTTTGGGGCAAGACCGTAACTATTCCAAAAGAAAACATTCCTTCTTTCTTTTTTGTATGGTTCTTTTTGATCTGGATTCTGACAGCCATCATAAGCGCTTGGGGTGTTACCACCTGGCACCGATATATCTTGCTGGAAGAGTTTACCTCGGGCTTCATTCCCCGGTTTGATATCAAGCTAGCAGTTGGTTACGTCCTGAGACTGTTTCTGTTGGGAATCATTTTCTTGGCAATTGCTATTCCGACTGGTTTCGTGCTTATGAACGTCGCCCAAGTCATTTGGCCCGTTGCGTTGGCGGGCTTGGTTTTTGTGTTGGTTTTGGTTGGCGTCGCTTTCCTGAGATGGTCGCTTGTTTTGCCCTCATTTGCTGTCGATAAAGCGATGGGCCTGTCAGAGGGTTGGAACGCTTGGAGCCGAATCCACAACCCGGGGAGGACCGCTTTGGGGCTGATTTTCTTCTACGTGATGTTTCAACTGATTGTGAGCTTTGCAATCAACTTGCTTCAGTTCATTCCGCCCATTCACGGTATTCTGTCACTTGCCTTTCAAGTCTTCTTGGCGATTCTGAACATTAGTATCCTAACGACGGTTTATGGCTACGTTGTGGAAAAGCGCGAGCTCACCTGACCCCTCGTACACATATGTATTCCTTGCCCTTTTAGTCGGGATAGGCCACTGAAACGGTCATGACTGACTTCATGACCCGCGCCCGAACCGCCGAACAGGCGATGCGTACCGTGTTCCCTGCAACGCCGTTGCAGCGAAACGCGCATTTGTCCGACCGTTATGGTGCGGATATTTGGCTGAAGCGCGAAGACCTCAGCCCGGTGCGGTCCTACAAGATTCGTGGCGCGTTTAATGCGATGCGCAAACAGCAGGGGCAGGACCTGTTCGTTTGCGCCAGCGCGGGCAACCACGCGCAGGGCGTGGCCTATATGTGCAAGCATCTGGGCGTGAAGGGCGTGATCTTCATGCCGGTGACGACCCCGCAGCAAAAAATCCAAAAAACCCGCATCTTTGGTGGTGACAATATCGAGGTTCACCTGACCGGGGACTATTTCGACGACACTCTGGCCGCGGCGCAGGCGTGGTGCGCGGCGCAGGGCGGGCATTTTCTGTCGCCCTTCGACGATGAGGACGTGATCGAAGGTCAGGCCTCCTTGGCGGTCGAGATCGAAGAACAGTTGGGTCAGGTGCCTGACCATGTGCTGCTGCCTGTGGGTGGCGGCGGTATGTCCGCTGGTGTGGCGACCTGGTTCGGGGGTCGCACCCATTGCCTGTTTGTTGAACCCAAGGGCGGCGCCTGTCTGCATGAGGCGATGGCGGCGGGGCATCCGACGGCGTTGGATCACGTGGACAACTTCGTCGATGGCGCAGCGGTTGGAAAGATTGGGGCCAAGCCATTCGAACTCTTGAAATCGCGGCATTTGTCAGATGTGCTGGTTCTATCCGAAGACCGCATTTGTACTACCATGATCGAGATGCTGAATGTCGAGGGCATCGTGCTGGAACCCGCTGGCGCCTTGGCAATCGAAGCGATTGCAGATGTGCAAAGCTTTATTCGCGGCAAAACTGTTGTTTGCGTGACATCGGGCGGCAATTTCGATTTCGAACGCCTGCCCGAGGTCAAGGAGCGCGCGCAGCGCTATTCCGGGGTCAAGAAATACTTCATTTTGCGCCTGCCGCAGCGCCCTGGCGCGTTGAAAGAGTTCCTGAACATCCTAGGCCCCGAGGATGACATTGCCCGGTTTGAATACATGAAGAAATCCGCGCGCAACTTCGGGTCAGTCCTGATCGGGATCGAAACCCGCAAGCCCGAGAATTTTGCGCGCCTGTTTGCGCATCTGGATGAGGCCGGGTTTACCTATACCGACATCACCGAAGATGAGACGCTGGCACAGTTCGTGATTTAGGTCAGATTGCTAGGTAATTCGGCCTGAAACACAGATTTGGATGCGTCATAAGCGGCCAGGATTTCGGCTAAATCAACCTCCGCCGCTTGCCCGGCGGCAGCCCGGCGTTCGCCATCCTGACAGAGTTTCGAGAACTGATTGAAGCCCAAGCTCATGGCGCTGCCTTTGAGGAAATGCAGGTTCTGTTCCAACTCAAGTCGTTCGGTATCGGCATGCAGGCGCGCGATCACTTCCTGCACCTCGTCCAGAAAGATTTCGATGACCTCATCAATTTCATCTGCGCCGACCTCGTCCCGCAATTGTCTGACTCGCGGCCAGTGGATCATCGTCATCCTCCTGAATCGGAATAAGGGTGATCTTTGCTAACGCATGTCCGGTAAATGTGCGGTTAAGGCCAAAGACCATAGCGCCTTCACGGGATGTTAAACCCCAGCGCGATAGGTTTGCCGCGTCCCTGAAGAAGGAAGCCTGGGGTTAAAGGGTGTCAGCACTAAGTCTTGAACAAACCGGTTCTGAACTGGATTTCGGTGCGATCCGAAAGGTGCTGGTCGTGGATGACAGCCGCCTGCAAAGGCGCATTCTGGTGGCCTCGCTCAAGAAATGGGGATTTGAGGTGCTTGAGGCAGACAACGGTGAAAAGGCCCTGGAGCTTTGCGCTGAATTTGCACCTGATCTCGTGCTCAGCGATTGGGTGATGCCAGGCATGAGCGGACTGGAGTTCTGCCGTGATTTTCGCGCGCTCGATTCTGAACACTACAGCTATTTCATCCTTCTGACATCGAAAAGCGAAAAGCAGGAAGTCGCGCGTGGGCTGGATGCCGGGGCGGATGATTTTCTAATCAAGCCGCTAGAGGCAGATGAATTGCGGGCCCGTATTTCTGCTGGCGCACGCATATTGGATATGCAGAGAGAGCTTTCGGATAAGAACCGACTGATCGAATCTGCACTCGACGAACTGAAGCTAGCCCATGATGCGATCGACAAAGACCTGAAACAGGCCCGCAAGATACAGGAATCACTGGTCCCGGAATTGACGCGAGAGTTCGGTGTTTCCCGGGTCAGTCTGTTGTTGAAGCCCTGCGGTCACATTGGCGGCGATCTGGTGGGCATGTTCTCGCCCGGTCCGAACCGATTGGGATTCTACAGTATCGATGTCTCGGGCCATGGGATCACGTCAGCGATGATGACCGCGCGACTAGGTGGCTATCTGTCCAGCCAGCATTTCGATCAGAATGTGGCGCTGGAAAAGCGGATGAACAAGTTCTATGCGCTGTTGCCACCGCAGCAAGTGGCCGAAACGCTCAATTCACGTTTGATGGTGGACACCGGGATCGAGGAATACTTCACCATGGTCTACGCCATTGTCGATCTGCGCAGCGGGCATATGAAAATGGTGCAGGCCGGACATCCGCACCCGTTGCTGCTGCGGCAGGATGGCAGCACCGAATATCTTGGTGATGGCGGCCTTCCTATAGGATTGATCCCAGACGCGAGTTTTCAGCAGGTTGAAACAACGCTGAATCCAGGTGACCGGCTTTTGCTGCACTCTGATGGTTTCACGGAATGTCACCTGGCAGAAGGCGGGCTGCTGGAGGAGGAGGGGCTGCGTGAAATGGCGTTGGACTGTGCGTCTGGCCAGGGTGGATCAGAATTTCTGGATGATATGTTCTGGCGGCTGACCCAGCGCATGCCGCCCAACGAAGGCATGGGAGACGACGTTTCGGCGGTATTTTTTGAATATAACGGGCACTAAAGACCGTTCAGGTGCAGGGCTGCAAAGTGGCGGTCGCCGTCATTTCCCAACAGTTCAACCGCATCCGCGCTGTGCATCCAAAGCGCCTCGTGAAAGGCTTCGGTCGGCGGGCCCAATTGCAGGACAGGGCGGGCGCGGTAAATCAGGCAGACCTTCTCGGCCCATAAATCGTATTCGGGCATATAGGTGAAGCGGCGAAACGCGCCGACGCGTTCCGGCGTGGCGATGCGCCATCCGGTTTCCTCATAAACCTCACGATGCAGCGCGGTAATGGGCGATTCGCCGGGATCAATACCACCGCCCGGCAGTTGCAGATCGGGGCCCGGTTCGGTCTGACAGGTCAAAAGCAGGTGCTTTTCGCGTGGAAGCAACGCATAAGCGCCTACCCTGCGCGTATAGGATCGCCCGGGTTCAGGGCTTTCACCAAACCGTCTGATCATGTATGGCCCCTTACAACCCAAACTCTGTGACCTATATGGTGCCGGTATGCCAACCTGTGGCGTGTAAGGAAACCCCATGTCTCTTGGAACAAAAATCGCGTGGGACGATACCGTCCTGCCCTTTCAACTTGATGTGTCGGACATGCGTGGCCGCGTCGCCCGCCTGGACGGGGTGCTGGATGGCATCCTGAAGCAGCATGACTATCCCGAACAGGTCGAGGCGCTGGTGGCCGAGATGGCTTTGCTGACAGCATTGATTGGCCAGACCGTTTCGTTGCGTTGGAAGCTGTCGTTACAGGTTCAATCCAAGGGCGCGGTGCGCATGATAGCAACCGATTATTATGCGCCCACTGTCGAAGGTGAACCGGCGCGTATCCGCGCCTATGCCAGCTTTGACCGGGATCGACTGACTAACAGCGCCCCATTTGATCAGGTGGGCGAAGGGTATTTCGCGATCATGATCGATCAGGGCGAAGGCACGCAGCCTTATCAGGGCATTACTCCGTTGGACGGAGCGTCGATCAGCGCCTCGGCCGAGGCATACTTCGCCCAGTCCGAACAGCTGCCGACCCGCTTCTCGCTGAGCTTCGGCAAATCGACCGAACCTGAAGTGGGTGAGCATTGGCGCGCCGGTGGGATCATGTTGCAGCACATGCCCAAAGCTTCGCCTTTTGCGGCCTCGGGTGAGGGGACGGGTGAAATCCTCACCGCCAACGATCTGGTCGACGGCGAAGAAGGTGAAAACTGGGGCCGGGTCAACATCCTTCTGGATACCGTTGATGATCTGGAACTGATCGGCCCATCTATCGCGCCGACTGATCTGTTGATCCGCCTGTTTCACGAGGAAAGCCCACGCGTCTATGACGCGCAGATGGTACAGTTTGGCTGCACCTGTTCGGAAGAACGCGTACGTCAAAGCTTATCGATCTATTCGGCTAGGGACATTGAAAAGATGACGACGCCCGAAGGCAAGGTTACTGCCGATTGTCAGTTTTGCGGGGCGCATTATGTGCTGGATCCCGCGACGGTTGGTTTTGATGCGGAAGACGCCAGCGGTGCATGATCCGACGGATCAGATCGCCGCGGCGTTGCATCGTCCGGGCCATGGGTCCAGTGATTTTGATCTGAACCCTGAAACTGTACTTCCCCCCGGGCGCAAATTGCGTCCGGCCGGGGTTCTAGTGTCGATCTCAGTTTCCGGGGATGTGCCGCGTTTGATCCTGACTAAACGGTCATCGGCTTTGAAACACCATCCCGGCCAGATCGCCTTTCCCGGGGGCAAACAGGATGAAGGTGATGCGGATATCACCGCCGCCGCCCTGCGCGAAGCGCATGAGGAAATTGGCCTGCATCCAGAGTTGCCCGAAGTGATCGGCTTTCTACCCAGCCATGAAACCGTGACCTCGTTCGCTGTTACCCCGGTTGTGGCCATCATCCGCCAGAGTTTTGATCCAGTGCCCGAGCCGGGCGAAGTGGATGAGGTTTTCTCGGTTCCACTTGCACATCTGCTAAAGCCCGAGAATTATGTGATCGAGTCGCGCCGGTGGCGTGGCCAGCGGCGGAAATATTTCGCCGTTCCCTATGGTCCTTATTATATCTGGGGCGCGACGGCTCGTATATTGCGCGGGCTTGCAGCACGGGTAAGTGAATGAAGCAGATCAGCGCGCCTTGGGTTTCGGACCCGGCGACTCAGGCGGTTTGTGAAGCCCTCACCACAGGCGGGGCGCAGGCTCTGTTCGTGGGCGGATGCGTGCGCAACGCCCTGCTGGGCGCGCCCGTTTCGGATATTGATATTGCCACGGATGCGCATCCCGAACGGGTGATGGAACTGGCTCAAAAGGCTGGCCTTAAGGCGATTCCGACGGGGTTGGAACACGGCACGATTACCATCGTTTGCGATCATACCCCACATGAAGTCACGACCTTTCGACGCGATGTGGAAACCGATGGCCGCCGTGCGGTTGTTGCCTTTGCCGACACCGTTGAAGAAGACGCCGCGCGCCGCGATTTCACAATGAACGCGATCTACGCGCAGCCCGACGGCACGGTGCTGGACCCGCTGTCAGGCTTGCCTGACCTTCAGGCGCGGCGCGTGCGGTTTATTGGAACGGCCGAAAACCGCATCCGCGAGGACTATCTGCGCTCGCTGCGCTATTTCCGGTTTCACGCCTGGTATGGCGACGCCGATGCCGGATTTGACGCCGATGCGCTCGCTGCGATTGCGTCCAATCTGGATGGGCTGACAACGCTATCCCGTGAACGGGTCGGGGCCGAGCTGATCAAGCTGTTGGGCGCGCCAGACCCTGCGCCCTCGGTGGCTGCGATGCGTAGTGCAGGTGTCTTGGCTCATCTGTTGCCCGGCGCAGATGACCGTGCCTTGGCCCCG
Organism: Ruegeria sp. AH7; assembly: GCF_056541325.1. Taxonomy (NCBI): domain Bacteria; kingdom Pseudomonadati; phylum Pseudomonadota; class Alphaproteobacteria; order Rhodobacterales; family Roseobacteraceae; genus Ruegeria; species Ruegeria sp. AH7. The sequence continues at coordinate 397,926 of NZ_JBQFYF010000003.1, read as the reverse complement.
CTGATAGCCATAGAACAGGCAGCCGGCGCAGAACCTGATCCGGTGCGCAGGCTGGCCGCGATCGCCACACCCGAGGATGCCGCGACACTGCGCTTGAGCCGGGCGCAACTGCAACGCATGACCCGAATGCGCGAGGAGGCGCAGGCCTCAACCAGCATCGAAGAGTTGGGCTATCGCTACGGCGACGACGGAGGCCTGCACGAAACCTTGCTGCGCTGTGCCTTCTTCGAACACCCCTGGTCCGAGGACTTACGCCAAGCTCTCCATCACGGTGCAGCAGCGCGTTTTCCGATCAGTGCCGCCGACCTGATCCCTGACTTTACCGGCCCCGCGCTGGGCAAGAAGCTGACCGAGCTTGAGGCGCGTTGGATCGCGTCTGACTTCACTCTGACCCGCGAGGAATTGCTGGCCAGTTGAAGTGAAGTCTCAAAAAGGGATGACAAACGATTTTGTTTGTGGTTACGTGCGGCAGACTCATGGATGGAGGAATGCGAATGTATTACGGGATCTGGTTCGGCTAAAGCCAGGGCACTTTCCCCGTAAAGGGTGGTGTTCAGGCGCCATTCTTCTTCGCATGTCTGTATTTCTGCTCAATCGGAGCACTCTCCATGTTTCGCTATTTCGAAAACCTTGTTGACCCTTTTGTCGCCTATCGTGAGACCGATAAGCCACCCACACGGCTGTGGCCGTTCATGCTGGATTACTCGCGCCCATTTTTCCGGGTTTTCTTTTGGGCTGCGCTGATTTCCATCATCGTGGCTGCTGTTGAGATCGGGTTGATCTACTATATGGGCCGTGTCGTGGACCTGTTGGGGGGCACCCCCGCAGAGGTCTGGCAAAACCACGGGACCGAGCTGTTGTTGATGGCAGGCTTTATCCTGCTGTTGCGTCCGCTGCTGCATCTGGTCGATGTGCTGCTGCTGAACAACACGATCCTGCCGAACTTTGGTACGCTGATCCGCTGGCGGGCACATAAACACGTTCTGCGTCAGTCCGTTGGCTGGTTCGAGAATGACTTTGCAGGCCGGATCGCCAACCGCATCATGCAAACCCCGCCTGCGGCGGGCGAGGTGGTGTTTCAGGTCTTTGACGCCATCTCATTCTCGTTGGCCTATTTGATTGGTGCTGCGATCTTGCTTTATGCGGCTGATGCACGCCTGCTGATCCCGTTGCTCATCTGGTTTGCGTTCTATGGGCTGCTGGTGCACTGGACGGTTAAACGAGTCGGCCCCGCGTCTCAGGCTGCGTCTGATGCGCGTTCGACTGTCACGGGCCGGGTTGTCGACAGCTACACCAACATCCACTCGGTCAAGATGTTCGCTCATGGCCGACAGGAGCTGGATTATGCGCGTGAAGCGATCGAGGAAACGCGTCGGACCTTTCAGGTCGAGATGCGGATATTCACGATCATGGATGCGGTTCTGGTCACTTTGAACGGTTTTCTGATCGTTGGGGTTGTTGGCTGGGCAATTGCTCTTTGGATGCAGGGTACTGCTTCGGTCGGCGTTGTTGCGGCTGCAACGGCGCTGACCCTGCGTTTAAATGCAATGACCGGGTGGATCATGTGGGCGCTGACCAGCTTCTTTCGTCAGCTTGGCATCGTGGCCGAAGGGATGGAGACGATTGCTCAGCCAATCGATCTGCTGGATGCGCCCGGCTCAAAGCCATTGCAATTGAGCAAAGGCCAGATCGAAATCCGCGATCTGTCGCATCACTACGGTCGTGAGACGGGTGGTCTGGATCATATTAACCTGACCATTCAGCCGGGTGAAAAGATCGGTCTGATTGGCCGATCTGGTGCAGGGAAATCGACTCTAGTTAAGCTGCTTTTGCGGTTTTATGACGTCGAACGGGGCGCGATCCTGATCGATGAACAGAACATTGCCCAGGTCGCACAAGACAGTTTGCGCGGGCATATCGGAATGGTTCAGCAGGACAGCGCGTTGTTGCACCGGTCGGTGCGCGACAACATCCTCTATGGTCGTCCGGATGCGACTGAAGAACAGATGATTTCCGCCGCGAAGCAGGCCGAGGCGCATGAGTTCATTCTTGACCTGCAAGACCCGCAGGGGCGCACCGGTTATGACGCCCATGTGGGCGAGCGGGGCGTGAAACTGTCCGGCGGTCAGCGGCAGCGGGTGACACTTGCCAGGGTGATTTTGAAGGACGCGCCGATCTTGTTGTTGGATGAGGCGACATCTGCCCTAGATTCCGAGGTTGAAGCGTCTATTCAGGAAACCCTCTACGGTATGATGCAAGGTAAAACTGTGATCGCCATTGCCCACAGGCTCAGCACCATCGCTCAGATGGACCGTATTCTGGTGATGGATGCGGGCCGGATCGTGGAAGAGGGCGCGCATGCCGATCTTTTGGCGCAGGGCGGCCTTTACGCGCAGTTCTGGGCGCGGCAATCTGGTGGCTTCATGAACCCGGAGGCCGCTGAATGAGGGTCGCTGACCTCATCAACCCGTTCAAAAACATCGAAACGCCCCCACCACAAACGTTGGGGGCGTTCATTCGCTGGGCGCTATCCGGAGCTTGGCCCATGCTTTTTGTCGCGGCCTTCTTCTCGGCAGCAGCCGGTACGATGGAGGCGGGAACAGCCTGGATCCTGGGTCGTGTCATCGATGTGGCCACGACCAGCGGGCCAGACGGGTTTCTGACCGGTGGCAATCTTTGGATGATTTTGGGCGGCGTTGCGTTCTTTATGCTGTTGCGGCCTGTGTTTTTTGGGTTCTCGGCTTTCTCGAACAACTATGTCGTCATGCCGAATATCCCGCCACTTGTTCTGGCCAAGCTGAACCGATGGACGCTGGGCCAGTCTGTCACGTACTTCGACGATGATTTCGCGGGACGGATTGCACAGAAACAGGTTCAGACCGCGACAGCTCTGGCTTCGGTCGTCTCGGAAACGATCAGCGCGATTGTGTTTGCTTTGGCTTCTCTCGTGGGCTCTTTGCTTTTGTTAGGGTCTATTCATCCGCTGGTGATGCTGCCCTTTATTGCCTGGTTGGTGGTCTATTTCATGTTGGTGCGTTGGTATTTGCCGCGTATCCGCAAACGATCAGGTGCACGGGCAGGTGCGCGTGCGATGGTGTCGGGGCAAATCGTCGATACGATCACCAATATCAAAACGGTCAAGCTGTTTGCACATGCCCAACACGAGGATCAGGCAGCGCGCAATTCGATGGTTGACCTGCGCGAACGTTCGTTAGAGTTCGGGCTGCTTTCGGCCAGCTTTCGGGTCATCCTGATGACTTTGGCGGGCGTGTTGCCCGTGATGCTGATCGGGGCGACGCTGTGGCTTTGGCAAAGCGGCGCTGCAACTACAGGCGACATCGTGGCGGCAGGGGCTGTTTCGGTCCGTATTTCGCAGATGACCGGTTGGGTCAGCTTCACGCTGATGGGGCTGTATGCCAATGTTGGTGAGATTGAGAACGGGATGAAAACCTTGGCCAAGCGCGACCGGGTCGAGGACGCATCGCACGCCAAAGATCTGGTAGTGACTCATGGTGCGATTACATTTGACGACGTCAGCTTTGCCTACGGCCGGGAAATCGGGGGCGTTTCAGAACTGGAATTGACCATTAAACCGGGCGAAAAGCTTGGGATTGTCGGGGCATCCGGGGCAGGCAAATCTACCCTCGTTTCGCTGCTTCTTAGGCTCTACGATGGGGAAAATGGCGCCATTCGCATTGATGGGCAGGACATCTCGCAGGTGACGCAGGACAGTTTGCGCCGCCAGATTGGCATGGTCACGCAGGAAACGGCCATGTTCAATCGGTCCGCACGTGAAAATATCCTGTATGGACGCCCAGATGCATCCGAGGATGAGATGATCGAGGCCGCCGAAAAGGCCGAGGCGCATGAGTTCATCCTGAGTCTGGAGGATGCGCAGGGCCGCAAAGGCTATGACGCGCATCTGGGTGAGCGCGGCGTGAAGCTCAGCGGGGGTCAGCGGCAGCGGATCGCTTTGGCCCGTGCCATTTTGAAAGATGCCCCGATCCTGGTGCTGGATGAGGCCACATCGGCGTTGGATTCTGAGGTCGAAGCCTCGATCCAGACTGCGCTGCATCGGGTCATGCAGGGCAAAACCGTTCTGGCCATTGCGCACCGCCTGTCCACACTCAGCGAAATGGATCGGATCGTCGTTCTGGATGAGGGACGCATCGTCGAAACCGGTACGCATGATGCGCTGTTGGACCAGGGCGGTCTGTATGCGCGGTTCTGGCATCGCCAGTCTGGTGGTTTCATTCAGGCAGAAGCCGCCGAATAAGGGTTTTGTTGCGGCCAAACCCCCGTTATCAGGCCCAGTATGACCGAAACCTACACCATAAACCGGCTTGGCCATCAGGGTGACGGCATCGCCGACGGCCCGGTCTATGCGCCCCGCACCCTTCCGGGTGAGGTGGTTTCGGGTACGTTGTTGGGTCAGTTTCTATCGGACATCCGCGTGGAAATTCCATCGGACCAACGCGTGAAAGCGCCTTGCCGTCATTACAAAGCCTGCGGCGGGTGCCAGCTACAGCATGCATCGGACGCTTTTGTTGCTGATTGGAAGGTGGATGTTGTCCGAAACGCGTTGTCCGCACAGGGGTTGGAGGCGCCTATGCGTCCAATCCATACCTCGCCCGAACGCTCGCGCCGTCGTGCAACGGTCGCTGTGAGGCGCACAAAGAAAGGTACGCTCGCCGGGTTTCACGGGCGCTCATCTGACGTGATCACAGAAATCCCGGATTGCCATCTGCTGGATCCCGCATTGATCGCCGGTATTCCCGTGGCCGAGGCGCTTGCGATGCTGGGCGGCAGCCGCAAGGGCGTTCTGGCCGTGACACTGACCTTGTCCGACGGCGGGCTGGATGTTGCGGTTACGGGTGGCAAGCCGCTGGATGGGCAGTTAGAGCTGGCCCTTGCGCAAGCGACCGAAAAGCACGGGCTTGCCCGGCTCAGCTGGGATGGTGAGGTCATCGCCATGCGCCAGCCCCCAATTCAACGGTTCGGGCAGGCGACGGTCACACCGCCTCCGGGCGCATTCCTGCAGGCCACAAAGGATGGTGAGCAGGCTCTAACACAGGCAGTTCTGGAGGCAACGCAAGGTGTCAAGCGCGTTGTAGATCTGTTCGCGGGTAGCGGTACGTTTTCGTTACCACTGGCTCAGGCGGCCGAGGTTCATGCCGTTGAGGGCGAAGCCGCGATGACCCAAGCGCTGGATCAAGGCTGGCGCAGGGCGACGGGATTGAGACGCGTCACGACCGAGACGCGCGATCTGTTTCGCCGCCCATTGATGCCCGATGAGTTGAAGGCCTTTGATGCGGTCGTGCTGGACCCACCACGTGCCGGGGGCGAGGCGCAAGTGGCTGAACTGGCTCAGGCGCTGCGCCCGGTCATCGCTTATGTGTCCTGTAATCCGGTGACCTTCGCGCGCGATGCAAAAATGCTTGTTAATGCAGGCTACACCCTTGAATGGGTACAGGTTGTTGACCAATTTCGGTGGTCGTCACATACGGAACTGGCCGCGCGGTTTGTGTTGAACCCCGCATCCTGAGGAGACAGCGAACATGGGCTTTCGACAGCGATTGCAGCACATCATCGAAACACCCATGTTTGGGCGTTTCATCACGGGTGTGATCATGTTCAACGCCGTGCTGCTAGGTACGGAAACCTCTCCGACCTTGATGGAGATCGCAGGCCCGCTGATTGTGACGCTTGATAAGCTTTGCCTTGCCATTTTCGTTGCTGAGATTGCGATGAAACTGGTGGCGACAGGGCGGAACTTCTTCAAAAGCGGTTGGAATCTGTTCGACTTCGTGATCGTGGGGATCGCTTTGGTGCCCAGTGCCGGCAGCTTGTCGGTTCTGCGAGCGCTGCGGATCCTGCGGGTGTTGCGCGTGATTTCAGTTGCGCCACGGCTGCGGCGGGTGGTCGAAGGCTTCATCTCGGCCTTACCGGGTATGGCCAGTGTGTTCCTGCTGATGGCGATCCTGTTCTATATCGGCTCGGTGATCTCGACCAAGCTCTTCTCGGAAAGCTTCCCAAACTGGTTCGGCGATCTGGGCCTGTCAGCCTATACATTGTTCCAGATCATGACGCTGGAAAGCTGGTCCATGGGCATCGTCCGCCCCGTGATGGAAGTGTATCCCTACGCATGGCTTTTCTTTGTTCCGTTCATCATGGTGACGACCTTCGCGGTGGTGAACCTGCTGGTTGGTCTGATCGTAAACTCGATGCAGGATGCGCATCATGCCGAGGATGAGGTCAAAACCGATGCCTACCGTGATGAGGTACTTGAGCGGCTGGAAGCCATCGAACGCCGCTTAATTGAGCAATCGAACATCAAAAAGTGATTTCAGTTTTTTGATTTTTTGGCATAATAGCCAAAAAAAACCAGAGTAGCAGGCAGTGAAACATGGATCGTCGAGCATTTGGATTGGGTGCGATGGCTACGCTAAGCCTTTCGGCTTGTGCCTCAGCCAGCCCTAGAATTCTATCTTACAATGGGCCCGAGGTGACCTCTTTGGTCGTCAACAAGGGTGCGCGGAAGCTGTATCTTCTGCACAACGAACAGATACTTCGACAATATGATGTCGATCTGGGCTTTGCGCCCAGAGGTACCAAAACCAAGCGTGGCGATGGGCGCACGCCCGAGGGCACATATCTGATCGACCGCCGTAACCCGCGCAGCCGGTATCATCTGTCGCTGGGGATTTCCTATCCAAACTCGGCTGATATCGCCAAGGCCAAAGCCGCCGGAGTCGATCCGGGCGGGGATATCTTTATCCACGGCCAGCCGAACCTGCGGTCAGAATTCAAGCGCGCGAAAAAGACGCCGGATTGGACGGCGGGCTGCATCGCGGTCAAGAATGACGAGATGGAAGAGATCTACGCGATGGTCAATCGGGGGACGTTGATCACCCTGCGGGCCTGACCGGGCGCCATTCGCCAAACCCGAATTGATCAAAGTCGCGCTGGTAGGTTTCAGCTGCCAGCGCCTGCAGCGCGTCATCGCAGATCTGATTCAGTGAAAACGGAGTTTCCGCTGCGCTGGTACCCGGCGCTGGCGGATTGTCATGGCCCATGATCCGCGCCAGATCGGGCAGGGTGGTTGGCAACTCATCCTCGCGCAGGATCAGGTCTGGCATCGCGAAGGCTGATATCCCCTCCAGCGCTTGTGCCTGGGTGCACCAGCTTGCATCCACGCGAATTGGGGTTTGGCCCGCAAGGTTGTGACGCAGGAAGGTCAGGAAGGCGGAAAATGCTTCATAATGCTGGTCTTTGGAATAGTTCTTTTCGCGCACCTGACCGGGGATCGGCAGTTTGAACCGATTGCGTAATTGCGTGCGGAGGTCTTCATAACACTCCGGCCCTTTGTTCAGGATATGGGTGCAGAACGCGCTATGCGCGCGCGCCAAGGGATGGCGTAGCACCGTGAATTTGCGATGACCGGGCGAAGATCGCATCCAATCGCGAACCATTTCGGGCGTCAGTTCAGTGCGCAATGCACCGGCATCACCACCGTCCAGTGCGGTCATCCATTGGCGCACGATCGGTTCGATACCCCCACGCAGGGGCATATAGATCAGCGGTGTTTCGGCCGCGATGATATATCCATCCACCGCAGGGTCACGTTTGGGTTCAAAATTCGGGCTGCGCGAAATGGACAGAAGGTCCAGCCCGGACAGTGTTTTTTGCATTTCATCCGGGTTGGTAACTTTGGACAGGGCCGGTGTCGGGTTCTGCGGTTTCAACTGGTCATCCAATTGGCCCAGCCTTGACGAAACCCCAAGCCAGGCGGCAAGGCCGTTCAGAATGCTCAGATCGGTCAGGTCGTTGTAGTCAATGTAGAACGCGGCCTGACCAGTGCGTTGCAGATGGGCACGCAGGCGGGACTGAAACCCATAGTGCCCATCCAGATAGTCAGAGAATTCGGGCCCGTCGAAGTCAACTTGGGCCTCAAGCCGTCGTTTGATGTTCTTTAGCTGCCACTGCTTGGTTTTGCGCACAATCTTGAGCGACAGATAGCTGTCCAGCGGATTGCGGGTCAGAATGATCTTGGCACAACGTGGATCTTTCAGGGCCGATTCCAGCACCCGGGAATCATGGTCCTGAAAATACCGAAAGCCGTTCAACGCATTTGCGTCAGAGCGCATCGCCTCTATCAGCTGTGCGGGATCCTTATCCCTTTGTTCCAAGGTTATGCCCAATACATCCTGCGCTTTGACGCGACCGATGAAATGCGGGTTGAAGGCTTCTCCATGACAGGTGATGCTCTCGAGTGCGTTCAGATTGGCCTCAAGCAGGTTCGAGCCTGTGCGCATGGCGGCCAGTATAATGAAGTAGTCAAACGGTCGCGTCATCGGCCATCACTGAACCAGATAGGGCTTTCGGAACGGTTTGGTCTGGGTTCCAAACACGTCATCGGCGGGGAAATCACCCATAAGTTTCGGGTGCATTCCTTGGTTCTTCAGGTTTTGCAGAAACTGGCCAAAGCCGGACAGATCAACCATCGTGGGTGCTTCGGTCAGATGGCTGGGCATTTGCGTGCCGATCTCGTCAATGATGGTTTGCAGCGGCTCCATTGGCGCTTCGACAAAGTCCGACAAGGTCCAGCTGCGCACATTAGCCTTGGTCCAGACCGAAGTTAGAACCTCGATCTGTTTGGTTTCAATCTGTTGCAGGCGCGCAGCCTCAAACCGGATATCGGCGAAGTTTAGGTTTGACCGGAATAGCGGAACCGCCCAGGCACCAGTAATGACCGAGATTTGCGCATTTCGGTCCCGCGCCATGAACCAGTTGATGTCTTGGGTGTCGTTAGGTCCGAATTGAAAGCATTGACGCTCACCCCGTGTGTTCCAGACCAGGTTCGACAGAAACGCCGTGGGATTATAGTCGCGCAATGTCGCGCAATCGCTGAGCGCACCATTCGTGATGGTCTGGTCTTTGGAAAATTCAGCACGATCAGGGCCAAACAGATGACCATGCACCCGAGCGCCAGTTGTAGTTTCCAGCCAGGCCTCAAAGCCCTCAAATAACTCACTAAAGCCCTGAAACATCGAGTAGGCCGATGAGGTCAGGCCATTTTCGCTGCCATGTTTGGGAAAGCGGCTTTGCATATACAGCCCATCGCGACCATGGGTTCGACGTTCGACCGCCTTGGCAAAGACCCGGTCGATCTTGCCGGGGTTGGGCTCTGCCGGTCGCAGTGCGCCGGACTGATCTGTGAGAAAGGTCTGATACAGACGATCTGCGCGCCACCAGATCTTGCGCGCCACAAAGCAGTCTGAGCGGCGCAGCAATTGCAGGTGGTCGTCGTAGAAGATGTGTGGACGCCCCTGATAGTCGAATTTCGACAACGTCAGCGAGCGACTTTCGATATGGGTCGAATAGAGCCGCGCCAACGTTTGAAAATAGCTTTCATCCGGTATCCAGACATGCCGGAAATAACGATCATAGGTTTTACGTTTAGGGTCCTGCAGAATTGCAGAGAGTGTCTGGCGGGTCAGGCACCACCACTGGCTGCCCATATGGGGCATTAGGCCATCGGGGATTTGGCGGCGCAAACCCAGGGCGCGCTGCAGCCTGACATAGGTGTCGAACAGCTTTCGGTGCTTGCGCCAGGAAAACGGAAAACGCAGCGTGAAACGCTCATGATCCAGCCCACCAATGGTCCAGCTGACATCAGCGGTGGTTGCACTTTCGATAAAGTCCACACGGGGGCGATCGGACAGGTAGCTTACAAGCTCTTGCACCGGGCGCAGGGGCAGGCAGGACCCCGATGACAGAAATACATGCCGCACTTCCGGAAATTTCTTTAGCATTTGTTCGGATGCAGCCTGTGTTCCGGCAACTATACCCCAGCCACCCCAGTCGCATTTGTGGCGATTGCAAAACGTGATCAGGGGGTTGTCGGCGCAAGAGGCGATGAATTCCGAACACACCTGATCAGGGACTTTCTGGTCCACATGGATCACAACCGGGCAGCCCGCTGCGGTCCAATGCCGTGCCACCTGTTCGGCGCGATCCAAGGCCGTATGGACCAGCATAACAACGCCCAAAGAGCTCATGCCCAGTTTCCTTTTGACATGAGGCCCAGAATTTCAAGCTGCCGCCAATTGATATAGGTTTCAGAGAAATCGCACCAGAATACAGGCTTTTCATCCAATTGTTGGGCATAGGCTTTGTATTCGCCGGACCCGCGATAATGCTGGCCGCGCTGCAGCTCTTCGCGTGCTTTGTCGCCTAGCGTGTTGATCAATTTGGCATGTAGCAGAGCGCCGCTGGTCTTTTCACCGCCCCATTCGTCGTAAACCTGGTTCAGCCCGCGTGGCAGCAAAGAATGGGTCGAACTGACATAGACATAGCGCCGGTCCCATTTCACCAGGGGGATTTTGTTCAAAGCTGGCGCTTTCGACGGGTTGTCGCCAAAGAACACGCGCGCCCGCGCACCACCTTGAATCCAGAGGTTTTTATATTCTGGATTCTTGGTGATCATGTAGTTGCCCGCATCGAACCAGCGCGCAATCTCGAACGGATCCTGACCTTCGCGATAGGGTTCATCCTGGACGGGGCCTTGGGGGTACATATCAATCAGCATGGTGCCGAAACTGCGCACAGCGCTGCCATCCAGCCAATCGGTCAGGGCCCGGATCGGGCGGGTATCGCAGAACGGGTAGATAAAGAATTCATCCGGATCGACGGTCAGAACCCAGTGTTTGTGGGCATATTTGCGCAGCAGGTAGTTTGACCAATCCAGACCGAAACCCGCACGTTTATAGCTGGTTCTTGTGCGCCAGACCGAGACATCCGGCTGTGCCCGTAGGAATTCAAAGCTGCCGTCATCGCTGTCGTTGTCGACAAACAGAAAATGATCGATGCCTAGCTTCCGGTAGTATTCCAGAAAAAAGGGTAGGCGGATTTTTTCGTTGCGCACAACGCTCATCAACAGGATGTCGTCGCGCCGAATTGCGGCGGTGTTGTCGCTGACGGGTTCAAGTTCGCGTCGGCGTCGCACACAGCGCAGTATACGGCGCTTGCGCCGCAATCTCATCCGATACGAATCCAACAGGCTCACGCGTTTAGCCTACCCTTATTGTGACGCGAGCATTCACCGCCCCTTTCAGAAAAAGGGCCGGGATTATGCCAAGTTATGTCATCTTTGCATATTGCAGGGCAATGGATTTAGAACCGGTTAGCAGAAAACATGACATATATGTGTATGTATTTGTCATGGCTGCCATCCTCCGGCATTCATTAGCCCAAGTTGCTCTAGCTGTTCCCACCCTTCAAACGGCATCGACTGAGCATTCCAAAGTGTCGGGCCATCGATGATCCCGTTATAGTACGATCCGAACTGGTCGGGGTCGTGAAAGTGCTGGCGGCGCTGCTTTTCGATCCGAGATTTCTGGATGATTTCAGGCAGGAACTTGGTGTGGAGCAAAACGCCCGATGGTGTTTCCCCACCGGGCCCGTCATAGGCCGCGTTCAGCCGCCGCGGCAGGGCCGAGTGGCAGGAATTCACGTAGGCATAGTGTCGGGACCAGCGCACCAAAGGGATCTTGTTCAATGTTGGTGACCGTTGGCGTGTTTTTGCAAAGAACATGCGCTCGCGCGCCCCGCCCTGAACCCAAAGGTTACCCAGAGGGCTTTGGCGCTGGGCGCGGTACGGCGCTGCGTCGAACCAGTTCAGCACGTCGGTAGGGTCAGTTGCGGGGTCATAACCTTGATCCCCTAATGCGCCCTTTGGATAAAGGTCTAACATCAGCGCCCCATAGGCCCGGCGCCCAGATTGGTCCAGCCACGCGGTCAGGTCATGCAGTGTTTGTGTCTGGTGATGGGCGTAGATCAATAGCTCATCCGCATCCACCATCAGGCACCAATGCCCATGACCGTGCCGCATTTGCAGCCAGGTCAGCCAGTCCAACCCGTAGCGCGACGCGCGATAGCTGGCATGAGTTTGCCAAAGCGAGACATCAGGCTGATCCAGCAGCAGCTCGGTCGAGCGATCGTCGCTGCCATTGTCGACGATCAGAAAATGATTAACACCTAGCTGTCGATAGTGCTGTAGAAACCAAGGGAGCCGGGTGATTTCATTCCGCAGCGTGGTAAAGGCCAGGATGTTGCCCGGTTTGATTTTGTGCGTCTGGTCGTTCAGGTTGGTCAGTTGATGGCGGCTGCGCCAGGATCGCAGCAACAGTCGGCGGCGTTTCCAGCGCAGGCGGTACGCCTCGGCCCATCCGATCCGGGGCAGGGTCTGCAGCGAAGCGCCGCTCAATCCGGCCTCATTGGTCGTAATGCCCGTTCTGATGCCAGCGCCAGGCATCGGCAATCATCGTCTCCAATGTGGATCTTTTGGGCTTCCAGCCCAGTTCAGCCTCGGCGCGGACTGAGCCTGATACCAGCTTGGTGCAATCACCTTCGCGCCGAGCACCAACGGTGTAAGGCACAGCCCGGTTGGTCACGGCTTTGGAATGTTCAATCACCTCAAGAACCGAAAAGCCTGAGCCGGTGCCCAGGTTGAAAACCTGACTGCTCTTGCCCTGCTCTAGCCAGTTCAACCCAAGCACATGGGCGTCGACCAGATCGCAGACATGCACGTAGTCGCGGATACAGGTGCCGTCCGGCGTGTCGTAGTCCGTGCCAAACACCGTCAGCCCATCCCGCTTTCCGTCGATGGCATCCAGCATAAGCGGGACCAGATGGGTTTCGGGGCGGTGGAACTCGCCCACTTCGCCCTCGGGGTCTGCACCTGCCACGTTGAAATAGCGGAAGATCACATGGCGCAGGCCATGGGCTGCCTCAAAATCGCGTAGGATATCTTCGATCGCGCGCTTGGACGCGCCATAAGCGTTCAGCGGGCGCTGCGATGTTTTTTCATCCAGAACCACGTTGTCATGTTCGCCATAGGTGGCGCAGGTCGATGAGAACACAAAATCCAGACACCCCGCCGCAACCGCGGCCTCGATCAGCGTCAGGGAACCGGTGACATTGTTGGACCAGTATTTCCCAGGCTCTTTCATCGCCTCACCCACCTGACTCAGCGCTGCGAAATGCATCACCGCCACAGGCTGGTGTTTGGCGAACACTTCATCCAAACGGGCGCGATCCAGCAGATCACCTTGTTCGAACGGGCCGAACTTGACTGCATCCTGCCAGCCGGTGATCAGGTTGTCATAGGTCACGGGAACATACCCCGCCTGTGACAACGCCTTGCAGGCATGGGATCCGATATAGCCAGCGCCACCGGTGACAAGAACAGTTTTCATATGTGATCCATGGGGTCAGGGTTGGGCGTTCCTACGCCATCTTGGGTTAGGGGTCAGGGGGAAAAGAGTTCACTCCAGACCCATAGAGGCCATCATTTCTTCGATCTTCGGCACGTCCTCGGGGTTGTTGAGTTCCCAGAACTGGCGACCTTTGGCTTCGACCTCGACACACAGGACCTTGCGACCGTTTTCCAGAAAGCGCAGCTGTTCCAGGCCCTCCAACTGTTCTAGCGGGCCGGTTGGCCAGCCGGGATAAGCGGCCAGAGCGTCCGGCCGGTAGGCATAGACGCCGACGTGGTGAAAAACCGGTGTAGGCGCATCACCAGCGAATGTGTCTGAGGTGAAGGGAACCACTTCCTTCGAGAAATACATCGCGCTTTTGTCGTGGGTGAACACCGCCGTGGTTCCACCGACGCGCCCGTGTTTGCGGTCGTTCAACAGGCTGTTCAGTGCGTCACCGTCACAGCGCAAAACCGGGGTCGCCACACCCGCATCAGGTGCGGCGCGCAGGCCTGCGATCAGGTCTTCGACAAACCAATGCGGGGTCAGGGGGGCGTCGCCTTGCAGGTTGACGATGATGTCATACCCGCCGCCCAGAACGGCATGTGCCTCGGCGCAGCGTTCGGTGCCGTTCTGGCAGGTTTCCGAGGTCATCACGACTTCGGCTCCGAACCCCTCAGCGGCGTCGCGGATGCGGTCATCATCGGTGGCCACAACCACCTTATCGACACCCGAAACCGAACAGGCTGCCCGCCAGGATCGTTCAATCAGCGTCATCGCTTTGCCCGTCGCACCGGTCAGCGGCACCAGAGGTTTGCCGGGATACCGGGTCGAGGCATAGCGGGCGGGGATGGCGATCAGAACAGACATCAGGCGTCCTTCAGCTCAACACCCGGAGCGTATGCGATGAAGAACGGGTTTGCATAGCCGTCCTTGCCATAGGTCAGAGGTGTGTGGTCGTCAAACCGCACGACCTTTCCGCCTGCGCCAGCCAGAACGGCGTGACCGGCGGCGGTGTCCCACTCCATGGTGCGACCGACGCGCGGATAGATATCGGCCTCACCCGTTGCGACCAGGCAGAATTTCAGCGACGAGCCCGCGCTTTTGCTGTCTTGCACTTTGTATTTGTTGATGTAGTCATCCGTGGCCTGATCGCGGTGCGATTTCGACGCCACCACCAAGAGCGCCGAATTGTCGGGGTCTGAGACCGAGATGGGCGTGACCTCACCAGCTTGAACTTTGTCCAATGTGCCTGTTTCTTCCACCGCCTGCCCGTCAGCTTGCGTATAGAACATGCGACCGCGCGCCGGGGCGTAGACGACACCGCGCGTAGGAACGCCATTTTCGACCAATGCGATATTGACAGTGAAATCGCCGCGCCGGTTGATGAACTCCTTGGTGCCATCCAGCGGATCAACGATCAGGAATGTTTCCCCCTTGGTCGAATGCGACGCGGCCTGTTCCTCGGTCACAAGCAGGATATCCGGGAAAGCTGCGCGCAGCCCTTCAGAAATCAGGGCGTCGGCAGCTTCGTCCGCCTCGGTCACGGGGCTTGCATCTGATTTGACCTTCACGTCGAAATCATCCGCCTGGTAGATCTCCATGATCTTGTCGCCAGCTTCCAGGGCCAGACGCCGGATGACGGGGATAAGCGCATCGTAGGTCACAAAAATGCTCCGTTTACGTGGTTTGTTGATCCAAATCTCTGACGGACTTATGATGTGCCGGTTACCGAACGGCAAGGTATTCGTGCCAGTTTGAGGGCAACAAAACAGGAAAGACCCCTCGCGTGTTTTACTTCAAGCGCAGTCAATCGATGCTGGGCAGCGCCTTTACCATCGCAGAACTGGTGTTCCACGGTGTGGTGCGTGACGTGCGCACACAACACTCAAATGCCGTGATCGCGATCTTGATCAATATCCTGCAGATTCTTCTGATCGCTATGGTTTTTTATCTACTTATGACCTTCATGGGCCCGCGCGTGGCCAAGATCAGGGGTGAATTCATCCTGTATCTGCTGTCGGGTGTGTTTCTTTTCATGATGCATACCCAGTCGATTGCAGCCATGTCCAAGTTAGGTGGAAAAAACAATCCAATGATGCAGCATTCTCCGATGAACGCCATGGTCATGTTGCTCGCCTCGGCATTTGGTGCGCTTTACAAGCAGATCATGTCGATTACCGTGATCTTGTTCGTCTACAGCGTCGCAGTGGCGCCTCTTGAAATTCAGGACCCGGGTGGAGCCTTTGGGATGCTGATACTGGCGTGGTTCACCGGGTGTTCGATTGGTTTGGTGTTTATGGCGCTTAAGCCGTGGTTTCCAACAACCGCTACAATGCTGAGCACCATCTATCGGCGGCTGAACATGGTGTTTTCAGGCAAAATGTTTCTGGGAAACGCATTGGGTGGAAGTGTTTTGATGATGTTTGCGTGGAACCCTTTGTTTCATCTTATTGATCAGTGCCGAGGGTTTGTGTTCCGCAACTATTATCCACGCAACTCCGACTGGGAGTATGCACTTTGGGTCGGGATCGCTCTGACAATGATTGGCTTGTTGGGCGATTTCTTCTCGCGCAAGCACATGTCCCAAAGCTGGAACGCTCGACGTTAACTTGCCACGCGCAGGGTCAGGTTGATCCGTCCGCCCTTGGGCAACAGGCGGGATGATCCGGGCCTGATCCGATCAACGCCGTGATAGGTCAGCCGAGCCGGGCCGCCCATGATCACCACATCGCCCGAGCTTAGCCAAACAGATTCCGTTTTGCCGCCGCGCGTTGTATTGCCAATGCGAAACAGGGCGTCATCGCCTAGCGAGATTGAAAGTACTGGCCAGGAAAAATCTGCCTCGTCCTTATCCTGATGCAGGCCCATCTTGGCGCTCTCGTCATAGTAGTTGATCAGGCAACAATCCGGTTCACGTTCGGCGCTGACCAAATCTTGCCAAATGGTCAAGATCGCCTCGGGAATCGCGGGCCATCTTTCACCTTTGGGGCGGTGATCCTGATAACGATAGCCTGATCTATCGGTGACCCAACCCAGCGCCCCAGCCGAGGTCATGCGCACCGACATCTCCTTGCCTGATGGTGTCACAGGCCGCACCAATGGCGCGGCTTTCAGAATCGGGCGCAATGCCTCGATCAGTCGGGTCTGGGCGGCACTGTCCAGATACCCTTTCCTGATATCGAACCCCCGCAAAAGCAGCTGCGCCATACCTGATTCCCCATTCCTTACCAAATCCTTGCCAAAAAAGGCTGCAGATTCCCGAAAACCTGCGATTCAGAGTGCTTGCAGGCCATTGGTCCGGACCTTATATACGCCGGGACGCGCGATGGTGTAGTGCTGTCGCGCACATCAGATCGGGGACAGGATGCCATAACGGGTCCGGCCCTCGGGACATCGCCTTAAATTGAAAGGGATCAAAATTATGGGAAAAGTAATCGGCATTGATCTTGGTACCACAAACTCGTGCGTTGCCATCATGGACGGCTCGCAGCCGAAGGTCATCGAAAACGCAGAAGGGGCGCGGACCACGCCCTCGATCGTCGCCTTCACCGAAGATGAGCGACTGGTCGGTCAGCCTGCAAAACGTCAGGCGGTCACCAACCCCGACAACACGATTTTCGGCGTCAAGCGTCTGATCGGTCGTCGTGTGGATGATGCTGAAGTCGAAAAAGACAAGAAAATGGTGCCCTATGCCATCGTCGATGGCGGCAATGGTGACGCATGGGTGGAAGCCCGTGGTGAAAAGTACTCCCCAAGCCAGATCTCGGCCTTCACTCTGGGCAAGATGAAGGAAACCGCCGAGAGCTATCTGGGTGAGGAAGTCACGCAGGCGGTTATCACCGTTCCGGCCTATTTCAACGACGCGCAGCGTCAGGCCACCAAAGACGCCGGTAAAATCGCCGGCCTGGAAGTGCTGCGGATCATCAACGAACCGACAGCGGCTGCTCTGGCTTATGGTCTGGACAAAGAAGAAACCCAAACCATCGCGGTCTATGACCTTGGTGGCGGTACCTTCGACGTGACCATTCTGGAAATCGACGACGGCCTGTTCGAAGTTAAGTCGACCAATGGTGACACCTTCCTGGGTGGTGAAGACTTTGACATGCGCATCGTCAACTACCTGGCGAATGAGTTCAAAAAGGAACACGGTGTCGATCTGTCTGCTGACAAGATGGCCCTGCAACGTCTGAAAGAAGCCGCCGAGAAAGCCAAGATCGAACTCAGCTCGACCTCGCAGACCGAGATCAACCAGCCGTTCATCTCGATGGGTTCCAACGGTCAGCCGCTGCACATGGTCATGAAGCTGACCCGTGCCAAGCTGGAATCGCTGGTTGCGGACCTGATCAAGAAGTCGATGAAGCCCTGCCAGGCAGCCCTGAAAGACGCCGGTCTGTCGGCTGCTGACGTAGACGAAGTTGTTCTGGTTGGTGGTATGACCCGGATGCCGAAAGTGATCGAAGAGGTCACCAAGTTCTTTGGCAAAGAACCCCACAAGGGCGTGAACCCGGACGAAGTTGTTGCCATGGGCGCCGCCATTCAGGCCGGTGTTCTGCAGGGCGACGTCAAAGACGTGGTTCTGCTGGACGTGACCCCGCTATCGCTGGGCATTGAAACGCTGGGTGGCGTGTTCACCCGTCTAATCGACCGCAACACCACCATCCCGACCAAAAAGTCTCAGGTCTTCTCGACCGCCGAAGACAACCAGAACGCCGTGACCATCCGCGTGTTCCAGGGTGAGCGTGAAATGGCTGCGGACAACAAGATCCTGGGTCAGTTCAACCTCGAAGACATCCCGCCGGCGCCGCGCGGTATGCCTCAGATCGAGGTGACTTTTGACATCGACGCCAACGGCATTGTCTCGGTTTCGGCCAAGGACAAAGGCACCGGCAAAGAGCAGAAGATCACCATCCAGGCCTCGGGCGGTCTGTCCGATGAGGACATCGAAAAGATGGTCAAGGACGCCGAAGAGAACGCGGAAGCCGACAAGGAACGCCGCGAGCTGGTCGACGCCAAGAACCAGGCAGAAAGCCTCATCCACTCGACCGAGAAGTCGATGGAAGAGCATTCCGACAAGGTCGACCCGACCACTATCGAAGCCATCGAGCTGGCGATTGCCGCGCTGAAGGACGAGCTGGAAACCGAGAACGCCGACAAGATCAAGTCGGGCATCCAGAACGTCACTGAAGCGGCCATGAAGCTGGGTGAAGCCATCTACAAGGCGCAAGCCGAAGAGGGCGAAGATGAGCCTGCGGCAGCTGACGAAGCGCCAGCCGAAGATGACATTGTCGATGCCGAGTTCGAAGATCTGGACGACGACAAACGTAAGTAACGGGTAACCGGGCCAATTTGGGCCGGTCCGCTCGCCGGGCCGGCCCGATTACGTTGAGGCAGAAGGAAACACTGATGTCAAAACGCGACTATTACGATGTGCTCGGCGTGACCAAGGGCGCATCGGCGGACGAGATCAAAAAGGGTTTTCGCAAGAAAGCCAAAGAGTTGCATCCCGATCGCAACAAAGACAACCCGGATGCCGAGGCGCAGTTCAAAGAAGCGAACGAAGCCTATGACGTGCTGAAGGACGCGGACCGCAAGGCCGCTTATGACCGGTTTGGCCATGCCGCCTTTGAAAACGGCATGGGTGGTGGCGGTCGACCTGGCGGTGGCTTTGGGCAGGGTGATTTCTCTAGTGCATTTTCGGATGTATTCGATGATCTGTTTGGCGATTTTATGGGTGGCCAGCGTGGCGGCGGCGGTGGACGCCGGGCCGCACGCGGATCAGACCTGCGCTACAACCTGCGCGTGACGCTGGAAGAGGCCTATGCAGGCCTACAAAAAACCATCAATGTCCCTGCTGCTGTGGCCTGTTCGTCTTGTGACGGAACCGGGGCCGAGGGCGGCGCCGAGCCGATTACCTGCCCCACCTGTTCCGGCATGGGCAAAGTACGCGCGCAGCAAGGGTTTTTCACCGTTGAGCGCACCTGCCCCACCTGTTCCGGGCTGGGTCAGATCATCAAAAACCCCTGCAAGGTTTGCAGCGGCTCTGGCCGGGTGGAAAAAGAACGCGCCCTGTCGGTGAACATCCCCGCAGGCGTTGAAACCGGAACTCGCATTCGTCTGGCTGGCGAAGGCGAGGCGGGAATGCGCGGTGGCCCTCCCGGCGATCTCTATATCTTTGTCGAGGTCTCCGAACATAAGCTGTTCGAGCGCGATAGCGTAAACCTCTATTGCCGCGTGCCGGTCAGTATGGCCAAGGCCGCGCTGGGTGGGTCCATCGAAGTACCTACGATTGATGGTGGTCGCGGCCGCGTGCAAATACCAGCTGGCAGTCAGTCGGGCCGCCAGATGCGTCTGCGCAGCAAAGGCATGCCAGCCCTTCGTGGCGGTGGTGTTGGAGACATGTTTATCGAGCTGGCTGTGGAAACGCCGGTTAATCTGACCAGCCGCCAGAAAGAGCTGCTTCGAGAATTCGATGATCTGGGTGAAGATAACCATCCGGAATCAAAAAGTTTTTTCTCGTCCGTCAAATCTTTCTGGGATGGGATGAAAAGCTAGAGCAAGAAACAGGCCGCTCCAAAATGGGGCGGCCTTTTGCATTGGGGGCTCTGCCCCCGCCGCCCTACGGGCGTCTCCCCCGGGATATCTAGAGCCAGATGAAGTTTGGATCCCCTGCTTCATCTGGCCAGAAATATCCCGGAGCGCGAGGCAGAGCCTCGCACGTATTCAACCTGAATTGGTCTTATTTCCTTGTTGGATGTGGCCTTATGACCCGCAGATTGATGCTTGATTTCCGAGACCTGTCCTGAGATTGTCCCAATCAACCGTTGGGGTGCCCTGAATTCAGGGCTGAGAGGCGCGTACGTCAACCCATCGAACCTGATCCGGGCAATACCGGCGGAGGGAACGGTCTAACACAAACAGACGTTTTCCATACCCCGTTGCCCAAGTAAGTGGAGCAACGACGTGGTACCAATTGCCTTGACCATTGCGGGATCTGATAGCGGGGGCGGGGCGGGCATTCAGGCCGATCTCAAGGCCATGTCAGCATTGGGAGTGTTTGGCTGCAGCGTGATCACCGCCGTTACAGCGCAAAACACGCAGGCTGTTACGGCTGTACATGGTATTCCGCTGGATGTGATTGCCGCTCAGATCGACGCTGTTCTGAGTGATTTGGATGTACGGGCCATCAAGATTGGAATGTTGGCCACGCCTGAGATCATCCAGACGGTGGCGGACAGGATTTCAAGATATGGCGGACCTGTCGTACTCGACCCGGTTATGGTGGCAAAATCCGGTGACGCTTTGTTGGCGCAAGAGGCGGTTCAAACTTTGCGCGAGGTTCTGGTTCCGCGTGTGACGATCCTGACCCCGAACCTGCCAGAGGCGGCGTGTCTGCTGGGGCAGGGTGGCGCGGCCTCACCCGCAGAGATGGCCACTCAAGGTAAAGCGCTGTGTACACTCGGCGCTGGGGCGGTTTTGATGAAGGGTGGGCATGGCGCGGGTGACATCTGTCACGATCTTCTGGTCGATGAAACGGGCGTAATTTCCGAGTTTCAAGCCCCGCGGCAGAACACTAAGAATACGCACGGAACCGGCTGCACGTTGTCGTCCTCGATTGCTGCTGGTTTGGCCAAAGGACTGTCCCTGATCGATTCGACACGTGAAGCGCATGGGTATCTGCAAGGCGCGATTGCACAGGCAGATACACTAAGGGTAGGAGCGGGTCACGGCCCGGTGCATCACTTCTACCGGATGTGGTCTGCGTGACGATCTGGTCCGTCATAGGGGCCGGTGTGGCGGGGCTGGCCGTCGCCAGCGAGCTGACCGCGCGCGGGGCAAAGGTGCAGGTATTCGATCCCAAAGGCCTGCCTGGCCCGCATGGGTGTTCCTGGTGGGCAGGGGGCATGTTGGCGCCTTGGTGTGAATATGAAAATGCCGAAGAACCGGTTTTGCGACTGGGCCAGGAAGCCATCACTTGGTGGGGGAATCGTACCTGCGTCAGCCGGTGCGGTACACTGGTTGTTGCCAACGCTCGGGATGTGCCTGACTTGCGACGTTTCGCGCGCAGGACCGAAGCGTTTTGCGAGGCAGATAGGGAAAAAATCGCCGTATTAGAGCCTGATTTGCATGGATTCAGCAAGGGGCTGTACTTCAGACAAGAGGCGCATCTTGATCCAAGGCAAGCGCTGAGTGATCTGTATAAGGACTTGGAAGGCCAAGGTGTGGTGTTTCACCACAAGCCCGCGCCCGCGCAGTTGGAGAGAGCGATCGATTGCAGGGGGCTTCAAGCGCGGGATGCTTTGCCTGATTTGCGGGGCGTGAAGGGCGAGATGCTGGTTGTGCGCTGCCCAGACGTGACGCTGAACCGTCCTGTGCGCCTTCTGCATCCGCGGATGCCGCTCTACATCGTGCCGCGTGGCGAGGGCATCTACATGCTGGGCGCGACCATGATCGAGAGCGAAGACAGCAGCCGGATCACCGCGCGCTCAATGCTGGAACTGCTCAGTGCGGCCTACGCTTTGAATCCGGCCTTTGGTGAGGCTGAGGTGCTGGAAATTGGCGTCGATCTGCGCCCTGCCTTTCCTGACAACCTGCCGCGTATTCGGCGTTTGGGCCGGACGATCTATGCCAATGGCCTCTACCGCCATGGCTACCTGTTGGCGCCTGCCTTGGCACAGGGCGTGGCTGATCTGGCGCTTGAGAACAAACATTCGGAGATGGTCGATGAAGATCGTGCTTAATGGCGACCCCAAGGAGGTAAAGGCCTCTACCTTGGCAGAGCTGCTAGAGCAATGCGGTTTCTCGGGCCGTGTCGCAACCGCGGTAAACGAGGAATTCGTGCCCTCCAGCCTGCGCATTGCCCACGCCCTGTCCGAAGGTGACCGAGTCGAAATCCTGTCGCCGATGCAAGGAGGGTGAGGATGAAAAGCTTCTATGGTGTCGATCTGCCCAATCCGCTGATGCTGGGCACCGCGCAATATCCCAGCCCTGCTATCCTCGAACAGGCGTTCCGCGACAGCGGCGCAGGTGTGGCGACGGTCTCTTTGCGGCGGGAAGCGGGGGCCGGTCAGACCTTTTGGCAGATGATCCGCGATCTGGGCGTGCTGGTGCTGCCCAATACGGCCGGGTGTCATACGGTGAAAGAGGCGGTGACCACCGCGCATATGGCCCGCGAGGTCTTTGAAACCAAATGGATCAAGTTGGAGCTGATCGGCCATACCGACAGTCTGCAGCCAGACGTCTTCCAACTGGTTGAGGCCGCGCGCATCCTGACCGAGGACGGGTTCGAGGTCTTCCCTTACACCACCGACGATTTGATCGTGGGTGAGCGGCTGCTGGAGGCCGGGTGCGAGGTTCTGATGCCCTGGGGTGCGCCCATCGGCTCGGGTCGGGGGCTGAACAATGAATACGCCCTGCGTGCAATGCGGGCCGAGTTCCCGGATGTGCCGCTGGTGATTGATGCCGGGATCGGCCTGCCCAGCCATGCGGCCCACGCGATGGAGCTGGGATATGATGCCGTCTTGCTGAACACAGCCGTCGCCCGTGCTGGTGATCCGGCGTTGATGGCAAAGGCAATGATGCGTGCGGTTGAGGCCGGGCAGCTGGCCCATCAGGCCGATCCGATTGAGGCCCGGGATATGGCCGAACCCTCAACCCCTGTCGTCGGAAAGGCGTTCCTGTCATGAGTTTGGACCGTTTTTACCCGATCTTTGACCACTCGGACTGGCTGCGGCGGATGCTGCCCTTGGGTGTAAAGCTGGTGCAGCTGCGTATGAAGGATCAGCCGGACGATGTTGTCCGGGCCGAGATCGCGACCTCTCGGGATCTGTGCAATCAGCAGGGCGCGGCTTTGGTGGTGAACGACTATTGGCAGGCCGCGATAGATGCGCGCTGCGACTGGATTCATCTGGGGCAGGAAGATCTGGATGACGCCGACCTCGAGGCGATCCGAAAAGCGGGTCTAAAGCTGGGCGTTTCCACCCATGACGATGATGAGCTAGAGCGCGTTCTGGCCATGGACCCCGACTATGTCGCGCTAGGGCCGGTCTATCCGACGATCCTGAAAAAGATGAAGTGGGAGCAGCAGGGCTTGCCGCGAGTCACAGAGTGGAAGGCCCGTGTGGGCGATATCCCTCTGGTCGGGATCGGCGGTATGAGCGTCGAACGTGCGCCCGGCGTGCTTGAAGCGGGTGCCGACATTGTCTCGGTCGTTACGGACATCACCCTGCACGCCGACCCCGAGGCGCGGGTGCGCCAATGGATCGAGGCCACCAGATGAGCCGCTACGCTCGCCAGATGATTCTGCCAGAGGTCGGGGCCGAAGGGCAGGCGCGCCTGTCCAAGGCGCGGGTTTTGATTGTCGGGGCGGGCGGATTGGCGGCTCCGGTTCTGCCTTTGCTGGCAGGGGCCGGCGTTGGCCATCTGACGATACTTGATGCGGATGACGTCGCCCAGTCGAACCTGCATCGACAGACGCTGTTTGCCGAAGCCGATTGCGGGCGCCCAAAAGCCGGAGTTGCAGCTGATCGTTGTCGTGCTTTGAATTCTGATATCGACGTCGTGGCGGTGAATCAGGCTCTAACAAGTTATAATTCTGCTCGTTTTGTTTCACAGGCCGATCTGATCCTCGACTGTGCGGACAGCTATGCCGTCAGTTACACCTTATCGGATATCTGCCTGACCTTGGGCAAACCTCTGGTCAGCGCGTCGGTGCTGGGCCTGTCTGGCTATGTTGGTGCGTTCTGCAGTGGCGCACCCTCACTGCGGGCCGTGTTCCCCGACGCCCCAACCAGCGGAGCGAGCTGTGCCACGGCAGGTGTGTTGGGACCGGTCGTGGGGATGATCGGCGCGATGCAGGCGCAGATGGCGTTGGCTTTGATACTGGGCCTCGACCCGTCGCCCCTTGGCCAGATGGTGCAGGTGGATGCCCAGACCTTCCGCATCTCCAGCTTCCGCTTTGACGCAGCGCCTGAGCCTGAACAGCCCTTCGCTTTTGTTGCCGCCTCGCAGCTGTCTTCAGAAGATGTGATTGTTGAGCTTCGGGACGAGGATGAAGCTCCTCAACCCATCCATCCCCTGGCACGCCGCCTAAGCGTGGAACACCTGAAATCAGAGCCTAACAAAGCAAAACGACTGGCTTTGTGCTGTGCAACTGGTCTGCGCGCCTGGCGCGCAGCCGAACAGATTGAACCGGATTGGCCGGGCGAGATTGTCCTCGTTGCGGCCTCAACCTCGTGAGTGAAAAGGAAACGCGAGACATGAAAAAGCTGATGACAGCCATCGCCCTTCTAGCCGCTGCGCCGGCATGGGCCGAAGACAAGATGACCGTTCTGCTGGATTGGTTCATCAACCCCGATCATGGGCCCATCATCGTGGCGCAGGAAAACGGCTACTTCGCCGAGCAGGGCCTTGAGGTTGAAATTGTTCCCCCCGCCGACCCGTCCGCCCCGCCGCGTCTGGTGGCTGCTGGTCAAGCCGAACTGGCCGTATCTTATCAGCCGCAGTTGCACCTGCAGATCCACGAGGGCCTGCCGTTGAAGCGTGTTGGTACGCTGGTTGCGACCCCTCTGAACTGCTTACTGGTTCTGGAAGACGGCCCGATCAAGTCGCCTGCGGACCTGAAGGGCAAGAAAATCGGTTTCTCGGTCGCGGGCGTGGAAGAGGCTGTTCTGACCACCGTACTGGGTAAATATGGCGTGACTCTGGACGATGTTGAATTGATCAACGTGAACTTCTCACTCTCGCCGTCGCTGATGACCGGTCAAGTGGACGCGGTGATCGGTGCCTATCGGAACTTCGAACTGAACCAAATGGATATCGAAGGTGTCCCCGGCACCTGCTTTTACATCGAGGAAGAAGGCGTGCCGCCTTATGACGAGCTGATCTATGTCGCCAATCCCGACACGATGGACGCCGACATGATCGCGCGTTTTCTGGCCGCGACCGAAAAGGCGACACAGTATATCATCAACAATCCCGAAAAAAGCTGGGAAATTTTTGCCTCCACTTCGCCAGAGTTGCAGGATGAGCTGAACGCGCGTGCTTGGGTTGACACACTGCCCCGCTTTGCTTTGCGCCCTGCCGGTTTTGACGCGGGTCGGTATGCGCGGTTCGAGCAGTTCCTGAAAGACAGCGGCATGATCGACAGCATCAACCCGGTTGGCGACATCACAATTGATGTGACCGCGCAATGAGCGGATATGGTACAGCCTTCGCGCTGATGCGCGATGCGGCACAGGGGTCGTGGCAGGAGTATACCCGCCATGCCTTTGTCGAGGGCCTGAAGGATGGAACCCTGCCGCGCGACGCGTTCCTGCACTATCTGCGGCAGGATTATGTGTTCCTCACTCATTTTTCCCGCGCTTGGGCGCTGGCCGTGGTCAAGGCACAGACGCATGAGGAAATGCAGGTGGCCGCCGCAACGGTAAACGGGCTGATGCATGAAGAGATGATGCTGCATATTGGCGTTTGCGAAGCTGAGGGCATTTCTCGTGAGGATTTGACGGCGACGCCTGAGCGGCCTGAAAACCTCGCCTATACCCGCTTTGTGCTCGAATCTGGCTATTCAGGTGATTATCTGAACCTGCTGGCTGCTCTGTTGCCATGCGTCATTGGCTATGCCGAGATCGGTGCGCGTTTGACGCAAGAGGCAACATCCGAGAGCTATCGCCCCTGGATTGATACTTATGCGGGTGATCAGTACCAAAGCTATTCCCATGACATCGGCGCGCTGATGGATGGCGCTTTGGTTCGACGGCTTGGCCCGGACTATGCAGCTCTGCCAATCTGGTCAAACCTTTGCAAAACCTTTGAGATGGCGACGCAGCTTGAGGTCAATTTCTGGCAAATGGGTCTGACACCGTGACCCCAGCGCCTGATCTGACCATCAGCGGCGCTGCCACCATCGACGGCGTGCCTTTGTTCGCGCCGTTGACCTTGACCCTTGGGGCCGGGTCGTGGACGTGTCTGTTGGGCGGATCGGGCGTTGGTAAAACCACGGTCCTTCGGCTGATTGCAGGGCTGGAGACCGGGGCAGTCTTCACGGGCCAGATCACAGCTAGTGACGGACAGCCGGTGCCGGATCGTGTCGCCTATATGGCGCAGGACGATCTGCTGCTGCCTTGGGCAAGTGTGGCGCAGAACGTCTCGCTTGGTGCGCGGCTGCGGGTCGAAAAGCCCGATCTGGACCGTCGCGACCGTCTGATCGAACGGATGCGCTTGCAAGATCACATGACCAAGAAACCGTCGGAACTGTCGGGCGGCCAACGCCAGCGCGTGGCTTTGGCCCGCACGTTGATGGAAGATCGCCCCATTGTCCTGCTGGATGAGCCGTTTTCGGCCCTCGACGCCCGCACCCGTGCGGATATGCAGGATCTGGCCGCTGAGGTTTTGCAAGGGCGAACCGTTCTACTGGTTACCCATGATCCGGCGGAGGCCGCGCGTCTGGGCCAATCCATCACCGTCATGACACAGGATGGTCTGACGCCCTGCACTCCACCCAAGGCCCCGGCGCCGCGCCATGTGGACGACATTGAGACACTCGAGACTCAGGGCGCGCTGCTCAAACTGTTGAGAGAGGCGTCATGAAATACCTCTCTGCCCTCGCCGCGACGGTGTTTGCCGTGGCCATCTGGCAAGCCATTGTCTCGATCACCGGTCTGCCGAAATTCATCCTGCCCGGACCTGCGATCGTGGCCGAGACCTGGTGGCAGAACCGCTGGTTGATTGCGGAACATACCTGGATCACAGCGGTTGAGGTCGTGATCGGCCTGGCGGTGGGAACCGTTCTGGGCGTCGTCACCGCGCTGCAACTGGCCAATTCCCGCGCCGCACGTGTATTGGTGCAGCCGATGCTGGTGTTCACGCAGGCGCTGCCTGTCTTTGCGCTGGCGCCGCTGCTGACACTGTGGCTGGGCTACGGTCTCTGGTCCAAGGTCGCGATGGCGGTTCTGATCATCTATTTCCCGATCACCTCGTCTTTCTTTGACGGGTTAATGCGCACGCCGTCAGGGTATCTGGACCTTGCGCGCACCATGCAGGCCAGCAAGCGATCTGTGCTCTGGCATATTCGAATACCGGCGGCGCTACCTTCGCTGGCCTCGGGGATGCGGTTGGCGGCGGTCTATGCGCCGATTGGGGCGGTGATCGGCGAATGGGTCGGGTCGTCACAAGGTTTGGGCTATCTGATGCTGCTGGCCAATGGTCGCGCCAAAACCGATCTGATGTTTGCCGCAATGCTGACGCTGGGCGTGTTCTCGATTGTTCTACACATGGTCGTCCGACGCGCCACGGCGCGTATGGCGGGTGAGATGCGTTAACCATTCAGAAACCGATTCTGCGCCAGTGTCAGATCATGACACAGGACGCCTTTGCCGAAGCCCCCATGCTCTTCGATACGGACGAAGCGCCAGCGCAGCCGCTGCCGACGGGTCGGTTACCCTCCTACATCAAAGACCATCGCAAGCGGTTGCGCGAACGGTTCATGGCGGGCGGCTCAGCTGCGATGCCGGATTACGAGCTGTTGGAACTGGCCCTGTTCCGCTCCATCCCCCGGCAAGACGTGAAACCATTGGCCCGCGCGCTGATGGATACGTTTGGGGATTTCAACCGCGTTCTGACCGCGCCCGAAGAACGGCTTCGGCAGATTAAGGGTGTTGGGGATACGGTGATCACCGACCTGAAAATCCTTGAGGCCTGCGCCCATCGTATGGCCCGCGCACGGGTGATGCAGCGGCATGTCATCTCAGGCTGGGATGCGCTGCTGGACTATTGCCATACCACCATGGCCCATCGCGAGACTGAACAGTTTCGCGTTTTCTATCTGGATCGCAAGAACGTGCTGATCGCGGATGAGGAACAGGCCAAGGGCACCGTCGATCACGTACCGGTCTATCCGCGCGAGGTGGCGAAGCGCGCACTTGAACTGAACGCCTCGGCCCTGATCCTGGTGCATAATCACCCGTCAGGCGATCCGACACCTTCACAATCCGATATCGATATGACCAACCGCATTCAAGACGCCTGCACCGCGCTGAGCCTGACCCTGCATGACCATCTGATAATCGGCAAATCGACCGAGCTGAGTTTTCGGTCCGAAGGATATCTGTAGCCGGTCACTCGACCCAGATTTCAACGCGGCGGTTTACTTTGCGGCCCCATTCGGTGTCGTCGCAGGCCATCGGCATCGCCTCGCCAAACCCTTCGACCGCGATCTCGATACTGTCGGGTATCTCGGTCTCTACGGCGCCCAGCACCGAGTTCCGGACGGTTTGCGCGCGGCGCAGGGCGATGCGGGCGTTGGTGCTGGCGGGCCCGTCCCCGTCGCTGAACCCGACAAACAGCAGTTTGCGGGCATTCAGCGTTCCGGTCTCAAGCGCCTGAGCGAGGTATTGGATGTTCGACCGCGATTGCGCGTCGGGTCGCGATGAACCCGGCTCGAACCGAACCGAAAGAGACAGACGTGCCATCGGGCGCAGGGTGTCGACCATGCGCTGAACCTCTTCCAATCCGACCTCTGCCCCACCGGACACAATGGCGTTGGACAGCCGGTCGCCTTGCAGACCAATTCGTGTTCTTTCCGGTGTCTGATCAACAAACCCGGCCTGACGGATGGCCAATTGGGCATCAGCGCCCAAGCTATAGGCCAGCAGTTGCCGCGCGATCCGGGGTAGGCGGCGTTCCGGCAGGTAGAGGAACATCGGCAGCGTCAGCGGATAATCTTCGGTCTTGATGGCGTCACGTGATGCGGCGAGCGCATGCCCGCACCCGCCGGTCAGAGGCAGGGCGCGCGTGATATCGGCCGAGGCATGGCTGGCTATCCCAATCGCGTAGGAATCCTTCGCCACGGCCTGTACCAGATCGCTGTTGCGCCCGTGGCGTATGGCATCAGAAGACAGCTCCACATCTGCCGGGGCCAACAGCTGATCCTCGACAGCTTGGGCCAAACCCGACCCCGCATCTGGCATATGCAGCGCGATAGGCGCATCAGGTCCACCCAGATCCACCCAGTTTGTGACCTCACCGGACAGAACACGTGCCAGATCGGCGGGCGAGATTTGACCGGTGATATTGTCCGGGGCAACAACCGGGACCATGGCGTCCAGGGCAATCACCCGCGACCGGCGGGGGCGGGTCAGATCGCCCAACCCAGCCTCTGCCGCTGCCGTCTGCTCAGCCTCGCGGATTTCACGCAGGGCCATGACGATGTCGGCATCATTTGCGATCAGATCGGAAAATCCCTGATCCGTGTTTCCGACGCGAAAGAACAATCGCGCAAGTGGCGCCGTTCGCCCCGACTGAAACAGTTCATAGGCAAAGCTGCGTTCATCCACCCGTTTCGGCGTTGCGGTCAGCCCCTCTTGCCGCGCGAAACCAATGATCAGAGCGGGCAAAACGGTTTCGGCCATGACCGACGAGCCCGAAAACCAGACCTCGGCCACGAAATCCGTCAGATTCGGGCAGGCGGGGCCATCACAGGTGACGCCCGAGCCGTCGACTGTCAGCTCTCCGAATTGTGTGTCGACGCGGTAGAATTCGCCATCAAAACCCAGCAGGTCGCCCGTGATCTCGACCTGGCCGTCATGCGAAGTGAGGGTGATGTCCTGCGCCACAGCACTTGTTCCAAGTGTTGCTGAGATCAGCGCGGCCACTGCCACACGGAAAAATGTCATCAGAGAGTCGAGCCTGTCTGCGGGTTACTTTGCCGCGATTGTCAGGTCTTGGAGAAGATTATTCAACACCAGAAACTCGCCCAATTGTGTGCAGTCCGGTACGGCCACACTCAGATCACGTGAGCGTAGGCCTGTGTTGGCCCGCAGCTCAATAGACTGAACGTTCAAGGTGTGACCGCAATTGCTTTCGGTCACTTCCGCTTCGACGGTCAGGTCGATGGTTCCCGATTGCTGAGACTGGCCCGCCGGAAACGAATATACTTCGATATTTTGGGCGTCTGTTAGTCCTGAATGGCCCAGGCTAACAACACTGCCAGCGCCTGCTGTGGCGCTGTTCGACCAGACGTGACCATCGCCACCATAGCTGGCGCCGAATTCCAGTGCGTGAATTTGCAACGCTTTGTCGCCCTTCCACTGCAGTGCCACACGATCATATTCCTGCAGATCAGGGACATGGGTCGTGGCGACGGTCCCGGTTTGATCCGGGAATGAGATCAGAAAGATCGCATATTCAGACAGCGCCGGGATGGTTACCCTGAGCGTGCCGTTCTGATCGGTGACCTGCGTCAGGGTCAGGCCGCTGTGGTGAATGCTGATCCGCTCATTGCCGCGACACGGAGATTTGATGGTCAGGCGGGCCTGCGCGCCGGGCACGGCAACAGCGCGGGCGCTTAGGTTACAGGATTTCTGTGTGGGCTTCTGTCGGGGTTCGACACGGGTGGTTTTGGGCGCAACAACAGCGTCGTCAGCGCCAGATGCGGTTGCTGAGGCTGAGGTCAGTACGATGCTATCCAACCCTGCCAGAACCGACGTTTGATTTGTTTGCGTAGCCGCAGCAACTTGGTTCTGCGCATCGCTTGGCTGCGCAGCTGTTCCATATTGCATCAGGTAACCAATGCCCAGGGCACAGGCGACTGTGCCGCACATGGTCACGTAGTTTCTTACAACAAACAAGACACCCTCCCCAGTTGAAGGAGCGAGTCGCACACTGATCCTGAATCGAGGCTTATTTGTGTCCTCGAAACGGACTCATTGTGATCAGGATGTCGATGACGTTAGGTTAACCTGCCATGGCAATGTTTGAACTTCTTGCCAGATCCGCAGGGGCAAGGGTCGTTTCGCGACGGGTTACCCCAGGTCGACGGATCGGTTTCGTCAAAGCCCGGCAGCGCGTCACCTGACGCGGCAGCTTCGGCTTTGGCCTCGGCGCGATCTGTTGCCTGATCCACCGCAGCTTGCGTCTGAGCCTGCTGTGCCGCCATCTGCGCCAGCATCTCTTTCTGCTCTTCTTCGGTCAGCGGACGAACGCGTGAAAGCTGCTGTGTCACGGTTTCGCGCAGGGAATCCAGCATGCCTTCGAACAGTTGGAAACTTTCGGTTTTGTATTCGTTCAGCGGATCGCGCTGTGCGTAGCCCCGGAACCCAACGACCGAGCGCAGATGTTCCAGCGTCAGCAGATGCTCGCGCCACTTGCTGTCGATGGTTTGTAGCAGCACCTGCTTTTCGATGTTGCGCATGTTTTCGGGGCCAAAGGCAACGGCCTTCTGCGCCATCATTTCATCGGCGGATTTGATCAAGCGTTCGCGCACCTGTTCATCATCCACGCCTTCCTCGGCGGCCCAGTCCTGAACCGGCGCGTCGATGGTCAGCTTGTCTTTGATGGCCTCATGCAGACCCTCAGTATCCCACTGATCCGCATAGGATTTCGGCGGCATGTATTCGTCGATCAGATCGTCAATCACCTGCTCGCGCATGTCCGAGACGATCTCGGACAGGTCGTCTGCCGACATGATCTCGCGGCGCTGGCTAAAGACCACCTTCCGCTGGTCGTTCATCACATCGTCGAATTTCAGAACGTTCTTGCGCATGTCAAAGTTGCGGCCTTCGACTTTGGATTGCGCGCGCTCCAGAGATTTGTTGACCCAGGGGTGAATGATGGCTTCGCCTTCTTTCATGCCCAATGTGGTCAGCACCTTGTCCAGCCGTTCCGAGCCGAAGATGCGCATCAGATCGTCTTCGAGGCTCAGGTAGAACACGGTGCGGCCCGGGTCACCCTGACGGCCTGAACGACCACGCAGCTGATTGTCGATGCGGCGGCTTTCGTGGCGCTCGGACGCCATAACATACAGACCGCCCGCATCCAGAACCTTTTGCTTTTCTTCTGCGTGCTTGGCCTCTTCTGCCGTACGCAATTCGGCCGGGTCGGCTTCGGGGTTCTCGGCCAGTGCCTGCAGAACCTTCATTTCCACATTGCCGCCCAGCTGAATGTCGGTGCCGCGACCGGCCATGTTGGTGGCGATGGTCACCGCGCCATAGCGGCCCGCATCGGCCACGATCTGCGCCTCTTGTTCGTGCTGGCGGGCATTCAGAACATTATGCTCGATCTTTTCCTTACCCAGCATTTGGCTGAGAACTTCGGATTTCTCAATCGAGGTGGTGCCGATCAGAACCGGCTGGCCTTTTTCACTGGCCTCTTTCGCTTCTTTGATGATCGCGCCGTATTTTTCCATTGCTGTGCGATAGACCTGATCGTCTTCGTCCAGTCGCGCAATCGGCTTGTTGGTCGGCACTTCGACGACACCAAGGCCATAGATTTCAGCGAACTCTTCGGCTTCGGTCAGAGCGGTACCGGTCATGCCGCCCAATTTGCCATAGAGGCGGAAGTAGTTCTGGAAAGTGACACTGGCCAAGGTCACGTTCTCGGGCTGGATCGGTGCGCCTTCCTTGGCTTCGATGGCTTGGTGCAAGCCTTCTGACAGGCGGCGGCCCGGCATCATCCGGCCGGTGAATTCGTCGATCAGAACCACATTGCCATCGCGGACGATGTAATCCTTGTCGCGCTGAAACAGTTTATGCGCGCGCAGACCCTGGTTCACATGGTGCACCACGGTCGTGCTTTCGGGATCATACAGGGAATGTCCTTCGGGGATCAGGCCTGCCTCGATCAGTTGCTGTTCCAGGAATTCGTTGCCTTCATCGGTGAAGGTCACGTTGCGGGACTTTTCGTCCAGCGTGAAATGCTCATCGCTCAGCGACGGGATCAGGGCGTCAATCGCGGTATAGAGGTCCGAGCGATCTTGTGACGGCCCCGAGATGATCAGTGGTGTCCGCGCCTCATCAATCAGGATCGAATCGACCTCATCCACAATCGCGAAATTGTGGTGCTTTTGATAAATCTCGCCCAGATCGGCCTTCATGTTGTCGCGCAGATAGTCGAAACCCAGCTCGTTATTAGTGGCGTAGGTCACATCGCAGGCATAGGCGGCTTTTTTGTCTGGATCGGGCTGGCCCGACCAGATCACACCGGTTGTCATGCCCAGGGCCGCAAACACTTTGCCCATCCATTCCGCATCCCGCTTGGCGAGGTATTCGTTCACAGTAACGACATGCACGCCTTTGCCGGTCAACGCGTTCAGATAGGCCGGGAACGTGGCGACAAGCGTCTTGCCCTCACCCGTTTTCATTTCCGAGATATTGCCCTGATGTAGGAAGGCGCCGCCCATCAACTGCACGTCAAAGGCACGCAGACCCAGCGCGCGCCGCGCCCCTTCACGGACATTGGCAAAAGCTTCGGGCAGCAACGCATCCAGGCTTTCGCCCTCCAGCGCGCGTTTGCGCAATTCCTCAGTCTTTTTCTTCAGACCATCGTCAGAGAGTTGTTCGAACTCGGGCTCCAGCGCATTGATCTTTTCGACCAGCGGGCGGGTCGCCTTGATCTTGCGGTCGTTCGGCGTTCCGAAGACCTTTTTGGCGAGCGTTCCGAATCCCAGCATGTTCACTCCAGCGGATCTGTTCTTGTCTTGGTTGCGACAGGCTTGCCCACCTTGCGCGCAACCCATAGATACGGGGGGTGAAAGGCGGCCCTGTCCAAGGCTTCAAAGCGATGTAAGCGGCAGGTTCTGAAGTGTCAACGCCGCGCCCTGTCGCGGCAAAGAAATAGGATGATTCCATGCCCAAAGGCCTCACTTTTCTGCCATCGCTGGCTTTGACTGCCGTGATGGCGCTGCCGTTGGCCGCCGAAACCAAGTCTGACGCCAGCACTGTAATGGCGCGGGTTAATGGCGATGAGATCACATTGGGTCACATCATCGCCACTGTCGCAGTGCTGCCGCCACAATACACGCAGATCGAAGACGACGTTCTGTTTGACTTCGTGCTGGAACAGCTGATTCAGCAACAGTTGCTGGGCCAACAGCAACAAGAGCTGACGTCGCAGAACGCGCTGACTCTGGACAACGAAAAGCGGTCCTTGCTGGCGGTGCAGACGGTAGGTGCCCTGACCGACTCGGTTGTAACGGATGAAGCCATTCAGGCCGCCTATGACGCGCAATATGCCGAGTTCGAAGGTGAAGACGAGTTCGACGCCAGCCACATTCTGGTTGAAAGCGAAGACGAGGCCAAGGTGATCAAAGCACAGTTGGATGATGGCGCAGATTTTGCGGAGATGGCGCGCGAGCATTCCACCGGTCCGTCCGGTCCCAATGGCGGATCGCTGGGTTGGTTCGGCAAGGGTCAGATGGTGCCAGAATTCGAAAACGCTGTCGTTGGTCTGGAAAAGGGCCAGATCTCGGACCCCGTTCAAACCCAGTTCGGCTGGCATCTGGTGATCCTGAACGACAAACGCAAATCCGAAGCCCCCGCACTGGAGGCGGTTCGCGATGAGCTTACTCAGACCCTTCAGCAGGACGCGATTCAGGCGCGTATCGATGAACTGACCCAGCAGGCGCAGATCGAACGCTCGCCGTTGGAAGGGGCAGGCCCCGAGATCATCCGCCAGCTGGACCTGATTCAGGAGTAATCTGCGTGGCCACGATCACCAAGGTTTCGCCGCTGGCCCCCGCCGGATTCCCTGACCTGCCCGCAATCGACGGTGTGCGGTTCGCCACCGTTGAAGCCGGGGTGCGGTATCAGGGTCGGACGGACGTCATGCTGGCTGTTCTGGACCCCGGCACCTCGGTCGCCGGGGTTTTCACCCGATCCGCCACCCGCGCCGCGCCTGTGCTGGATTGTCAGGACAAGATCGGCGGGTCAAGTGACGGCCCGGCGGCGATCTTGGTGAATTCGGGCAACGCCAATGCCTTTACTGGTCACTACGGCCAGACCTCGGTGGCCGAGGTCACGCAGGCCGTGTCCAAAGCAACCGGAGTACCGGTTGAGCGCGTCTTTACCTCCTCCACTGGCGTGATTGGTGAGCCGCTGCCGCATGACAAGATCGTTGTGCAGCTTGAGGCGTTGAAATCAGGCCTCAGCCGCCATGCAATCGAAGACGCAGCGCGCGCCATCATGACCACCGATACCTTCCCGAAAGGGGCGAGTGCGCAGGTCGAGATCGACGGTAAAACAGTCTCTATTGCAGGGATTGCCAAGGGTTCTGGCATGATCGCGCCGGATATGGCAACGATGCTGGTCTACATCTTCACCGATGCGCAGGTGGACCAATCCGCGCTGCAAGCGATGCTGGGCGCGCAGACGGACCGGACGTTCAACTGCATCACTGTGGACAGCGATACCTCGACCTCGGATAGCCTGTTGTTGTGCGCCACCGGGGCCTCTGGCGTCGATGCGACTGGAAACGCAGCGTTTGCCGAAGCGCTTGAAGCAGTGATGCTAAACCTTGCGCAGCAAGTGGTGCGCGACGGCGAAGGGGCCACGAAATTTGTGGAAATCCGCGTGACCGGCGCGGCCACCGATGCAGATGCCAAGATCCACGGGCTGGCCATCGCCAATTCCCCGCTGGTCAAAACCGCCATTGCGGGTGAGGACCCGAACTGGGGCCGCGTGGTTATGGCCATCGGCAAATCCGGCGCCGCAGCCGACCGCGACCGCCTGAGTATCTCGTTCGGAGATATCCTAGTGGCCGAAAAAGGCTGGGTCAGTCCCGATTATCGCGAAGAAGACGCCGCCGCGTATATGAAAGGTCAGGACCTGATAGTCGCCGTCGATCTGGGGCTGGGCGAGGGGCAATCCACCGTCTTGACTTGCGATCTGACCCATGGCTATATCGAGATCAACGCGGATTATCGCTCGTGAAAACGGTTCTGGTATCCGCTGTCGCCCTGATCGACATCGAGGGCCGCGTCCTGCTGGCCCAACGCCCCGCGGGCAAATCCATGGCCGGTCTGTGGGAATTCCCCGGCGGCAAAATCGAACTTGGCGAAACCCCCGAAGCTGCGCTGATCCGCGAGTTGGAAGAGGAGCTGGGCATCAACACCTGGGCCTCCTGCCTCGCACCGCTGACCTTTGCCAGCCACAGCTATGACGATTTCCACCTGCTGATGCCTCTGTTTGCGTGCCGCAAATGGGAGGGGATTCCGCAGTCTAAGGAAGGGCAGGCTTTGAAATGGGTGCGTGGGAATGATCTGCGCAACTATCCCATGCCTGCGGCAGATGTGCCGTTGATCCCGATCTTGCGGGATTGGTTGTAGCTGCGGATTGACACCACGTTGTGGTGACCTGTCTGGATTTTGGACTTTGCTGACGTTCGAATTTCGCCCGAGCTGACAACTCCACTTGCCCATCTTTGGTGCGTTGAGTAAGTCAGTCTGATGAAAAGAAATGCCGTTGTTCTATTGCTTCTTTGCCTAATCCTGCTGCTTTGTTATCAATGGTTCTCCATCGTGAAGCTAAAGCACGACCGAGACTACAATCAGGCGTACAGGCAATTCTATGAGGATGCAGCCAAGCAAGTATGTTTGAAAAAAGAGGTTGTGATTGAAGCAGCTGAAGCTCAAGGCTTCCACTATACAGAGCAAAGTGAAAGCGATGGCGATCTGCTTAATCACTCCGCTCCCAGCGGCGCAGTCTACCTGGTAAATGTTGACATAAAACCCGATCCATTTCTCGCACCCGCGACATTCACAACGTTCCCTTTTGGTAAGGATGGCTGTTGGATTTCTGGTAAGTGACCTCTTCAACTTTGCGGGAATTTTGGCCTTATAGCCGCCAGCCCCACAACACCAAAGCAACACCGTCTTCAGAGACTGTATGCTGATGCCCGAGCATACCCCGGACACCCTGTTTTCAACCCGAAAACCCTACATATTCGGGAAGTAATCCTCGCATTCACCGTCACGATACACATCCGCCGTACAGCAATGCAGACCGCCTCCAAAGGCATAAGCGTCGCGCAGCTCGACTTCGACCACTTCCATGCCCAGCTTGTCCATCTGCTCGGCCTGATAGACCTCGGACTTCTCGACACAGACGGTTTTCGGGTCCAGCACCAGCACGTTCATCGACAGCCAGGTCGAGGAATAGCAGAGCGGCGGCGGTGTGTTATGGGCCGGTTGGGCGGCGTCCACGATCTCCCACCCGTTTTTCTCGAACATGCCGCGCTGATCTTCGGGCAGGCGGCGCTGCGGGTTGTTGAGGATTAAGCCGGGTCGCAGCGGGGTAAACGTCGCGTCGATATGGATCGGATAGGGGTCACCGGGGAAGTTCACCGTGTGGACGCGGTGATCGGGGAAGTGACGGCGCAGCCACTCGATCCCTTTCAGGTTCGTCGTAAATCCATGCTGGACCACCAGATCACGGCCAAAGCGCAGCACATCGGCGGCGTCAAACAGAGGCTCTTCCTCGGTGGTGACAAAGAACTTCTCGGCCGCCCATTGCAGGCGCTTTTCAACGCCGATTTTGTCGCTCAGATAATCTGGATGGTAATCCGCATCGGTCAGGCGCGGCTTGGGCGCGGCCTCGTGCCGGAAATTGGGGTCTTCATCCCAATATTGTTGCATTAGCGGGCGATAGTTCAGGTATTCGAACCAGCGGCACCGGTAGGACATAGTCGCTTCGAGGATTTCGTGTCCAACGGTCAGCAGCACATCGCGCGGGGGCATGCAGCCAAACTGGCTGTCGGTGTGAAAATCCGGTGTGGTGGCCGGTTGAGAATGGTCGATGGACGTAGGGCGATCCACGCGGATACCACGTTTGCGCAGCTGATCGGCGAAATTGTCGAGCAATTCGTTGGCGCGGTCGATCGTCTCTTGCGGGCGCCGGCCCCACTGGCCGCGCATGTCGCTGTCTTCAGGCACCTTGGCGTCCAGCGCGGGTTCTTCAGGCGGAATGTGGCAATCATCTGCACGGCCCACGATGACGTGGCGCAGGGTGTCCCATTCGTTCCAGCTTTTGACTTCGGTTTTGTCTGGCGACCAGGCCATGAGTGCCTCCTGTAATGGCGGAGATCGGGGCGGGCCCTCAATCCCGTGATTGAAAGTCCCGGCGTACAGGATGTGGGGTGAACACGGCTAGCGCCCGGCGACGCCATCGCCAGAGTGTGTGACAGCCCCCATAGCATCGCGGACACGTCTTGAAAAGAAGAGGCTTTAGGGCAGGGACGGTTTGCGGTGCACTCCTGTTACAATTCGTAAGAATTGAGAAAACATCAGGCAAAACTTGACGTCGATCTTTCGTGCGTCCCTTATCGGGGCATCGGCATTCGGGGCGTGGTCCCGGCCTGTCGGTTCCGGCCCAGGGAGGGGTCGGATGGGGAGGAGAGAAAGATTGGCTCAGACGCAGTCGGGCGCTGAAGGGATGCAGTCCCTTCCGGCGCTGTTACACCGCAATGCGACCCAGTTCGGGGATGCCCCGGCCTATCGGGAAAAGGAATTCGGGATCTGGCAATGCTGGACCTGGGTAGAAGCGGCCAAGGAAATCCGCGCCATCGCGCTGGGTTTTCTGGAGTTGGGCGTTGAAAAAGGCGACCACATTGCTGTCATAGGCCGCAACCGCCCGGCGCATTACTGGTCAATGGTGGCCGCGCAGATGGTGGGCGCGGTTCCGGTGCCTCTGTATCAGGACTCGGTCGCTGAAGAGATGGCCTATGTGCTAGAACACTGCGGCGCGAAGTATGTCGTCTGTGGCGATCAGGAGCAGGTCGACAAGGTCGTCGAGATTCAGGAAAACCTGCATCAGGTCAAACACATCCTCTATACCGATAAGCGCGGGATGCGGAAGTATGACCACTCCCAGATGAACGCGCTTGAGGACATTATGGCCGAAGGTAGCGCTGGGCATGCGCGGTTCGATACCGAGTTGGACAAGCGCATCGCAGCGATCACCTATGACGATACCTGCGTGATGCTTTATACCTCGGGTACGACGGGTAAGCCCAAAGGCGTGGTGCTGTCGAACCGGAATGTCATTGAAAGCGCAAAGAACTCGGCTGAATTCGATCATCTGACTCGAGATGAGGATATTCTCTCTTATCTGCCCATGGCCTGGGTGGGAGATTTCATCTTCTCGATCGGTCAGGCCTATTGGTGTGGGTTCTGCGTGAACTGTCCCGAGAGCGCCGACACAATGATGACCGACCTGCGGGAGATCGGTCCGACGTACTTTTTTGCCCCACCGCGCGTGTTCGAAACCCAGCTGACCAACGTGATGATCCGGATGGAGGATGCGGGCAAGCTGAAGCGCAATATGTTCCATCACTTCATGGCGCATGCCAAGAAGGTCGGTGGGCTGTTGCTGGACGGCAAGCCGGTGGGCTTTGGCGACAAGCTTAAATATGCGTTGGGCAATATGCTGGTTTACGGCCCGTTGAAGGATACGCTTGGCTACGGACGGTTCCGCGTAGGCTACACGGCGGGTGAGGCCATCGGGCCGGAAATCTTTGATTTCTATCGCTCTTTGGGCATCAACCTAAAGCAACTCTATGGTCAGACCGAAGCAACCGTCTTTATCACCCAACAGCCGGATGGCGAGGTGAGGGCAGATACGGTCGGTGTTCCGGCCCCTGCGGTCGAGTTGAAAATCGACGACAGTGGCGAGATCCACTACCGCTCGCCCGGTGTGTTTGTTGAGTATTACAACAACCCGGATTCGACCGCTTCCACCAAGGATGCTGAGGGTTGGGTGGCCACCGGGGATGCCGGGTTCATCGAAGAAACCTCGGGCCATTTGCGGATCATCGACCGCGCCAAGGACGTGGGCAAGATGGCCGATGGGTCGATGTTCGCGCCGAAATATGTCGAGAACAAGCTGAAATTCTATCCTGACATTCTTGAGGTCGTGCTGTTCGGCAACAGCAAGGATCGCTGCGTGGCCTTCATCAATATCGACCTGACGGCAGTCGGAAACTGGGCGGAGCGCAACAACGTAGCTTACGCGTCTTACCAGGAACTCGCGGGACATCCGCGTGTATTAGAGACGATTAAGGCCCACGTGGAAGAGGTAAATAAGTCGGTCGCAGCGGATGAGATGCTGTCGGGCTGTCAGGTGCATCGTTTTGTGGTTCTGCACAAGGAACTGGATGCCGATGACGGCGAGATGACCAGGACCCGCAAGGTGCGTCGTGGCTTTGTCGAGGACAAGTTCCACGACATTATTGCCGCTCTTTATGACGGGTCCTCGAGCGTTTCGACGACCACCGAAGTGACCTATGAGGATGGGCGCAAGGGGTCGATTTCTGCGACGCTTGAGATCGTTGATGCGCCGGTTGTGTCGGTGGCACGGCACAAGGTTGCGGCGGAATGATGGGCCGTTCGAGCGCCGCTCGACCTGCGGTCATCGCCCCGCCCGCCGTCCCGTTTTTGCGTAAGTCTGGGAGAGGCTGATGCTGGATCATTCCGAAGGATATGTCACCGAAGACGGCCGCAAGATCGGCGGTGTGGTGATGGAGATGAAGAACATCACCCTGCGTTTTGGTGGCGTGGTGGCGATCAAGGATATCTCGTTCGATATTCGAGAGGGCGAAATCCGCGCCATTATCGGGCCAAACGGGGCAGGCAAGTCCTCAATGCTGAATGTGATCTCAGGGTTTTATGTCCCTCAGGAGGGCGAGGTCTGGTTCCACGGCTCCAAGCGCCCGCAAATGCGGCCGTTTGAGGTAGCGCAGCAGGGGATTGCGCGGACCTTCCAGAACATCGCCCTGTTCGAAGGCATGAGCGTTCTGGACAACGTCATGACCGGGCGCCTGAGCTTTATGAAGACCAATATCCTTCAACAGGCGTGGTGGAAGGGGAAGGCCGAAGCCGAAGAGACCGAGAATCGTGAGGCGGTTGAGCGGATCATCGACTTCCTCGAGATCCAGCACATCCGCAAGACGCCTGTGTCGCGCTTGCCTTACGGGTTGAAGAAACGCGTGGAACTAGCGCGTGCTCTGGCGGCGGAGCCGAAGCTGCTGCTGCTGGATGAACCCATGGCGGGCATGAACGTCGAAGAAAAAGAGGACATGAGCCGCTTCATCCTCGACGTGAATGACGAATTTGGCACCACCATTGCGCTGATCGAGCACGACATGGGCGTGGTTATGGACCTGAGCGACCGCGTCGTCGTGATGGATTATGGCAAGAAAATTGGCGACGGCACACCCGACGAGGTGCGCAACAACCAAGAGGTCATCGACGCCTATCTTGGGGTCAGCCATGACTGACATCGGGGTAGTCAATTGGGGAGGCACCTATGCCTGAACAACTCGTATTTGCGATGGAGGTCATCCTCAACGGTCTGATGGCCGGGGTGCTTTACGCATTGGTCGCGCTGGGCTTTGTGCTGATCTACAAGGCCTCGGGGATTTTCAATTATGCCCAAGGGGTTATGGCCCTTTTTGCGGCGATGACACTGGTCGGAATCATGAAGGGGCAAGTACCCTTTGCGCATCTGATCAACGCGATTTTCGGGACGCATATCCACTACTTTGGCTGGAACGTGCCCGCGCTTTTGGCGATCCTTTTGACCATGGCGGTGATGGTGTTGCTGGCCTGGGCGGTGCAGCGCTTCGTCATGCGCCATCTGGTCGGGCAGGAGCCGATCATTCTTTTCATGGCCACTATTGGTCTAGCTTACTTCCTTGAAGGCGTGGCCGACCTGATGTGGGGGTCTGAGATCAAGACGCTGGATGTGGGTCTGCCCCAGGGCATCAACCTGTGGATTGATGAGACCACCTTCCAGATTTTCGACTATGGCTTTTTCATCGACAATCTGGACATCGTGGCGACGATCATCGCGGCGCTTTTGGTGGCAGCTCTGGTCGCGTTCAGCCAGTACACAAAACAGGGTCGGGCGATGCGCGCCGTGGCGGATGACCATCAGGCGGCGCTGTCAGTTGGCATTTCGCTGAACTTCATTTGGATCATGGTCTGGTCGGTCGCCGGTTTCGTCGCTCTGGTCGCGGGGATCATGTGGGGCACCAAATCGGGCGTGCAGTTCTCACTGTCGCTGATCGCGCTCAAGGCGCTGCCGGTGCTGATGCTGGGTGGGTTCACCTCGATCCCCGGTGCCATCGTCGGCGGGCTAATCATCGGGGTCGGCGAGAAGCTGTTCGAGTTCGCTCTGGGCCCCGCATTGGGCGGCGCGACCGAGAACTGGTTTGCTTATGTGCTGGCATTGATCTTCCTGGTGTTTCGGCCCCAAGGTCTCTTCGGTGAAAAAATTATCGAGAGAGTATAGATGGATAACCTGAGTTCCCTGGTCAAAGCTTTGCCGATTGCCTTGTTGGCCTATGGATTTGCCCGGTCGCTGGCCGAGTGCTTTGAGATCAATTTAGCCGGTTCAAGCATGGCGATGGCCGGAGATACGGAATGGCAGATGAGGATGCTTCTTTATGCCGGGTATTTGCGGGCAGTGGATTCGCTGTTCTTTTATGCAGCCTTGGCCGGGGTGGTTCACTGTCTGAACATCAGAAACAGAGTTGCTCCGGCATGACCAAGCTGATCGCCATCATCAACGTCATCGCATGGGCCGGGTTCTGGGCCTTTGGGTACATCGCCGTTACCTCGGATGATCTGAGCGATCGCCAACTGGTCGTGGCGGCGATCCTGGCCTTTGCTGGGCTGGTCACGGGCATCATGGCCTATATGAAACTGGCCCGCGCGTCCGAGGCGAGCGGATATGCCAAAGGGTCCAATCAACTGGATGCTGCTGCCCGGGGTCGGGCACAGGAACAATGGGGAAAGTGACGCATGTTCTATCGTGAGGCCGGGGATTTCAAAACCTCGTATATTGCCGACAGCCAAACTTTCCCGATCAAGTTTGACCGGTATCGCTACTATGTCGTGCTGGCGGTGGCGTTTGGCATCATTCCGTTCATCATCAATGACTACTGGGCAAATGCCTTGCTGCTGCCCTTCCTGATCTATGCGATTGCTGCGATTGGGTTGAACATTCTGGTCGGCTATTGCGGACAGGTCAGCCTGGGGACCGGGGGTTTCATGGCTGTAGGGGCCTATGCCTGCTACAAGCTGATGACGGCGTTCCCCGATGTCAGCATGTTCATCCATGTTCTGCTGGCTGGTGGCATAACCGCGATTGTTGGCGTGCTGTTTGGCCTACCTTCGCTGCGGATCAAAGGGTTCTATCTTGCCGTGGCCACACTGGCGGCACAGTTCTTTCTGGTGTGGCTGTTCAACCGGGTGCCGTGGTTCTACAACTACTCAGCTTCGGGTCAGATCAATGCGCCGGAGCGCGATGTATTTGGCATCATCATCACCGGGCCGAACGCGCCCGCATGGGCGACCTATCTGTTCTGCCTAATCTTTCTGACGGTCTGCGCCATTGTCGCCCGCAACCTGACGCGCGGCACCACGGGCCGGACATGGATGGCGATCCGCGACATGGACATCGCGGCTGAGATCATCGGTGTGAACCCGCTCAAGGCGAAATTGACTGCCTTTGCCGTCAGCTCGTTCTTTGTGGGCGTGGCCGGAGCGCTGTTCTTTGCCGTATATCTGGGCGCGGTCGAGGTCGGCGAAGTCTTTGGCATCCAGAAATCATTCCTGGTGCTGTTCATGGTCATCATCGGTGGATTGGGTTCGATCTTCGGATCCTTTGCCGGGGCCGCGTTCCTGGTGTTGCTGCCTGTTGTTCTGAAACTGGTTGGCGTTGATCTGCTGGGTTGGCCCACCGATATCGTGGCGCACCTCAATCTCGTGATCGTGGGCGCCCTGATCATCATGTTCTTGATCCTGGAACCGCACGGGCTGGCACAGCTGTGGCGCGTCGCGAAAGAGAAACTCAGACTCTGGCCGTTCCCGCACTAAAGGACCGGCCCAATCAAAAGACGGGCAGCTCAAGCCCGAAACCCAACATCGGACTAACCAAGGGAGGAGACACCCGATGAACAAGAAACTGGCAACCCTGGCGCTGGGCGCCGTGATGGCCGCAGGTCCGGTCATGGCCGACCTCGTGTTCCCGTCACTCAGCTATCGGACGGGACCTTATGCGGCGGGCGGTATCCCGTTTGCGGATGGCTATGCGGACTACTTTACCCTGCTGAACGAGCGGGACGGTGGGATCGGCGGTGTTCCGGCCCGCGTTCTGGAATGTGAAACCGGCTATAACACCGAAAAAGGTGTGGAATGCTATGAGTCCACCAAGGGCGAAGGCGCGTTGGTGTATCAGCCGCTGTCGACCGGTATCACCTATCAGCTGATCCCCAAAGTGACTGCAGATGGTATCCCGCTTCACACGATGGGTTATGGCCGGACGTCGGCCGCGAACGGCAAAGTGTTCAGCCACGTGTTCAACTACCCCGCCAACTACTGGAACGGTGCCTCGGGCGCGATCAACTATCTGCTGGATCAGAATGGCGGAGATCTTGGTGGCAAGAAAATTGCTCTGGTCTATCACAACTCGGCCTATGGAAAGGAACCGATCCGTACGCTGGAAACGCTAGCCGAAAAGCACGGCTATGACCTGACCCTGCTGCCCGTCGACCACCCCGGTCAAGAGCAGAAGTCTCAGTGGCTACAAATCCGCCGTGAGAAGCCCGACTATGTGATCATGTGGGGCTGGGGTGTGATGAACCAGGTTGCGGTGCAAGAGGCCGCCAACATCCGCTTCCCTATGGAGAACTTCATTGGCGTCTGGTGGTCCGGTGCGGAATTCGACGTGCAGCCTGCGGGTGACAAAGCCACCGGTTACAAGGCGCTGACCTTCACCGGTCTGGGCGATGACTACCCAGTTTATGCCGATCTGCAGAAATACGTTGTCGATGCGGGCAAAGCCGCTGGCGCGGGTGATCAGCTGGGCACGGTGCAGTATAACCGTGGTCTTTATGCCGCGATGCTGGCTGCCGAAGCGGTGAAAACCGCAC
Organism: Ruegeria sp. AH7; assembly: GCF_056541325.1. Lineage (NCBI taxonomy): Bacteria > Pseudomonadati > Pseudomonadota > Alphaproteobacteria > Rhodobacterales > Roseobacteraceae > Ruegeria > Ruegeria sp. AH7. Next base: position 352,966 of record NZ_JBQFYF010000003.1, on the reverse strand, counting down.
AGGACATGCACGGCACTGCAGAAATCGACGCATCGATGATGCGCGACGGCATGGAAGCGCTGGAGATGACCAATGCCAAGATGGAAGCGCTGGGCATGTCTGGTTTCGGCCCCGAATTCTCGGTCAGCTGTGAAAACCACGGTGGTCCCGGCCTTGTCGGCGTCGTTCAGTGGGATGCAGCAGCAGGCACGTGGAACTCGGTTCAGGATTTCAAACCGACCGATGCCGACGTGATCAATGCCCTGATCGAAGAAGATTCGGGCGCATACGCGGCTGAAAACAACATCTCGCAGCGTTGCGAGTAAGAAACTGAGCGCGCGCCCCGGGTTTTTCGGGGCGCCCCAGACAAACGGAGCGGCGGGTTGCTTGCCGCTCCTCACGAACCGCCCTTACTGGGCAGTCATGAGGATACGCGCTGATGCTGGATGCGGCACAAACCACAGATGTACAGGCGGAAACCCTGCTTGAGGTCAACAATATCGAGGTGATCTACAACCATGTGATCCTTGTGTTGAAAGGCGTCAGCCTGACTGTGCCCAAGGGCGGAATTACGGCTTTGCTCGGCGGCAATGGCGCGGGCAAAACCACGACCCTGAAGGCGATTTCGAACCTGCTGCATTCCGAACGCGGCGAGGTGACCAAAGGCACGATCAAGTATCGCGGTCAAAGCGTACATGAAAGCGATCCGGCTGATCTGGTTGAAAAGGGCGTTATCCAGGTGATGGAAGGCCGCCACTGTTTTGAACACCTGACAGTCGAAGAAAACCTGCTGACCGGCGCCTATACCCGCAAGGACGGGAGTGCCGCGATCCAGCAGGATCTGGAACTTGTTTACAATTACTTTCCACGCCTGAAAGAGCGTCGCCGGTCGCAGGCCGGCTATACCTCGGGCGGGGAACAGCAGATGGTCGCGATGGGCCGAGCTCTGATGTCGCGACCCGAGACCATCCTGCTAGACGAACCCTCGATGGGTCTTGCACCGCAGCTGGTCGAAGAGATTTTCGGCATCGTTAAGGATTTGAACGAGAAAGAAGGCGTATCCTTCCTGCTGGCCGAGCAGAACACCAATGTTGCGCTGCGCTTTGCGCATTATGGCTACATTCTGGAATCCGGTCGCGTCGTGATGGATGGCCCAGCGGCTGAGCTGCGTGAAAATCCCGATGTGAAAGAGTTCTACCTCGGCATGTCCGAGGACGGCCGCAAGAGCTTTCGAGACGTGCGGTCTTATCGTCGCCGCAAGCGGTGGTTGTGATCTGATGGAGGATATGGCGATGACCTATTTCGACACACTCGAAACGCGCTCTGCCGATCAGCGCGCCTCGGATCAGGCCGCAGCTTTGCGGGCGCAGCTGGTGCAGGTGGCATCCGCATCCGGTTTTGCGGAGCATCTTGCTGAAATAGACACTAACAAGGTCAATTCTGCCGAAGATTTGCCCCTGTTGCCGGTTCTACGCAAGTCAGACCTGACCCGCGCGCAGGCCGCCCATTCGCCATTCGGCGGGTTCACCGTGAAGCCAGCGCATCAGTTCCATCACGTGTTCCAGTCGCCGGGGCCAATCTACGAGCCCGGCAATACCGATCACGACTGGTGGCGCATGGGTCGTTTCCTGAATGCGGTTGGCATTGGCGCGGGCGACATCGTTCAGAACTGCTTTGGCTATCATCTGACCCCGGCTGGCATGATCTTTGAAAGCGGCGCGCGCGCGGTTGGTGCCGCCGTCCTGCCCGCCGGAACCGGCCAGACCGAACTACAGGTCACCGCCGCGCGCGACATCGGATGTACCGCCTATGCGGGCACCCCCGATTACCTGAAGGTCATCCTGGACAAGGCTGATGCGATGGGGGTCGAACTCAAGTTCTCCAAAGCTGCCGTGGGCGGCGGTGCGCTGTTCCCGTCACTGCGTCAGGACTATGCGGATCGCGGGATTTCCTGCCTGCAATGCTATGCCACAGCAGATCTGGGCAATGTCGCCTATGAAAGCGCCGCGATGGAAGGGATGATCATCGACGAGCATGTGATCGTCGAGATTGTGACCCCAGGAACTGGCATTCCTGTGTCCATGGGTGAGGTGGGTGAGGTGGTCGTGACCTCGTTGAACCCCGACTATCCCCTGATCCGCTTTGCCACCGGGGATCTGTCAGCCCTGATGCCGGGTGTCTCGCCCTGTGGGCGGACCAATTTGCGGATCAAAGGCTGGATGGGTCGTGCCGACCAGACCACCAAGATAAAGGGGATGTTTGTTCGCCCTGAACAGGTCGCCGCTTTGGTCGAAAAGCATGACGAGATCGTCAAAGCCCGCGTGATTGCCGCGCGGCAGGGAGAGATGGATACCATGACTGTCCAGATCGAAAGCTCGGGTGGCGATGACATGGCCTATGCCAAATCCGTGGCCGAAGTGCTGAAGCTGAAAGGCGCGATCGAGGTAGTCGCGCCCGGTTCCCTGCCCAAAGACGGCTTAGTGATCGAGGACCAGCGGGTTTATGAGTAAGGTCTGCGGCAGTATGTGTCGCAGATTTGTTGCCCGCACACTGGTGTTTCCGAGCGTTTTGGTCGATTAAAGGCGAAGTCTTCGGCATCAACGCAGCAGGGCAATGACCCAGATCGACTATTCTGAAAACGGATCGCGAAACCGCGGCGTGCGCGGGACCCGGCTTTTGGCCGGGCTGGCCTACGTCGTGGCCGGGGCGTGCCTGTTGCCGATGATCGCGGTTGTTCTGGCTGCGCTGACCGGTGGGACCGATGCAATAACGCATTTGGCCGAGACGGTATTGCCCAGGTACACAGTCACCACGATTATTCTGGTCATATTGGTGGCTATCGGCACGTTCTGCATCGGAACCGGCGCCGCCTGGCTGGTGACAATGACTCGGTTTCCCGGTGTACGGTTGCTGGAGATTGCGCTGGTCCTGCCGTTGGCCTTTCCGGCCTATGTGCTTGCCTATGCCTACACCTTTGTTCTGGATCACCCAGGCATCGTACAGACCACCCTGCGCGATGTGACCGGGTGGGGCCCGCGCGACTATTGGTTCCCCGAGATCCGCTCGACCGAGGGTGCGGCGGCGATGCTGATCCTTGTACTTTATCCTTATGTCTACCTGCTGGCCCGCGCCGCGTTTCTGCAGCAAAGCGCAACGGCGTTTTTGGCGGCGCGCGCCCTGGGGAACAATCCGTGGCTGGCGTTTCGGCGTGTGTCGTTGCCCATGGCGCGTCCGGCGATTGCGGGCGGGGTGCTGCTGGCAATCATGGAGACCATCGCGGATTTTGGAACGGTCTCTTATTTCGGCGTTCAGACTTTTGCGACCGGCATTTACACCAGTTGGTTTTCGCTGGGTGATCGCGCCGGGGCCGCGCAACTGGCGCTGTGTTTGCTGGGGTTTGCCTTGATGCTGGCCGTGGCCGAACGGACGTTGCGCGGGAATGCAAAGTATCATCAAAGCGGCAAACACCATGTGGCGCACCCCGCCGCGCATCTGACCGGGTGGCGCGCCCTTGGAGCGTTTCTTCTTTGCGCAGTGCCTGTTCTGTTTGGGTTCGTGTTTCCGGTTCTCATTCTGGTCGATATGGGATTGGAGTCTGAACAGAACCTGCTGTCGGACCGGTACCTTGGGTTCATCCAGAACTCATTGATCCTGGCGGGAACCGCGGCTCTGGTTACTGTAGCGGCGGCGGTCAGCGTTGGATTCTTTCAGCGTCTCAGACCCGGGCGCGCCTCGACCAGTGCGGCGTATCTGGCGCGGCTGGGATATGCGGTGCCCGGCGGCGTGATCGCTGTTGGGTTGCTTGTACCCTTCGCTGCGTTTGACAACGCACTGGACGCCTGGATGCGCCAAACCTTTGATATCTCGACCGGTCTGTTGGTCACGGGATCTATCTGGCTGTTGGTCGCGGCCTATATGGTGCGGTTTCTGGCTGCCGCACTGGGCGCGTATGAAGGTGGGCAGAGCACGGTTCACGCCAATATGGACGCCGCCGCTCGGTCTTTGGGCCAAACTCCGTTGGGAACGCTACGGCGGGTCCATCTGCCCATTCTGACGCCTTCATTGCTGACCGCCTTGCTGATCGTCTTCGTCGATGTGATGAAAGAGTTGCCCGCGACCCTGATCATGCGCCCGTTCAACTTTGATACACTGGCGGTGCAGGCTTACCGCTTGGCCTCGGACGAACGGCTCGAAGGGGCTGCCGTGCCGTCGCTGGTCATTCTGGCCGTTGGCTTGTTGCCGGTGATCCTGATCTGTCGACAGATCGGGCGGCGATAGGGAAATACAGCGTTGATGCGCATCAGGCTTGATTCGGGCGCGATTTCCGGCAAGGCTTGAAGTATGAATATGCAGCCTCCCAGCCGGTTCTCTGCAAACTCGGCCCAGATGCCCGTCGCGTTCGACCGGCGCGAGATGTCCCATATCCTGTCTGTCTATGGTCGGATGGTCGCCGCTGGAGAATGGCGCGACTACGGAATATCCAACCTGCGCGATACGGCAATCTTCTCGATCTTCCGGCGCACAGCCGAACACCCGATCTACCGCATCGAAAAACACCCGCGCCTGCGGCAGAAACAGGGGATGTATTCTGTCGTTGGTATGGACGGGCGCATCCTGAAACGCGGCCACGACTTGCGTACGGTGTTGCGTGTGTTGGAGCGTAAGTTGATCCGCTCGGTTTCTCTGGATTAGAGCCGTTTATGAGCGGTCACAGGTCCGTCGCCTTGCGCCAGAATGCGCGCAATCGCCTGATCCATTGGCTCATAGGCCACCGCCATATGGTACGCATTCGCATGAAGCAGCGTATTGGGTCCTGATACCCAGGCGACGTGGCCTTTCCAAAACAGCAAGTCACCGCGCAAGGGCTCTGTATCCTCTGGCTGAGCAGTGCCCACAGCCTGTTCCTGATCCCCGCTGTCGCCTGGGCAGGGGATACCACAGGCCAGCAACCCGGCCTGAACCAGACCCGAACAATCGATCCCGAGCCGGCTGTTGCCTCCCCATAGGTAGGGCGTGCCCAGAAACAGCTCGGCCACTGCCACCGGATCGGGTTGCACCTCAGCGATTGGGGTGGTGTGCACCGCTGGTACGAACCCCAGTTCGGTTTCCACAAACCTCTCGGTTTCTGACAGGGCTTGCACAGTGCTGCCGAAACTCAGCGAGGTCAAATCGCGCGTCTTCATATCCGCCTGCTCATAGGCATGAGTTGCGGGGGCTGTGATCATATGAGTATGCGGGACATTCGGGCCGAGATGCGTTGAGCGGGCCCAGCCGGAATAGTTGTCCTTATCCGCTGTGATCCGGCTCCACCCGTCTTTCTCGTCCGTAACCTCGACCGTGTCGCCGTACAGCAACTGCCGGTCGCGTGGACCGTCTGGCTGGCGCAGCAGGTCGATCACAGGCTGGATGACGCGCAGCCGGGTCATAGGCCCAATATCTCCGGCAGTGCGCCGAGGATAGCGCGGGGGCCCTGGCCCAGCCCCCCCTTGCTGCGTCCGGGCGATTTGCTAGGCTGCCATGCGTAGATGTCGAAATGCATGTAGGCGCTGTTCTCGACAAAGCGGCGCAGGAACAGGGCAGCGGTGATGGACCCCGCAAACCCGCCCGAGGGCGCGTTGTCCAGATCGGCGATGCCGGGTTCGATCATCGCCTCATACGGCGTGTGGAAGGGCATCCGCCAGACCGGATCGGCCGAGCGTTGCGCGGCGTCCGACAGTGCCGCTGCGGTCTGATCGTCATCCGTATAGAACGGGGCCAGATCGGGGCCCAATGCAACGCGCGCTGCTCCGGTTAGGGTGGCCATCGAGATCACCAGATCGGGGTTGCCCTCATCCGCCAGCGCCAGCGCTTCGGCCAGCACCAGCCGCCCCTCGGCATCGGTATTGTTGATCTCAACCGTCAGCCCCTTGCGCGAGTTCAGGATGTCGCCGGGCCGGAAGGCATTGCCTGCCACCGCGTTCTCGACCGCCGGAATCAGCACCCTCAATTGCAGGGGCAGGTTCAGCGCCATGATCATCCGGGCAAGACCCAAGACATTGGCCGCGCCACCCATATCCTTTTTCATCAAACCCATCGAGGCGCCGGGCTTCAGGTTCAGCCCACCCGTGTCAAAGCACACGCCCTTGCCGACAAGCGTTAGCTTTGGGCCAGCCGATCCCCAATTCATCTCGATCAATCGCGGGGCCTGATCCGCTGCGCGCCCCACAGTGTGGATCATGGGAAAGTTCTGTTCCAGCAGCGCATCACCCAGGATGGTCTTGCAGGATGCGCCGAATTCTTCCGCCAGTGTTTCAATGGCCTGTTGCAGATGTTCGGGTCCCATATCCGAGGCGGGCGTGTTGACCAGATCGCGGGTCAAAGCCTCGGCATTGGCCATTGCCTCAATACGCGCGGCATCAACGCCCTCTGGCGCGATCAGACTTGTTTTGGCGGGGGATTGGCTTGCATAGCGGTCGAATGTGTAGCCGGTGAGCAGCCAGCCCAAGCATTCCATTTCAGCCCGCTCAGCATCAAGGCCAGATACGATCTGATAGGTGCCTTCGGGCAATGCCTCGGCTGCGGTGGCCAAGGCAAAGCGTTTGCGGGCACGTTTCGCCTCGGTCCCGTAACCTGCAAGCGCGCAGGTGGACCCGCCTGCGTCATCGGGCACCAACAATGTCTGACCCAGCGCAGCGGTGAACCCGTTTGCCGCGACCCAGCGGCCGACATGTTCGGGCTGATCCGCCAGCCACGCGTCCAGATCAGGTTGGGCGATGACATGAAGCGGGACAAAAGGATCGGTCGGTTCGGCAAAGCTGAGGGGCATGGGTGTCTCGATTGTTTGACTTTGCGCCCAGACTAGCCACCCGCGATCCGCCTGCAACCCCCGTCAGACAGACAGGTCCTGCTGATCCCAAATCGCGGTCAAAGACCGTTCGCCGATGCGGATCAGCCGCCCAAGCGTCGCCCCAGCGGCAACCGCATCCCCGGCATCAACCGATTGCGTAACATCGCCGGCAACCCTTGCCAGCGCCGTCATCCCGATCTGATCGGCAATCGCCACCAGCGATTTCGAGCATTTGCGCAGATTGTCCCAATCGCGTTTCCGCCAGAACCGTTCGCAATTCGACAGGCGCACGGCCAGTTCCTCGACCGTGCGGCACAGAACGTCCAGTGCGTTCTTGTCACCCAATTGCCGGTACAGGCCGCTCAACCTGTCCGGGTCCAGCCGCACCGTTTCTGTATGTTCAAGCGTGAGTATCTTTTCCACCACATTCACCCTACTTCTGTCGCCCCCACGGCGTAGACCAGATATTGGTCGGGAATTCCTTTGCAAAACCTTGCCCCAGGCCACAAGAATGGTTCGAATTTTCAGTGAATTCAGGCTTGTTTCCGGATGTGAGGCAATAAGCGCGCGCAAATCGACGCAGCCACCCTTGAAATGAAACCGTCATGCTGACACTTACCATCGAAACCAACGGAAAAGGACCGAGTTATGTCGATCACTGCTGACGAACTGACTGCTGCCCGCGTGGCCTGGGGCGATGGATTGATTGCAATCTCGAAAGCCTACGAGGAAGGTGGCATTGACGCGGCACGACCGGTTGCCGAAACCGTTCTGCATGCGGCCTATGGCTACAATCTTGGTCCGGTTTTGTTCAAGCCGACACTTGCATCAGGAGACCAGACCTTTCGCCCAACACGCCACGGTGCGCTGGCCTATTTCGTTGGTCATGACGACGCTTACCCGTTGGACGGCGGTTTTGGGATCAAAGGCTGGCGCGAGATGGAAAGCGTCACTTCGGCCAGTTTTGTGGAAGGCGACGTAGCCATGTGGATGGGCGCCGTCATCCTGACCGATAAGGACGGGAACGTGACGCAGGTCGACAAAAGTTTTGGTTACAAGAAAGACGCCGATGGCGTGCTGCGAATTGTCTTGCACCACTCATCGCTGCCCTATCAGCCGTAGTTCCGACGCTGTCCCATCAGGAACATTGAACATGGCTCGGATCAGACCTCTGATTCCGGGCCATTTTTTGATATGATCCCGTCAAATAGTATTTTTGGAATCGGATCGGACCCATGAGATTTATCAAACGTCTTTTTGTCTTTCTGCTTGTGATTGTCGTGGCGCTTGTGGGCGTCTCTTATCTGCTGCCTGGAAAGGCCGAGGTGTCTCGTTCAATCACCATCGACGCCCCGGCTGAGGCGATCTTTCCTTACGTGAACTCCATGCAAGAGACCGAACAATGGTCCCCGTGGCTGCATCGCGATCCCGAAACCAAACTGTCCTATTCCGGTCCAGAGACGGGAGTTGGCAACACCCTGAACTGGAGTTCGGACCACCCTCAAGTTGGCACCGGATCGCAGGAGATTGTTGAGAGCATTGAAAACGAAACCGTCCGCACGGCGCTTGATTTCGGCCCGATGGGGACGGCAATGGCTGCGTTTGTCCTGCAGCCCGAAGGTGGGCAGACTCAGGTCACTTGGGGTTTTGAAACTAATCTGGGCCTCAATCCCATGTCGCGCTGGATGGGCCTGATGATGGATAGTTGGGTCGGTGGCGACTACGAGCGCGGTTTGTCGAACCTGAAGGTGCTTGTTGAATCGCAGGGGTGATCCGGGCGGCTTACTCCAAGGACACCCACAAAACGCGAGCGTCTTCTTCGCTGGTCGAGATACAGCCATGCCCCATGCCGCTGTCGTAATACAGTGAGTCCCCAGCTTTCATCGGCAGGGGGCGATAGTGTTCGGACAGAAAGGTCAGCTCTCCGCTGATGACATACAGGAACTCTTCCCCACTGTGCCTGATCCAGTTCTCGAATTCGGATACATCGCGGGCTTTGATGGTCGCAATGTAAGGCAGCATGCGTTTGCTGGTCAGTTCCGGGCACAAAAGCTCGTGCAGATAGGTGGGGGTGTCCCGCATCTCACCTTCACCTTTTGGGGTGAAATCCCGTCGACCCGCGATCCCAGTTTGACCTGATTGCAGGAACAATTGCGGGGTGCTCATATCCAGCGCCTGAGTCAATCGCCGCACGATTTCAAAACTTGGCCGTGTCTGGTTGTTTTCTATCTTGGACAGCGTCGAACGACCGATTCCCGCGGCGCGCCCGGCTTCCTCCAACGTCCACCCTTTGGCACGGCGTGCGTCTCGGATCGTGCGTCCCAAGGCTGCGCCGTCATCCTCTTCCTCCGGTCCGACGGCGTCATTCAGGCTGTCATCGACCATAGAAACCCCCCTGGTTTTCCGTAGGTTAACGATTTCCACGACCTGACACAACTTCACAAAATTGAGATGTGTATTGCCACCTTTTACAAAATTCCCCTATAGGAAACAAAGTTTCGTACTTGAGATTCGAGCGCGAGAGAGGAAAATATGTTCACAACATCGCTTAAGGATGCTGACCCGATCATCGCCGCTTCGATTGATCGCGAGCGCCAGCGCCAGGCTCAGCAGATCGAGCTCATCGCCTCCGAGAACATCGTCTCGCAGGCCGTGATCGATGCGCAGGGTTCCGTGCTGACGAATAAATATGCCGAAGGCTATCCCGGTCGTCGCTACTATGGCGGCTGCGAATATGTGGATGAAGTCGAGGTTGAGGCGATTGAGCGGCTTAAGAGGCTGTTCGGCTGCGAATATGCCAATGTCCAGCCGCATTCCGGGGCTCAGGCCAATGGTGCGTTCAAACTGGCATTGCTGCAACCCGGCGACACCATTCTGGGCATGTCGCTGGACGCAGGTGGTCACCTGACCCATGGCGCGAAACCCGCGCAGTCTGGCAAATGGTTCCGCCCGATCCTGTATGGTCTGACCGGTGAAGGCCTGATCGACTATGATCAGGTCGCTGAACTGGCCAAGGCGGAAAAGCCGAAGCTCATCATCGCGGGCGCATCGGCCTATTCGCAAAAAATCGATTTCGCGCGGTTCCGTGAAATTGCCGACGAAGCTGGTGCATGGCTGCTGGCTGATATGGCGCATATCGCGGGTCTGGTTGCGGCTGGGCTGCATCCTTCGCCCATTGGCCATGCGCATATCGTGACGTCGACGACGCACAAGACCTTGCGCGGCCCACGCGGCGGCATCATCCTGACAAATGACGAAGCACTGGCCAAAAAAATCAACTCGGCTGTGTTTCCGGGTCTTCAGGGCGGCCCACTGATGCACGTGATCGCCGGTAAAGCCGTCGCATTCGGGGAAGCACTGAAACCTGAGTTCAAGGACTATATGCAGCGCGTCGTGGACAGTGCGGCGGCGCTGGCCAATGTGATGATGGCGCGCGGTTGTGACATCGTTTCGGGCGGCACGGAAAACCACCTGATGTTGGTCGATCTGAGGCCAATTGGCGTGACCGGAAAAGACGCCGAGGCCGCGCTGGAGCGGGCCGGGTTCACCTGCAACAAGAACAGCGTGCCGGGTGATCCGGAAAAACCGACGATCACGAGCGGCATCCGGCTGGGAACAGCCGCTGGATGTAGCCGCGGGTTTGGTCCTGAAGAGTTCACCCGGATTGGCCATTTGATCGGCGATGTTCTCGATGCGCTGCGTGAGTCCTCTGAAGGCGATGCAACCATCGAAGCCGAGAACCGCGCAAAAGTCCGCGCCCTCTGCGCCAATCATCCAATCTACTGAAAGAACACCCAATGAGCATTTACGATCTCATCGTCATCGGGGGCGGCCCCGGCGGTTATGTTGCTGCGATCCGCGCGGCTCAACTGGGTATGAAAGTGGCTTGCGTGGAAGGGCGCGGGGCGCTGGGTGGAACCTGTCTGAATGTGGGGTGCATTCCCTCCAAAGCGTTGCTGACCTCCTCGGCCAAATATGCCGAGCTTGCACATCTCTCCTCCCATGGCATTGCGGTTGAGGGGGCCAGCATCGACGTGCCCGCGATGATGGGGCGCAAGGACAAGATCGTTGGCGATCTGACCAAAGGCATTGGTTTTCTATTCAAGAAGAACGGCGTTGAGCTGATCGAAGGCTGGGCCAGCATTCCCGCCGACGGGCAGGTGCAGGTTGGCGACGACATCTATGAGGCCAAGAATATCCTGATCGCCACAGGGTCTGAGCCGACACCGCTGAACGGTATTGAGATCGATGAGCAGGATGTTCTCAGCTCAACCGATGCCTTGGCGCTGGACACGGTGCCGGATCATCTGGTTGTCGTCGGGGCAGGGGTGATCGGGCTTGAGTTGGGTCAGGTCTGGGCGCGTCTTGGAGCCAAGGTCACAGTGGTTGAGTATCTGGACCGTGTCCTGCCCGGTATCGACGGCGAGATTGCGAAACTGGCGCAGCGCGCGCTCATCAAACGCGGCCTGAAGTTCCAGTTGGGACGCGCGCTGAAGGCCATTGAAAAGTCTGAAACCGGATTGACGCTTACTCTGGACCGGGTCGGCAAAGACAAGGAAGAGGTGATCGAAGCCGACAAGGTTCTGATCGCCGTCGGACGCCGGCCCGTCACGCGCGGGTTGGGGCTGGAAGAATTGGGGATAGCTCTTGACCCGCGCGGCTTTGTTCAAGTTGACAACAGCTTCCGCACATCGGTTCCCGGCATCTATGCGATCGGGGACTGCGTCCCCGGACCGATGCTGGCCCATAAGGCCGAGGAAGATGGCGTTGCCTGCGTTGAGATGTTGGCAGGGCAGGGCGGCCATGTCGACTACAACACCGTGCCGGGCGTCGTTTACACCGACCCTGAGGTTGCCTCGGTCGGTGTGACTGAAGAGGCGCTGAAAGAAGCCGGTGCCGAATACGCAGTCGGCAAATTCGCGTTCATGGCCAACTCGCGCGCGCGGTCGACAGGTGAATCCGACGGCGCGGTCAAGGTTTTGGCGGACCCGAACGGCAAAATCCTGGGTGCGCATATCTGCGGTGCCCATGGCGGTGAGCTGATTGCCGAACTGGTTCTGGCCATGACCAAAGGCGCAACCGTGTCCGAGGTCGCCTCCACCTGTCATGCGCACCCAGCCATGGGCGAGGCGGTCAAAGAAGCCTGCCTCGACGCCATGGATCGCGCGATCCACGCGTAAGAAGGAGCCACCAGATGACCATCCAGCTTCGCCCCCGCCACCCCGAAAAGGCCAAAAAAGCCGACAGCGTCATTCCGCGCAAGCCTAAGTGGATTCGCAAGAAAAAGGGCGATGGCGCCGAGTATTATAAGACCCGTCGCTTGATGCGAGAGCATAACCTCGCCACGGTCTGCGAAGAAGCCGCCTGTCCGAATATCGGCGAATGCTGGTCCAAACGTCACGCCACCATGATGATCATGGGCGAGGTCTGCACCCGTGGTTGTTCCTTCTGCAATGTTGCCACCGGTCGACCTGATGCGCTGGACCCGTTTGAACCGGGCCGGGTTGCCGCCGCCGTCAAGAAACTGGGCCTACGCCACGTGGTGATCACCTCGGTCGACCGCGATGATCTGGCCGATGGCGGTGCTGACCATATTGCCCAAACCATCCGTGCTGTGCAGCACCAGAATCCCGGCACGACGGTAGAAGTTCTGACCCCCGACTTCCTGGGCAAAGGGGATGCGGCCGATCTGGTCTTTGCGGCCGCCCCCGACGTTTTCAACCACAATCTGGAAACTGTGCCGAATCTTTATCCGACGGTTCGGCCCGGTGCCCGTTACTATGCGTCGCTGCGCTTGCTGGACGATGCCAAACGCGCAAACCCTGAGATCTTCACCAAATCCGGCCTGATGGTCGGCCTTGGCGAAAGCCTCAGTGACGTGCGCCAGGTGATGGATGACCTGCGCGCCGCAAATGTCGATTTCCTGACAGTCGGGCAATACCTGCAACCGACCCCGAAACATCACCCGATCGACCGGTTCTGGTCGCCGGAGGAGTTCGCCCAGCTGGAGCAGATCGCGCGCTCCAAGGGCTTTCTGCACGTGTCGGCCACGCCGCTGACCCGTTCGTCGTTCCATGCGGACGAAGACTTTGCCGCCCTCAAGCAAGCCCGCCAGCGGGCAATTGCTGCCGGGGCATAACCAGACGCACTAGGGAGGAATACCATGGAAGCGTTAAACTCAATCGTAGGAGCCATCAATGGCGTCGTGTGGGGGCCGCTGATGCTGGTTCTCATCCTTGGCGTCGGCTTCTTCTTGCAGGTCGGGCTGAAATTCATGCCGATCCTGCGCATTGGCACGGGCTTCAGCCTGTTGTTCAAAGGCCGCGAGGGGCAGGGCGAAGGGCAGATCAGCCCGTTCAACGCGCTGATGACCTCGCTGTCGGCGACCATCGGTACGGGGAACATCGCCGGTGTGGCCACTGCTGTCTTCCTGGGCGGTCCGGGCGCGTTGTTCTGGATGTGGATGACCGCCCTGGTGGGCATGGCCACCAAATATGCCGAGGCTGTCTGCGCGGTGAAATACCGTGAAAAGGACGAGCTGGGCAACTTTGTCGGCGGTCCGATGTATTACATCAAGAACGGTCTGGGCGCGAAATGGGCCTGGCTGGGCGTCGCCTTCGCCCTGTTCGGCGCAATCGCAGCCTTCGGCATCGGCAATGGCGTACAGGCCAACGGTGTGGCACAGGTTCTGGAGTCGAATTTCGGCGTGAATACCTCGATCACTGGCGTTGTTCTAATGGTCCTGACAGCGGCTGTTATTCTGGGCGGCATCACCCGCATCGGTGCGGTTGCCGGCAAGCTGGTTCCATTCATGGCGATTGCATACATCATCGCCGGCCTGCTGGTTCTGCTGATCAACATCGGCAATATCGGTCACGCCTTGTCGCTGGTCTTCACTCACGCCTTCACCCCCTCGGCCGCCGAAGGTGGTTTCGCGGGTGCCGCCGTCTGGGCCGCCATCCGCTTTGGTGTGGCGCGCGGTGTTTTCTCGAACGAAGCCGGTCTGGGGTCCGCCCCGATCGCTCACGCCGCGGCCGAAACCAAAGGTCCGGTCAACCAGGGCCTGATCGCGATGTTGGGTACGTTCATCGACACCATCATCGTTTGCTCGATCACCGGTCTGGCGATCATCTCTTCGGGTGCATGGACTTCCGGTGAATCGGGCGCGGCGCTGACCTCGCTGGCCTTCGCCAACTCCCTGCCGGGCGGTGGTCACCTGATCGCAATCGCGCTGTCGATCTTTGCCTTCACCACCATTCTGGGCTGGTCTTTCTACGGCGAGAAATGTGTCGAGTTCCTGCTGGGTGTCAAATCCCTGCTGCCCTACCGCGTGCTGTGGATCATTGCGATCTATTTCGGCGCAACGGCGGATCTGGGCTTCATCTGGCTGCTGGCGGACACGCTGAACGCGATGATGGCCATCCCGAACCTGATTGCCCTGGCCCTGCTGAGCCCGATCGTCTTCAAACTGACGAAAGAGTTCTTCGCCTCGGGCGGACAGTCGGAAGAACCGGGCGGTTCGCCAGCCGAATAATCCGGCCCTGAGAAAAACGGGGGGCCAACCCGACCCCCCGGCCTCGAAACAAAACTCTAAGTCACGAGGAGAGACGTGATGGCGACGAAAATCCTGCTGCCCATTGATCACACCGATGACCGGTCGTGGACAAACGCCCTGCCACTGGCGCAAGAACAGGCGAAGTTCTACGGGGCGGAACTGCATACAGTGGCCGTCATCCCCGAGATCATTCAGCTGCCAAACCTGCCCGCCAACTATGGTGCAGGCGCCAAGGACCATGTGCGCAATGCGGTTCAGGCCATTCTGGATCACGGCAGCGCCCCCGGTGTGGCGATTCACGTCGAAGAAGGCAGCGTCTACCGCGAAATCCTGAAGCTTGCCTACAAGGAAGGCTTTGATCTGATCGTCATGGCGTCGACCAAGGGCGACTTCCCGAATTATGAGATTGGCCCGAACCTGGCCCGTGTCGTGCGCAACGCGCATTGCACCGTTATGGTCGTTCGCGACCAATCCCGTTGATTGAGAGGTTAGAGAAATGACCACTTTGAAGCGCACGCCCTTGCACTCGTTGCATGTTGAGTTGGGGGGTAAGCTGGTTGATTTTGCTGGTTGGGAGATGCCTGTTCAGTATCCGTTGGGGATTATGGGGGAACATAAGCAGTGCCGTGAGAAGGCGGCGGTGTTTGATGTGTCTCATATGGGTCAGGTGATTTTGCGGGGTGAGAATGTGGGTGAGAAGCTGGAAGCTTTGTGCCCGCAGGCTTATGCGACGCTGAAGGAAGGCAAGGCGCGGTACGGGTTCTTTACCAACGAAGACGGTGGGATCATGGATGACCTGATCGTGTCGAACGCGGGGGATCATTATTTTGTGGTGGTGAACGCGGCGCTGCGGCATCAGGACATTCCACATATGCAGGCGAACCTGGACGGCGTTGAAGTGACCGAGATCTTCGACCGGGCGCTGGTGGCGGTGCAGGGTCCCAAGGCCGAAGACGTGGTGGGTGAGCTTTGCCCCGCCGCCCGCGACCTGAAGTTCATGGAAACCACCCTGGCGGATATCAACGGCGTCGAATGCCGTATCTCGCGGCTGGGTTATACCGGTGAGGACGGGTATGAGATCTCGATCCCCGAGGACAAGGCCATTGAGATCACCAAGGCGTTTCTGGCGCATGAGGATTGTGAGCCGGCCGGTCTGGGCGCGCGCGACAGCCTGCGGCTGGAGGCCGGGCTGTGCCTCTATGGCAATGACATTGACCAGAGCACCTCGCCGATTGAAGCCAGCCTTGGCTGGGCCATTCAGAAGCGCCGCAAGGAAGAGGGCGGCTTCCCGGGTGCCGATCGCGTGCAGAAAGAACTGGCCGAGGGTGCCGCGCGCAAGCTGGTGGGCATCAAACCCGATGGCCGCGCCCCGGCGCGTCAGGGCGTTGAGATCCAGTGCAGCAGTGGCAACACCATCGGTCGGATCACCTCGGGCAGCTTTGGCCCCACGGTGGGTGGCCCGGTTGCGATGGGCTACGTGTCCGCCGGTCACGGTGAGCCGGGCGAGAAGGTGAACCTGATCATCCGGGGCAAGGCGCAACCGGCGCAGATTGTGGCGCTGCCCTTTGTCACCCAGAATTACAAGCGTTGAAGCCAGGAGAGAGAGACATGGCAACCTATTATTCCGAAGAGCATGAATGGCTGATGGTCGAGGGCGACACCGCCACGCTGGGCATCACCAAACACGCGGCTGAACAGCTGGGCGAGGTGGTGTTTGTCGAGCAGCAGGAAGTGGGCGACGAGTTCGAGAAAGACGGCGAGATCGGCGTGATCGAATCCGTCAAAGCGGCCTCGGAACTTTATGCGCCGGTCGATGGCGAGATCACGGAAGTGAACGAAGCGCTGGCCGACAATCCCGGCGCGCTGAACGAAGACCCCGAGGGCGAGGCCTGGATCTACAAGATCAAGATCACCGACGCGGCGCAGCTGGAAGATCTGATGGATGAGGCCGGCTACAAAGCCTTCATCGGGTAATTCAAGCGGCGGATCCTTGCGCGGATCCGCCCCTTCATCTTTTTCCAAATACACCCGCCGGAGGCTCCTGCCGTCTCCGTCGGGCCTGATCTATCCTTGAGGAGCGCACCACATGGCCTTCAAACTGACCGATTACGAAGCCTATGACTTCGCCAACCGCCGCCATATCGGGCCCAGCCCGACCGAGATGCGCGACATGCTCAAGGTGATCGGCTTCAAGACGCTGGACCAGCTGATCGACGCCACCGTCCCGCCCGCGATCCGCCAGAAAGAGCCGCTGGACTGGGGTCCGGCGATGACGGAACGCGATGCGCTCTTTCACATGAAAGAGGTGGCGAGCAAGAACACCGTTCTGACCTCGCTGATCGGTCAGGGCTATTACGGCACCACGACGCCTGCGCCGATCCTGCGCAACATCCTGGAAAACCCGGCCTGGTACACCGCCTATACGCCCTATCAGCCCGAGATCAGCCAGGGCCGTCTTGAGGCGCTGTTGAACTTCCAGACCATGGTCAGCGATCTGACCGGGCTGGATGTGGCCAATGCCTCCTTGCTGGACGAAGCCACTGCTGCGGCCGAAGCCATGGCGATGGCCAAGCGCGGCGGGCGTTCGAAAGCCAACAACGCGGCCTTCTTTGTCGACAAGAACTGCCACCCGCAGACCATCGCGGTGATCAAAACCCGCGCCGAACCTCTGGGCATCGACGTGCAGGTCGCCGATCCGGACACGCTGGATGCGGGCGCCGTCTTTGGCGCGATCTTCCAGTACCCGGGCACCCATGGCCACGTGCGCGACTTCACATCGGAAATCGCCGCGCTGCATGAGCACAAAGCCATCGCCATTGTCGCCGCCGACATCCTGTCGCTGGCCCTGCTGAAATCCCCTGGTGAGATGGGCGCGGATATCGCCATCGGCTCGACCCAGCGCTTTGGTGTGCCGATGGGCTATGGTGGCCCGCACGCGGCTTATATGGCGACCACCGACAAGCTGAAGCGCTCGATGCCGGGCCGGATCATCGGTGTGTCGATCGACAGCCGCGGCAACAAGGCCTACCGCTTGTCGCTGCAAACCCGCGAACAGCATATCCGGCGTGAGAAGGCGAACTCGAATGTCTGCACCGCGCAGGCGCTGCTGGCGGTGATTGCCTCGATGTATGCGGTCTATCACGGCCCTGATGGCATCAAGGCCATCGCGCAATCGGTACACCGCAAGACCTCGCGTCTGGCGGCCGGTCTGGAAGAGGCGGGCTTTGCCGTGGAACCGGAAGTGTTCTTCGATACGATCACGGTTGAGGTCGGTCCCCTGCAGACAACAGTGATGGAGGCCGCCGTCGCGCGTGGTGTGAACCTGCGCAAGGTGGGCGAGACCAAGGTTGGCATAAGCCTGGACGAACAGACCCGGCCCGAGACCATCGAGGCCGTCTGGGGCGCCTTCGGCATCGACCGTCAGGATGACAGCGCAAATGTCGATTACCGTCTGCCCGATTACGCCCTGCGCGAAAGCGCATACCTGACCCACCCGATCTTCCACCAGAACCGGGCCGAGGCCGAGATCACCCGCTATATGCGCCGTCTGGCCGACCGCGACCTGGCGCTGGACCGGGCGATGATCCCGCTGGGCTCGTGCACCATGAAGCTGAACGCCACGATCGAGATGATCCCGGTCACCTGGCCCGAGTTCGGCAATCTGCACCCGTTTGTGCCGCAAGATCAGGCGCAGGGCTATCACGAGATGATTGCCGATCTGAACGACAAGCTGTGCCAGATCACCGGCTATGACGCGATCTCGCAGCAGCCCAACTCGGGCGCACAGGGGGAATATGCGGGTCTCTTGACCATCCGCAATTATCACTTCGCCCGTGGCGAGGGTCAGCGGAACGTCTGCCTGATCCCAACCTCGGCGCATGGCACCAACCCGGCTTCGGCCCAGATGGTCGGCTGGCAGGTTGTGCCGGTTCTGGCGGATGAGAATGGCAATATCGATCTGAACGACTTCCGCGCCAAGGCCGAGAAGCATTCCGATCATCTGGCCGGCTGCATGATCACCTACCCCTCGACCCATGGCGTGTTTGAGACCACCGTGCAAGAGGTCTGCCAGATCACCCATGATCATGGCGGTCAGGTCTATATCGACGGGGCCAACATGAACGCCATGGTGGGTCTGTCGCGTCCCGGTGACATTGGCGGCGATGTCAGCCACCTGAACCTGCACAAGACCTTCTGCATCCCCCATGGCGGCGGCGGCCCCGGCATGGGCCCGATCGGCGTCAAGGCGCATCTGACTGAGCACCTGCCCGGCCACCCGGAATACGGCACCGCCGTGGGTCCGGTCTCGGCCGCGCCCTTCGGCTCGCCGTCCATTCTGCCGGTCTCATGGGCCTATGTGCTGCTGATGGGCGGCGCGGGCCTGACGCAAGCGACCAAAGTGGCGATCCTGAACGCCAACTACATCGCGGCGCGGCTCAAGGATGCTTATCCCATCCTCTACACCTCCGAGACCGGTCGTGTGGCGCATGAATGCATCCTCGACACCCGCCCCTTGGACGCCGCGGCGCATGTGACCGTCGACGATGTGGCCAAGCGCCTGATCGATTCAGGCTTCCATGCGCCGACCATGTCCTGGCCGGTGGCAGGCACCCTGATGGTCGAGCCCACGGAATCGGAACCCAAGGCCGAGCTGGACCGCTTCTGCGACGCCATGCTCTCGATCCGATCCGAGGCGCAAGACATCATCGATGGCACCATCGACGCGGAAAACAACCCGCTGAAAAACGCCCCCCACACGGTGCGCGATCTGGTCGGCGACTGGGATCGGCCTTACACCCGCGAACAGGCCTGCTTCCCCCCGGGCTCCATGGGCGTCGACAAATACTGGTCCCCCGTCAACCGCGTCGATAACGCATATGGCGACCGAAACCTCATCTGCACATGCCCACCAATGACCGAATACATCGAAGCCGCAGAGTAAAGATAACAAACCCCCGACACAAAGGAGGGGGCCACCGGCAGCAGAGCGGTTCCCGCTCTCTGCCACTCAAAACAGAAGTATCCTGGCAAATGAAACACTACGTCCTGCGCAACGAACCCGAAAACAGGGCAAACGCCTTGGCTGCGGTGTCTGAGCGTGTTCAGTATGTTGATGTTATTTTACACCCGAAGGCCTCGAAGGCGTCGGCAGAGCTGGTATTGGATTTCTACCGGGCTTTGAACGGTTTGATGGAAAACCAGAGCCATGTTGTGACGCTGCGTATCCTTGCGGAGGATAAGGTCGGCGGGCCTTTGTATTGGTCGGGGCGGACGGCTGTCTTCTGGGGCAATCTGGATGACAACTGGAACCTGATTGGCACGCAAAAGCACTGGGCGACTCAGATTTTGAATCTGGCGCCTCGGGCGGTTCTGGTTGGAGGTGCTGTGATGCTGTTGGCTCAGGCTAGCGGGTGTGATGGGCATATCGCTGCAATACATCCGAGTTTTCAAGCGGCCGCATCCGAGCAAGGCATAAGAAGTTGCGGCGCCTCAACCTATCTTTCGCCCAATGGACGATTGCACAGCGCCAACACACGCATCAGCGCCCTTCGCCTGCTGGCTGAGTTTGTGTCGCGGGATCATGGCGAGCATCTTGCAGATGCGGTGCGCAGATATGTCGGTCTGGACGAGCCAAATCAGGCCATCGAAAGCCAAACCGTAAATCGGCTTATTCGTAGATCCAACGGGGATGAGCTGGTCATTCTGACCCTGGCGACCATGTTGGAGCATATTGAAGAGCCCCTGAGTATCACTGACCTTTCAAAGGCGGTCGGTGCCTCGACCCGCCAGCTGCAAAGACGTTATCTGTGCAAGACCGGTGCGACGCTTCTGCAAACCTATAAAGAGCTTCGGTTGGAGAGGGTTCTTGATCTGCTGAGGCAGACCGACATGTCGTTGCTGGAAATTGCGGCTGCGACCGGATTTTCCTCGCGCTCAGCTTTGTCGCGCGCCTTGTTCGAGCGGTGCGGATCGCGGCCAGAGGATATCAGGACCCGTCGCTATCTTGGATATGCGGCCGGTTAGCGAAACCAGCTTTGGCGTTAGCTCTGGTCTTTTCTACACAGCAGATCGATGACATGATCGATTTCCGGATGGCGCCGCGACTTGTGTGGACGTTCGATCATCAGTGCTTTGCCGGTTTTATGGCTGCGTTCTGAAACTCGGCTGAGCTGCTGTGCATCCAGCGCCTGCGCAACTAGCGCACCATGCCCCATCAGCACCCCCGCGCCTGATTTCGCCTCTTCTACCGCCAAGGCATAGAGCGAGTACCGAGGGCCGCGCGCCGGATCGCCGATATCGATATCTGTGGCGCCTGACCATGCTGGCCAATCGCTGTCCCAGGTCTGATCGTGCAGCAGCGGCGCAGTTGAAAGCTCGATACCCTGCGCCAGCTTTGGCGAGCAAACCGGAAAGATGATGTCGTCCTCGACAATGATCTGATCTGCGGTTTCATCGGGCAGGGAAATGAAGATGGACAGGTCGAACAGATCTCTCGACAGGCTCGGAGGTTTCTCCATCGCTGTCACGGAGATGTTCAGATTGGGGCGCATTTCACGCAATCGACCCAGACGCGGTGGCAACCAAAGCTGTGCGACTGACGGCAACGCGGCGATGTGAAACTCGGGGTTGGGTGCCAGATTGCGCAAATTTTGGGTTGCTGCTGCCAGAAGGTCGAAGGCCTGTGTGAATTCTTCAGTCACCAACCGGCCAGCGGCAGACAGTGAAACACCTTGTGCGCTGCGTTCAAATAGGCTGGTGCCGGACCACGCCTCAATCGCTTTGACATGCTGTGAAACCGCGCCTGCGGTGACACCCAGCTCCTCGGCCGCTGCAACGAAACTGCCTAGACGGGCGGCAGCCTCGAAGGCGCGTAATGCGTTCAGGGGTGGCCCCTTGGGTCGTCGGGGAAGAACTGCCATTCATCAGCCTTAGTTTTTCTAGGGCAAGAAATAGCAGAACTGATTTGCATTGTCATGCAGACCGTCCATTCTGAAGCCAAGCAAGGAGTATGCAACAATGACAATAGACCTACGATCCTGGGTCCCGGACGCCAGTGAAACGCTCGTGCAGCAGATCGCAGCGACCACTGCGCGTAGCACCTCGGAGGCCTTGCTCGACCGGATTGAAGACTTGGCGAACCGAAACCGCGAGATTCATGAGAAAGAGTGTTTCAACCTCAATCCGGCCACCAACGTCATGAACCCACGCGCCGAGGCGTTGCTGTCTTCGGGTATCGGGTCGCGCCCTTCGCTTGGATATCCGGGCGACAAATATGAGATGGGCCTTGAGGCCATCGAAGAGATCGAGGTGATCGCAACTCAGCTTTGTGCAGAGGTTTTTAACGCACGCTTCGCGGAAATCCGCGTGCCGTCGGGCGCGATTGCAAACCTTTATGGCTTTATGGCCACGTGCAAACCGGGTGACACGATCATCGCACCCCCTGCGTCGATTGGCGGTCATGTCACGCATCATTTGGCGGGCTGTGCGGGTTTGTTCGGGCTGCGTACTGTTGAGGCACCAACTGACGCAGATGGATACACCATCGATCTGGATCAACTGCACGTGATGGCGAAACGCGAACGACCCAAACTGATCACGGTCGGAGGCAGCCTCAACCTGTTCGAACACCCGGTCAAAGAGATACGCGCCATTGCCGATGAGGTTGGTGCCAAAGTGATGTTCGACGCGGCGCATCAGTGCGGGATCATCGCAGGCAAGGCGTGGCGTGACCCGCTGGCTGAAGGGGCGCATTTGATGACAATGAGCACCTACAAAAGCCTTGGCGGCCCTGCCGGTGGGCTGATTGTTACCAATGAGGCTGATCTAGCCGAGCGTCTGGACGCAATCGCGTTCCCCGGAATGACGGCCAATTTCGACGCGGCGAAATCTGCTGCGCTTGCGGTCACTATGCTGGATTGGCGCGATTTCGGGGCCGACTATGCGGCACAGATGATCGCAATGGCCCAAGCGCTTGCCGAGCGTCTAAATGACAATGGCGTACCAGTCTTTGCTGGCCGAGAGGGTTTCACCTGCTCCCACCAGTTTGCTGTCTTGGCCAAGGCGTTTGGTGGCGGGCAAACAGCCTCCAAAACCCTGCGACAGGCGGGTTTTCTGGCCTGTGGCATCGGCCTTCCAGCGCCAGAAGTGCAGGGCGACATGAACGGCTTGCGCATAGGCACCCCGGAACTGGTAAGATGGGGCATGACAACGGATCATGCAGACAGGCTGGCCACCCTGATCGCGCGCGGCTTGGCGGGCGACGACGTTGGTGCCGAGGTCAGCGACTGGCGGCAAAGCTTCGACCGCCTATCCTTTGTTCATATTTGACCTTCGATGTTTAAGTTGCGGATCGGACAAACATGATTTCACTGCCACGACATACATCGTTGCTCCAAAAGCCAAAAGTTTCTAACTCAATGGCGGGAGTGTGGACCTTTGCCGCCGTTCGCCCGAATGATCTGAATGGCCACTCATGTTTCAAGACAGTTAGGTATCTTTGGCGGAGCGCGCCGTAAGCCACGTCATGACATTGACGACCGTCTCATTGTTCTTGGCTGTTCGCGGCATGAGGACATAGAAATCACTTCCGCCCGCGTCCCAAGCTTTACCGACCTCGACCAAACGTCCGGCCTCAAGGTCATGAGCCACCAGAAACCGGTTTACCAAGGCCACACCTTGCCTGGCGATAGCAGCATCGACCGCAAGGGATGTTTGGCTTAGACGAAGGTGACGAGGAGACTGGTCCTGCACACCCAAATACGAGAGATAGCTGGGCCATTGGTCATGAGTGTCATGGATCTTCGGCTTTTCTGCTAGGGTTTCTGGATCCAGAGGAATGTCACCTTCGTCCGCAAACTTTGGCGCAGCGACCGCGATCAGCGATTGCTTGAACAAAAGGGCTACGTCCAGTGATGCGCCAAACGGTGGTGATCCTTGGCGCACTGCAAGGTCTATCCCGTCGCTGTAGAAGCTGGAAACTCTTTCGGTCGCCATGATCCGCAAATCGATATCCGGGTGTGCTGCGGTGAAGTCCGGTAGATTGGGGATCAGCCATTTTGCAGCAAAGGTCGGTGTGACACTGATGAGAACTTTGTTCGGCTCTGGTTTCAATTCGGCAGTTGCAGATCGAAGGTCTGCGAACACCTTAGCTATCCTGTTGTGAAAGCTGCGTCCGACCGATGTGAACTTCAGGCCCTTTGGGACCCGTTCGAACAGTGTCACACCCAGATGAGCTTCGAGCTGGCGCACTTGTTGCGCAACGGCCCCCTGCGTGACACCCAATTCATCGGCGGCTGAGCGGAAACTGAGGCGGCGGCCTGCTGCGTCAAACGCACGCAAGCTGTTGAGCGGGGGGAGTTCAATCATTCTGCAATAGTAATTCTACTGTCATGCAACATCAATTCTGAATCCAAATTTGTCATAGAAAACAGCATGTATGGCTCAAGCAAGAAAGGAAACTCGATATGACAGTAGAAAAAGTAGCACTGATCACGGCAGGCGGCAGCGGCATGGGTGCGGATGCAGCGCGCAAACTGGCTGATGATGGGTTCAAGATCGGCATCCTGTCTTCGTCCGGGAAGGGTGAAGCGCTTGGCGGCGAACTTGGTGGCTTTGGCGTAACCGGCTCTAACCTTGATCAAGACGCGCTTACCGCTTTGGTCGAGGGTGCGAAGGAGCGCTGGGGCCGCATCGATGTCTTGGTGAACTCTGCTGGCCACGGGCCAAAAGGATCGGTCCTCGAAATCAGCGACGACGATTGGCACGAAGGGATGGAAGTTTATCTGATGAACGTCATCCGCCCAACACGGCTTGTCACTCCCTTGATGCAGGAGCATGGGGGCGGAGCAATCATCAACATCTCAACCTTTGCGGCATTCGAGCCCGACCCTCTTTTTCCAACGTCGGGGGTCTTCCGGGCCGGGCTTGCGGCATTCACGAAGCTCTATTCGGACAAATATGCGTCAGAGAATATCCGGATGAACAATGTCCTTCCGGGATTCATCGACAGCTTACCCGAAACCGAAGACCGCAAGGAGCGCATTCCCATGGGGCGCTACGGTTTCGCTTCGGAAGTGTCCTCTCTCATTTCGTGGCTCGCCTCGGAAGATGGCAGCTATATGACGGGACAAAACCTGCGTATCGACGGAGGTTTGACCCGTGCAGTCTGATACCTTGGCCCTTGTATCACCGCACGAGCGCCTTGTCTTCGCGGTCAAGTGGGGCGCATCTGCCATTCAGATCATGGGATACACCGCGACGGGGTTTGGCTGGACACCTTGGAACCTTTACCTGTTTCTTGTCGGTGTCGTGGGATGGTTCGCCGTCGGAGCACTATGGAATGACAAGGCGCTCATGCTTGTCCACCTTGTCGCCCTGGGTGCAATGACTGCCGGAATGGCAAGCGTCTGATGAGCGCGAGCAGCCATTCGGGCCTTGCGCAGCATTTGAGAGCTTGGGCGCTAGTGGACTTTCTTTTGGTTTACCGCACTGATCAGCAGCTCGCAGCTCGCAGCTAGCTTCACTGCAAACGGTATGTTCGATTTTTTTTGGGTCTTTTGATGTCGAACGTTAGTCTAGCCTTGATCTGACTATGACGGGTGGTTCAGGTCCGTGTGACGTTCAATACATTGGTTGGGAGGTAAAGGTCAGGCTGAATTACCTTTGTGAACCAGTCACAGCGTTTGACCCCGCTTCATCCCAGGTGATCAGGCTCGCCGCTTCGGCGCTGCCAGGGCTGACCGTCATGGGCGTTGCAAATCCTGGTATGATCTCGACGTCATAGAGTTCCGTGATCGCGCCATCGATGCGGAACCAGTCGACACAGGTGCCGCTGGCAAGGTCGATGATCTGCAAGCCACACCACGCGTCACTGTCTGCGGCGTCCAGCCGATCTGCCAATGGCAGCCCTTCGAACCGTTTGTAGCGCGGCTTGGACAGACCGACGAAAGCATATCCTTTGTAGAACCGCAGCCCGCGCAGGAAACCCGGGCAAAAGACAATTGGTTTGAACTGGCCCGGCGCGTCGTTCTCCAACCCGTCCACATAGCCAAGCTCACCAGTGCCAGAGTTCAGAAGCCAGAGCTTGCCATTATACCAGCGCGGCGAATGCGGCATCGACAGGCCCTTGCACACAACTTGGTTGTTCTGGACGTCAATGGCGACGCCTCCGTCAACGCGGCGATCTCTCCACCCGTCAATCGTGTTGGATTGGGATACGGCAGTGATATAGGCGGGCTGGCCGTCGCGCATGGCCATCCCATTCAGGTGGCACCGGTCCTCATCCACGATCTGAGTGATCGACGGAGGGGTCCAGACAGGTACGAAGCTGTGGCGCTTGGACAAGGTCGCCAGGCAGTTGAAACGGGTGTTCACAAAGACGGGGGCACCATCTGTATCCAGCCCGATATCATGAACATCCAACTCACCAACACTATGTATAACCCGAGGCATAAAACAGGCATCGAAGACGTTGTTGATGCGCTCATGCGGGGCGAGAATGTTCTCGAACCTCAGAATTTGGGCGCCCCCGGCCAGCGTCAGCCCGCCTTGGCCATCATAATGCAGCCCCATGGGTTTCGGCATGGCCGACTGATGTACATGCAACGACCCGTCAGTACCCCGCCCCAGATGGTACAGCAGCCCGGATTGGTAGGATGAAAACGCAAGCGAGCATCCCAACCGCGCCAGCCGGTCTACCAAGCCCCGGGACTGGCTGTATTCGACGGCGTCCTGTTGGTTTTGTTCGGAGGCTGTGTTCGTCATGGGGTTACTCGGGGCCTTCTGTTTGAGCGGATGTGATCGATTGCGGGCGTAAGACTTGTCCAGACCACTCGATTTCTAAACACGCACCCGGTGAATGCAACAACAGGGGTTTCCGGCTGGTGTACCCGTCACGGTGATTTCCCAACAGAAAACCCGTCTGGGTCATGTGGAGCGCGCGCCTCGCTGATATCAACCTGCGTAAAAGCCGACGGGTCGATGGTGGACACAACCCTGATCGGAATCCCTAGCTAATACGGTTGATTAGCGCGTGAATCTGCGGATTTCAGCCGTAAAAGGTCACTATATTTTCTTATTTTCAACATTACGCTGGGACAATTGCGGCGCTTCTTGCTCGATATGCACATGCAAAAGCAGCAGGGTTAGGTAAAAAATGAGTATCGATCGTCGTGTTTTCGTCACTGGAACGTTGGGACTTGGGCTAGCAGCATTCTTGCCGGTTGGAGGCTACGCGCATGCTATGGCGGCAGGTCAGGTGGCGCATCGCATTCTGGCTGCGGAAAAGCTGAGTTTTTTAACCGAGAAAGTCGCAAAAGCCACCGTGTTGCTGAGCCTGGGTGCCGAAGCCGACAAGGCTCTGACTGAACTGCAACAAGCGCATGATCAGTTTGACGATATTCTGCTTGGTTTCAAAGAGGGCAAGGGATCGTCGGGCATCGATCGCGAACGGTTCTACTCGGTCAACAAAGCGCTTGAGGAAGTCGCAACATTGTGGGCGCCCTATCGGATCGCGGTTGAGGATATTGTCACCACCAAATCCGTGAGCGACGCACAATTGACCATGATCGTGGGCGATGTGGAACCTTTGGAAGAGGCCAACCACGTGGTCGTTCGCAAGCTGGAAGCTGCCTATGGCGAGGTCGATATCGAACCGTCTATGGCTTTGGCCCTGGAGTTTGCGGGTCGGCAGCGGATGATCACACAGAAAATTTGCAAAGAAATCGCCCTGGCCGCGACAGGAAAAGACACGGCGGAACACCACGAGAAGTTCAAGAAGAACGCCGAGAAATTTGGCAAGATCGTCGACGCGCTGATTGATGGCGGCAATGACTATATCAAGATGTCCACGCCTCCAAGCGACGCCTCGCTTGCTGCGCTGAAGCAGGTAAAAGCCTATTGGGCCGAGCTTCAGCCGACTGTGGAAGCCTTGAACGCCGCAGATGTTCCCAGCCTTGATGACGTTGTGCATTTCTGCGCTGAGATGGATGTTCTTGAAAACGAATCCGAACGGGCGGTTCTTCTTTATGAGGATGCCATCAAGATCGGGTCCTGATCCGGTTTGTCCAGAACTGGCGGTTTAATCAACACCTTCTCACTCAATAGATTTTGCACGCCGCTGTCTGAATCGGCGCATTCGCGTTGCGTTCGGACAATAAAGAAGCCCCGCAGGTGATGCTGCGGGGCTTTGTATATTCTTGTCAGGGTGGTTTTCTTACCCCTTCTTCAGAACCTCACGACCCATAAGCTCGGCAATCTGAACTGCGTTCAGCGCGGCGCCCTTGCGCAGGTTGTCCGATACGCACCACAGGTTCAGACCGTTCTCGATGGTCGAATCCTGGCGGATGCGGCTGATGAACGTGGCGAAATCGCCCGCGCACTCGATGGGCGAGACGTAGCCACCCTCTTCACGCTTGTCGATGACCATGATGCCAGGGGCCTCGCGCAGGATGTCGCGGGCCTCATCTTCGTCCAGGAATTCCTCGAACTCGATATTCACGGCCTCGGAGTGGCCAACGAAAACCGGAACGCGGACGCAGGTGGCCGTAACCTTTATCGACGGATCGACGATCTTTTTAGTTTCGACAACCATCTTCCACTCTTCCTTGGTCGAGCCGTCTTCCATGAAGACGTCGATCTGCGGAATGACGTTGAAGGCGATCTGCTTCTGGAACTTCTTCGGCTCAACCTCGGTCGTGGGGTTGTAGATGGCTTTGGTCTGATCCCACAGCTCATCCATGCCTTCTTTACCGGCACCCGAAACCGACTGATAGGTCGACACGACTACGCGCTTGATACGTGCGCGGTCGTGCAGCGGCTTCAGCGCGACAACCATCTGAGCGGTCGAGCAGTTGGGGTTGGCGATGATGTTCTTGTTTTTGTAGTCGTGAATCGCTTGCGGGTTACATTCCGGCACGATCAGCGGAATGTCCGGGTCGTAGCGATAAAGCGATGAGTTATCGATCACCACACAACCCGCTGCGGCCGCTTTTGGGCCGTAGGTCTTGGTTGCGTCTGAGCCAATTGCGAACAGCGCCATGTCCCAGTCGGTGAAATCAAATGTGTCGATGTCCTTGGTCGTCAGTGTCTTGTCGCCAAATGTCACCTCAGTCCCCAGCGAACGACGGCTTGCCAGAGCGGCAATTTCATCGATCGGGAACTGGCGTTCCGCCAGGATGTTCAGCATTTCGCGGCCCACATTGCCTGTGGCGCCGGCGACAACGACGCGATAGCCCATTTCATGTCTCCAAAGTTAAGGACGCGCGTTGATAGCCGCGTTGCAGCAAAGAAAAAAGAGCTTTCGGATCGGTTTTCGATGAATGACGCGGATTTGAGGCGTTCACCGCACTCTAATCGGCGTCCAGCAGAGATCGATAGACCTTTACGATGGCTTCCGCCTCGCCTTCGATTCGAAAATTCCGCTCCACATGGGCGCGAGCGGCCTGTCCGGCGGCGGCCAGTTGGGCCGGGTCGGACAGCATCTGATCCAGCGTT
The DNA here is from genome assembly GCF_056541325.1 of Ruegeria sp. AH7. Classification (NCBI taxonomy): domain Bacteria; kingdom Pseudomonadati; phylum Pseudomonadota; class Alphaproteobacteria; order Rhodobacterales; family Roseobacteraceae; genus Ruegeria; species Ruegeria sp. AH7. Next base: position 324,113 of record NZ_JBQFYF010000003.1, on the reverse strand, counting down.
TGGGCCAATGCCGGGGCATTGTCTTTTTCAACCAGCCGCCCGGTTTCGCCATCCTTAATCTGGGCGCTAAAGGCCCCTACGCCGTGACAGGCAATCGCGGGCACGCCCGAGGCCATTGCCTCAAGCGGGGTCAGCCCGAACCCTTCGTGGCGGGCGGGGGCGACGAACAGATCGAGGGCGCGGTAGGTCTCGACAATCTCTTCCCACGGGCGTTCGCCGAGGAAGTGCACACGGTCAGCTAGACCTGCGGCTTGTAGTTTGGATTCCTGTTCGGCTTGAAACCCTTCGAATTCGCTGGTGGCGCGGCCGGTGAAGATGATGTGGGCATCGGGGTGATTGGGCAGGACGTTCAGTGCGCCGTCAACCAGCAGATCAACGCCCTTCTGAGGGCGAATGCGCCCGAAACAACCGATCAGGGTGCCACTGGGTAAGCCCAGCTTGTTGCGCAGTGTTTGTTTGTCGGTCGCTGGATGGAACAGTTCGGTGTTTACGCCATGCATGATGACGGTTGACGGGTGTTGCAGAAACGAGGCCGCCTGCGGCGTTGTCGCGATCAGCGCGTCCATTTGCGAGATCAGTGTCTTGGTAAACCCCGAATGATCCCGTTGCGCGGCAGAGGTGAATAGCAGTTTCAGATTGCGCCGCAGGACCTTGCGCAGAAACAGCCCCATCAGCATTTCGGTATTGCGTCGCGCGTGCCAGACCCGGCAGGTGCGGTTCGACAGGAACGGAACCTTGATCAGGCGGATATGCGGCAGGTCTTCGGGCAGGCCGGGACCGGTAGCGACGATCCCGATCATCTCTTTCTGGATCGGCAGCAGGCGGATGACCGTGGTTGTGACCCCGGACAGGCTGTGTTTCAGGTTGGGTGCGATCACCTCGATATCCTGCACGGGCCGTCCCTCCGGTTTCCAATCAGTCCAGGCTGTCCCGGCTGAATAGATAGATCACGCAGCCAATGGCAAGGGTCACGGCAAAAAAGCTGAAGATGGCCAGATAGGGTGCGGTGGCTCCGGTAGCGGCGTTTGCCGCATGGATACGCCCGGTCACGAATTGTGCAATGCCGACGCCTCCGATTCCAAACAGATTCAGCAAGGTGACCCCACGCCCAATCAGATGCGGCGGCACAAAGGCGCGGCCATGGGCCATGATAACCGGAAAGCTGGCCCCCAGAAACCCAATGACTGCCAGCAGCAGGACCGAGACCCAGACCGCGCTGTCGATCCACACACACAGCAGACCCAAAGCCGCAGCGCCCAGCGCGTTGCCGCCGAAGATCACCCATTTCCGCGTGCCCAGAATGCGATCCAGCGGACCGTAGGCAAAGGTCCCTGCAATCATCGCGGCCCCCATGATCAGCGTTGCAGTGCCGATCTGGGTGGTGCTGAGCCCAAAGACATCGTTCAGATAAGGACCGGCCCATAATCCACGCAGCGCGGCCGAGGGGGCGTAAGCCACCAGCATCAAGGGCAGGATCAGCCATAAGGCGGGTTCTTTGAGCAGGTCCAGAACCGATCCCTTATGCTCGGTTTCAACCTTGGCCGGGTCGCGCACGCTGATCCAGATGCCAAGGGCGACAACTGCAGAAACCAAAGCCAGGCCCAGCAGGGTGGCACGCCAGCCCAGTATTTCAGCCGCAAGAGCGGTTGGGTAGGAAGCGACCAGATTGCCCACCGATCCCACGCCCAGCATCACTGCTGCAAGCGTGGCAAACCGGGCGGGCGGATACTCGCGTGCAAAGATGAAATACGACGCCATCAGAACCGGAGAGCACCCAACCCCAATCAGCGCCATCGCAATACTGACGTGAACGGCGGACGTGGCCACGGCAAACACAACCGCCCCACCTGCACCGCCGACCAGCAGCAATACAGCAGCGGTCAGGCGCGGGCCGACCCGGTCCAGCGCCCAGCCGACCGGGATTTGCATGGCCGCAAAGACCAAAAACCAAAGGCCCGAGGCAAAGGCCAGATCTTCGGGCGTGGCGCCGATGTCGCGTTCCAGATCAAGGCTCAGGACCGCAAGGAACGCGCGAAAGAACTGGCTGAGGACATAGGCCAGACACAGTACAACCAGCCCAGATTTCATCTAACGTCCCCTTCAAATCTTGCGATCACTCCTTGGCATGTTGTGGTAAAACGCACAAGCGCGTGTAGAATGTTGCAGGTAACAGACATTGATCACGTTTGAGCTATCTGACCATTCAATTCAATCTGAGGGGGACCATGAAAGACCTCCATTCTGCATTTTACGAAAACCTGCCGCTGCTGCGCGATTTCAATCAGCTGGCGGATCCGTCCTCGTTTGCGGCTGTCCCGGATGAATGGGTTCTGGGCGTTGCCGATATCGTCGACTCGACCGGAGAGATTGCGCGCGGACGCTACAAGACCGTGAACATGGTGGGCGCGGCTGTGATCTCGGGCATGATCAACACGATGGATGGCAAACTGTTTCCTTATGTCTTTGGTGGAGACGGTGCCGGGCTTGCCGTGCCGCCCAGTGCCGCCGATCAGGCCCGCCAGACGCTTGCCGCGCTACGGCGCTGGGCTGAGGAAGAGTTTTCAATGCCGCTGCGGGCGGCGTTGGTGCCCGTGGCAGAGCTGCGTCAGGCGGGAAAGGATTTGCGCGTGGCCCGGTATGCGCCATCGAACGGGGTGGACTATGCCATGTTCTCGGGCGGTGGTTTGGCCTGGGCCGAGGCACAGATGAAGGCCGGAGAGCATCAGGTGCCGCTGGCCGAGCCGGGTAGCCAGCCAGATCTGACTGGTCTGTCCTGTCGCTGGTCCAACAGCCCGGCGCAGCATGGGCGCATCGTTTCGGTTGTTGTGCAGCCCACGTCGCAGGCGACCGAGCGTGACTTTGCCGATCTGGCGCAATCGGTCTTGCGTGCGTCGGACGGGTTGGACCGCGCGGGTCACCCAGTGCCTGAAAACGGACCACCCATGACATGGCCGCCACCGGGTGTTGATCTGGATGCGCATGTATCGCGAACCGGCCGCAGCCTGTTGCTCCAAAAGCTTGTGTTGCTGGGGCAGAACCTACTGATTGCGATCCTGTTCTGGACCAATAAGCGTATGGGTCAGTTCGAGCCCGAGCATTATAAGCGGATGGTCAGCCGCAATGCCGATTTCCGCAAGTTTGACGATGGGCTGAAGATGACGCTGGATTGCGACGATGCCACGCTGGATCAGATCGAACATATGCTGGAAGAGGCGCGCGGTCGCGGCAAAATCAGATATGGCCTGCATGCACAGGATGAGGCGATGATGACCTGCTTTGTGCCCGCCGCCACGCGGGATGATCACGTTCATTTCGTTGATGGTGCATCCGGCGGGTATGCGCAGGCGGCGGCTTTGATGCGGGGCTAGTGCTAGCCGGACTTCCATCGCGCCGACAGTGCGCGCGCTGCGTTGGCCAGAAGCATGACATCTATGCCAACCGCCAGGAACAGTGGATCCATGTCCAGATAGACTTGGGTTGCCTCATCATTGGTGCCCAGAATCCCCGGCGCTTTGCCTGCGGCCCTGATCCGTTTCATCGCGTCGGCAATGGTTGTGCGCACTTCGGGCGCGGCACTGTTGCCTTGATAGCCCATATCGGTCGACAGATCAGCGGGTCCGATAAAGACCCCATCAATCCCGTCGACCTGTAAAATTTCGTCCAGCGCAGCCATACCAGCGCGGTTTTCTACTTGCACCAATAGGCAGATTTCCTGATCGGCGGACTGTATGTAGTCTTGGGTTGATCCATACATCGTCGCCCGCGCGGATGTCGCGCCAACACCGCGTGCACCCTCGGGTGGATAACGGCAAGCACGGACCAGCTCTTGTGCCTGTTCTGCGCTTTCTACAATTGGCACTAGAATGGTCTGCGCACCCGCATCCAGAACCATCTTGATCAGCCAGGTCTCACCCACCGGTACGCGGACGACGGGATGAGACGGGCTGTTGGCCAGGGCAACCAGCTGATCCCGGATCGACCGGATATCATTGGGCGCGTGCTCTCCATCGATGACCAGCCAGTCGAACCCTGTGGTTCCCATAACTTCGGCAGTGGTGGGTTCGGCAAAGCTCATCCAGCAGCCGATCTGCCGTTGGCCCTGTGCCAGAGCCTGTTTGAACGTGTTCTTTGGGGCGGGCATTTTGCGCTGTCCTGTATGAGACTCTTGAGATTCTGCTACATTCTGTCATGCAGTCTCGGTCAATATCCATAGCTTTTGGAAAAAAACCGCTTGAGATTTCAAGCAATCGCATTCCCGAGGCATTGCCGCAGACCTTGGCTGGAACTCGGCAAGCGCCGATCCGCCAATACCGTGGTAAGGTTAAACATGGCCGATGATTTACCGTTAACTTCAAGATCTTTACCCATCGCGCTGTTGCGGGCGCGGGAAAAGGTGATGGGGCCAATTCGTGCGCTGTTGGTGGATGCCGGTGTCACCGAACAACAATGGCGGGTGTTGCGTGTCTTGAACGAAGAAGGGCCGCAAGAGCCGACGCATATTGCTGAACGCGCCTGCCTGCTGTTGCCCAGCCTGACCCGTATTCTGCAAACGCTAGAGCAGAAAAACCTGATCTTGCGCCGCCGCCATCCTCAGGATGGTCGTCGTCAGATTGTCGAAATCAGTGATGCGGGTGTTCAGATCATTCACGCTAATTTGGCCGTGAGTGTGGAACAGGCCAAACGGGTGCGCAGCCAGCTTGGCCCCGACAAGCATGAAATGCTGCTGGATCTTCTCAATGAACTCAATGATCTGGAAAGCTAAGATCTGGTCCGGCCTTAGGTTTATGACCCCGTCGGAGATGGTAGGGGGAACTCTCCGACGGGGTTTGGCCAGACCCGGACTGGATATGTGCCTGGCCCGTGCTTCGAAGACGTGCAGAACCGAAAATTGGTTCGTTACCGAGGCTTAGGATCCAGGGGGATGGACCTAAACCTTTGCGTGTGCTCCGAAGCGGTCATGCTCGTTTGCCGACTTGCTGTCTGGTCCGCAAGTGGTTTCTTTTCGTCGCTTTGATCGTGCTGTTTGTCCGGCATTCCAACGATCCGGTTCTGGCGGTTGATAAAGCGCTCTGCACCAGATCGCGCAGAGCCAAATAGATTGGTTCATTACTTTGGCAACCAGCGTTCTGGGGCGAACAGGATGGTATCCAAGCACTTTTCGTCAAATGGCGATGTGCAGATTCTGGGGCCCATCGCAGGTATCGAACTGCGCCGGGGGTCAAAAAGCGCATCCGATGTGTATATCTAAAACCGATTCCTCGGGATTCGGGAAACAATTCGTTTCCAAATTGTCAAAATTGGGCAGTTCCGTGCCGAATTTACAGAGAGAGCAGGGTAAAAACCGGCGGATTTCTGCGGGTTGCGGGATTGGTCTTGTGAATTAAGATGCGCGCAAACATCCATGAGGGCCCATCATGACCGACCATTTGTTCCCGATTCCGGATATCCTTGGCATCCCAGTGCAGGGTGAAACGGCCCGGTATCCGGTTGGTCGGATTTTCTGCGTTGGTCGCAACTATGCTGCCCATGCAGCCGAGATGGGGCATGAGGTGGATCGTGAAGCGCCATTCTATTTCACCAAATCCGCGTCGAACGCCATTCTGACCGGCGCGACCGTGCCATATCCGCCGGGCACCGAGAATTTCCATCACGAAATGGAATTGGCCGTTGCCATTGGTAGATCGGTGTTCAAAGCGACCAGCGCTCAGGCCTGGGATGCGGTTTATGCCTATGGTTGTGCGCTGGATATGACGCGCCGCGATCTGCAAATCCGTGAACGCAACAAACAGCGCCCTTGGGATTTGGGCAAGGATTTAGAGAATGGAACGGTTTTTGCACCGCTGACCCGTGCGGCTGAGTGGGCTCCGGACGACAGCAAGCGTATTCATTTGAGTGTCAATTCCGAACTCCGTCAGGATGCAAGCCTGCAAGAGCTGATCTGGAAGATTGATGAGATCATATGCCATTTGTCCGGTTACTATCACCTGCGTCCCGGAGACCTGATCCTGACAGGAACGCCTGCCGGCGTCGGGCCCGTAGTTGCGGGGGATATGATCGAAGGTGGCATTAACGGGCTTGCACCGCTTCGGTTGACCCTGAGCAACGCGGAATAGGGTCTATTTTGGCTCTTTCAGCCAATCTTGTACAAAGCTAACGCGATCCAGGTCCGTAAATCTGCGAACCCGATCCAATTCGGCCTCTAGGCGGCGGGTGCGCGCGTCAGACCATCGGATGGTGCGTTCCGGCCAAAGGGCACGCACGCGCAGTTCGCCCGCATCCCGATGCGCTTTCATATCGATCCGCCCAAGCAGCTTGTCACCCTCAAGTAATGGGAACACGTAGTAGCCATAGGTCCGTTTCGCCTCAGGCACAAAAACCTCGATCCGGTAGTGAAAACCAAACAGCCGCTCGGCCCGGTTCCGGTCACGTAGCATCGGATCAAACGGGCTGAGCACGCGGATGCGCCCGGTTGGTTGGGGTAGGTCCGCCAAATCATCGGTCAGATCGGGTCGTGCAAAAAGATTGCGCGTTCGCCCGTCAACACAGGCAATCTCGATTTCCTCCAAGGCTCCCGATTGCAGAGCTTTCGCGCACCAATCTTTGGCCTCCGTCGGGCTGACAGTATCCCAGAACGCAGCGATCTCACCTGATGTGGCGAAGCCAAGCCGGTCCAGCGCGGCATTGCAAAGCCAATCGACGGTCGCCTCAGCGTCACATGGGTGTTGACCGGGGCACAGATGCGTCTCGATCACCCGCTCCGTCAGGTCATAGCGTTTTTGAAACCCGTCGCGCCCGACCACGGTCAGCGCGCCGGAGCGCCACAGAAACTCAAGCGCCGTCTTGGAGGGATGCCAATCCCACCACCCGCCGGACCCTTTCTTTTCGCCCTTCCCGACATCGGATGAGGACACCGCACCATGATCTCGGATATGGTTCAGCACCGTCTCGAACTGCTGTTCGAACCCATCCCGGCGCCAATTCTTCCACCGCGACTTCAACAGATCAGCATCACGCAGAAACCGCAGATGCCAATGACGGTAATACTCCATCGGGATGACAGCGGCGTCATGGGTCCAATGTTCAAACAACGCCCGATCGTGTTCATAGAGGCGTTTCAGATTCCCGCTGCGATAGCTGGGCCTGCGCGAGAACAAGATCATGTCATGGGCGCGGGCGACGGTGTTGATACTGTCGAGTTGAACAAAGCCCAGCCGCTGGATTAGCTCCAACAGGTCTGCTCCTTTGGAAGGTCCCGCAGGCGGCTCGGCCAGCGCATGACGATCCATAAAAATCGCCCGCGCTGTGCGGTTGTCCAGTTGCCGCAGTGCCATCGGCCTAGCGCCGTTTCAGCGTATCGCCAAAGCTGATCTTGGGGGTCAGAGTCACGCGGGTCTCAATCTCCGACTCCGGGTCCTTGAGCCGTTCCGCGATGATTTCGGCCGCTTGTCGGCCAATCTCCAATCGGCAGGCGTCCATCGTTGCCAGTTTACGCGGCAGACCCTGCAACAGTTCTACATTGTTGAACCCGGCCAGACCGATCTGTCCGGGAATATCGATGCCCTGCTCCAGTAGATACAACAGACCACCTGCCCCGATCATGTCGTTGGAATAATAAAGAAAATCCAAATCGGGTGAGCGTTCCAACATGGTCTGTGTCATCTCGCGGCCCTTGGCGAGCGCTGAACCGCCGGAATAGAATTCCCGATCCTCGATCTCGATCCCTTTCTTGCCGAGCACTTCGGTGAAGCCTTCAAACCGCTTTCGCGCGCGATGGTCCAACGGCATCTTGGTGCCCATGAAACCGATATGTTCATAGCCCGCTTTCAGGATCGCCTGCGCCATCTCGCGGCCCGCGCGACGATGGGAAATTCCGACCATCGCATCCACCGGTTTGCCGTCGGTGTCCATGATCTCGACCACCGGAATGCCAGATGAATCCAGCATGGCGCGTGCTGCCTCGGTATGCTCCAGCCCCGCTATGATCACACCCGAAGGCCGCCACGAGAGCATCTCGTACAGCACCTTCTCTTCTTTCTCGGGCAGGTAGTCGGTGACGCCAACGACGGGTTGCAATTCGGTGTCTTCCAGGACTTGATTGACGCCGGTCAGCACTTCGGGGAACACCATGTTCGACAGCGACGGGATGATTACCGCCACCAGGTTAACCCGGCTGGACGCCAGCGCGCCCGCGATTTTGTTGGGGACATATCCCAGCTCTTTTGCGGCGGCCAGAACACGGGTGCGGGTGGCATCGGAAACATCCCCACGATTGCGCAGGACCCGACTGACCGTCATCTCTGAGACCCCCGAAGCCTCGGATACATCTCGAAGGGTCAGCGGGCGTTTGGTTTCAGTGTTCACGAGAGGCACCTGCGTTGTTGTTTTGCCCGATGGTAGCGTGAACAGGTCGACGTGTACAACAATTGTGCAAAGGCAATGACAACCCCGAAATTCCCGGTTACAGAAGGCCCCAAGCGGCCCCGTGGCTCAACTGGATAGAGCAGCCCCCTCCTAAGGGGCAGGTTGCAGGTTCGAATCCTGCCGGGGTCGCCATTGTTACTGCACAACAGGCTCAGCAAACCTGTCGCGGGTCCGGTTGGCGAAGGCGACCAGTGACAGCATCACCGGGACTTCTACAAGGACACCAACGACCGTTGCCAATGCAGCGCCCGAGCTCAGACCAAATAGGCTGATGGCCACTGCGACGGCTAGTTCGAAGAAGTTGGATGTGCCGATCATGGCACAGGGTGCCGCGATGCGGTGGGGGACTTTCAGAGCATAGGCCGCGCCGTAGGCCAGCGCAAAGATGCCGTAGCTTTGAATTAGGATCGGTATGGCGATCAGGACGATGACCATGGGCTTGGACAGGATCGTCTGGCCCTGAAGGCCAAACAGGATGACCACGGTAGCGATTAGGCCCATGATGGACCATGGTTTAACGCGCGCAGAAAACGTGTCGATTGCGTCTTTTGATCCCAGCTTCCGGCGTGTGAGCAACCCAGCGATCAGTGGCAGAACGACATAAAGGACAGTTGCCAGAACCAATGTCTGCCATGGGACAGATATGTCGGTCACACCAAGCAGAAAGGCTACGATCGGTGCGAAGGCCACCACCATGATCAGATCGTTCACTGAGACCTGCACCAGCGTATAGGTCGCATCGCCCTTGGTCAGCTGTGACCAGACGAAGACCATCGCGGTACAAGGCGCTGCGCCCAGCAGGATCAAGCCTGCGGTGTATTGTGCGGCATCCTCGGGTTCGATCCATGGCGCAAAGACATAGTCAAAGAACAGAACGGCCAGGAGGGCCATGGTGAAAGGTTTGATCAGCCAGTTGACCACCAGCGTCACAATCAGGCCTTTTGGTTGGCGTGCGACACCGGCGACCGCTCGGAAATCCACGCCAACCATCATCGGGTAGACCATTGCCCAGATCAGAACGGCGACAACCAGGTTGACGCTTGCGAATTCGGCTGAGGCGACCAACCCGACCAGACCGGGTGCTGCCAGTCCGATCAGCACGCCGCCGACCATGGCGAGGGCGACCCAGATGGTCAGATAGCGCTCGAAGATGCTCATGAATATGCCTCAGTTGTTTGGTAGGTCAGCTTGCCCGAAGTGAGCGCTGCAAGGGCCACCATGACAGCCGCTGTGCCCAGCACAAGGGGCAGGCCGCCGACCTGATAGGTAAAGCCGGACAGGACGGTGCCCAAAAGGCGCCCCGTCGCGTTGGCCATGTAGTAGAAGCCCACATCCATCGTGACCCGTTCGGACTTGGTGAAGGCGAGGATCAGATAGGAATGCAGGGATGAGTTGACGGCAAAGATTGCCCCAAACACCAGAAGGCCTACGACCAAAGTGATTGTCAGCCATGTCTCCGGCCCGGAAGACAGCAAAACTGCCAGTGTTAGAGCCGCAGGTACGCAGAAAAGCATGGCGGCCCAGCTGCGCGCGGCGCGGATCAAATCCCCCTCGGACCGGTCTGAGGCCCGCAGGATTTTGGGCGCGTTGGCCTGAATGACGCCGTAGAGGATGATCCAGAACGCCATAAAGGTGCCGATCATGAAAAAGGCGGCCCGGTTGCCCTCTTCCGTACCATCCGAGAGGACGGCGTAGAAATAGATCGGGATGCCGACCACGAACCACACGTCGCGGGCACCGAAAAGAAAGACCCGCGCGGCGGACAGCCAGTTGACGTTGGCAGATTTCGAAAAGACCTCAGAGAACTTCGCGCCCTTGCGCCCTTTGGGCAGGCCGGAGGGCATGAAGCGGATGACGGCGAACAGGATCACCGCCAGAACGACTGCCATCACGATGATCGCCGCCTGAAAGCCCAGCGTTGCCAGCATCGCCGCGCCCAACAAGAAGCCTAGCCCTTTGACGGCGTTCTTTGATCCGGTCAGCACCGCCACCCAGCGAAACAGCCCGCCGCCCTCGGTCGGGGCCAGCAGTTTCACCGCGGATTTCGAGGACATCTTGGCCAGATCCTTGGCCACTCCGCTTGCGCCTTGCACGATCATGACGAAGGCCACAGATGCGCCAATCGCCCAATTAGGGTCTAGTTGCGTCAACGCGAGCAGCGCCACCACCTGCAACCCAAGCCCGGCATAGAGCGTCGAGGTCAAGCCAAACCGCGCCGCGATCCAGCCCGCTGCAAGGTTCGTCACCATCCCGGCGATTTCATAGAGGACAAACAGGTAGGCGAGCTGCACCGGCGAGAAACCCAGCGTGTGAAAGTGCAATAGCACCAGCATCCGCAAGGCTCCGTCGGTCAGCATAAAGGCCCAATAGGCCGCCGTGACCGCGATATAGGCCGACAGCCCCTCGGGCCGATCGGTCACAGCGAGGCCCCAACCATCAGCGCCACATCGACCAGGCGGTGGGCATAGCCCATCTCGTTGTCATACCAGGCATAGATTTTCACCTGTGTCCCGTTCACCACCATGGTCGACGGCGCATCAACGATCGAAGAGCGTTCGTCATTGGTGTAGTCGGTTGACACCAGCGGACGGGTCTCATAGCCCAGAATGCCATTCAATTCTCCTTCGGCGGCGGCTTTGAAGAAGGCGTTGACCTCTTCGACAGTGGTTTCACGCTCAACCTCGAACACGCAGTCGGTCAGCGACGCGTTCAACAGCGGCACCCGCACCGCATGGCCGTTCAGACGCCCCTTGAGTTCAGGGTAGATCAGCGTGATCGCCGTGGCCGAGCCGGTTGTGGTCGGGATCAGTGAGTTCAGGGCCGAGCGCGCCCGGCGCAGATCCTTGGCGGGACGATCCACGATGGTCTGCGTGTTGGTCACGTCATGGATCGTGGTCGTCGAGCCGTGGCGGATACCCAGATTCTCGTGGATCACTTTGACCACCGGGGCCAGACAGTTCGTGGTGCAGGAAGCCGCTGTCACGATCTGATGAGCCGCCGGATCGTAGATGTCGTCATTCACACCCATCACGATATTGGCAGTCGGGCCGTCCTTGACCGGAGCCGAGACAACAACCTTCTTCACGCCCACCTCGAAATAGGGGGCAAGCTTGGCCTCGGTTTTGAACACGCCAGTGCAATCAATCACTACATCGACGCCATCCAAGGGCAGGGCGCTCAGGTCCTTGGTGCCGATGAAGGGCAGCCGGGTGCCGTTGATGGTGACGCTGTCTTCATCATGCTCGAAATTGGCATCCCAGCGGCCATGGACGGTGTCGAATTCCAACAGATGCGCGTGCATCTCGGCATCTCCGACCGCGTCGTTGATCCAGGCGATCTTGGCGCCTTTTTCCAACAGCGGTTTCAGGGCCAGTTTTCCTATCCGGCCCAAGCCATTCACAGCATATGTGGTCATTTTAGTCTCCGACAGAGGTTCTGCCGATTTCATCGACAGCAGATTGTAGGGCGATCCGGTCAAGGCTTTCGACCGGCAAAGAGGTGAACGCCTCGATCCGGTGCTTCAGCGCGCCATAGGCTGTTTGGAAAGCTAGGCTTTTCTCGGCATCTGTTCCGGTTGCTTTGACTGGGTCTTCCATGCCCCAATGGCCGCTGATCGGTTGGCCCTCCCAGGCGGGGCATTCCTCGTTCGCTGCCCTGTTACAGACGGTAAAGACAAAATCCATCTGTGGTGCCTCAGCCGTGGCGAACTCGGACATATGCTTTGAACGCAGGACCGAGGTATCGTGACCCTTATCGTGCAAGACCTGCACGGCAAATGGGTTCAGCTCGGACGCGGGTTGCGTTCCTGCGGAATAGACGGTGAACCGATCTCCACCCATCTGGCGCAACAGCGATTCAGCAAAGATCGAGCGCGCAGAGTTTCCCACGCACAGAAACAGAACGTTGAACTTGCGGTCAGTCATTTCGCCTTTTCCTTTTGTTGAAGGCATACAGAGATCGGGCCGCCCTCGGCAGCAATCGACGATCAGGAAATCCAGCATCCCCTGCACATTCTTCATGTCGATGGAGTAGAGCAGCGACGTGCCAGAACGTTGCTGTGTCACCAACCCGCACCGTTGCAGCGCGTTCAGATAGTTCGACATGGTGCTGGGCTTAATATCCAGCTCAGATGCCAGCTCACCTGCCGGCACGGTGTCAGGAAACCGACGCATTAACATGCGAAACACGGTGATGCGTTGTGGGTGGCCCAGAATGGCCAGCTGATCCGTGATTCTTTCTATCATATTTCATGAATTATCGAAATAATGTTGGCCGATCAATCCAAGTTCGACCTTTTTACAGAACTTTCATAAACCGAGGTGCCCGCTGATTTCCCATGCATATGCATCTGGACTTGCGGGCCCGATCATGACGGTCTAAATGACGCTCCGCACCCGGGCGTATCCTGTCAGGGCGACCATAGGTGCCGCTGTAGCTCAGCTGGTAGAGCACGTCATTCGTAATGATGGGGTCGGGGGTTCGAGTCCCTTCAGCGGCACCAAAAAACTGGCACTAAAGTACTCACAGAAGCGATCGAACGAATGTGACGCAACGTCCAGATCTAAGACCGCTTGGTTAGAAAGTTGACGTAAACGTAAGCTTGCGAACGAAAATTTTGACTGACCGGTCAACAAACGCAAAAACTGGCGGAATTCCATACCTTCCACGGTCAAATAAAACTCGTAGATGCGCCGTGTCGCTGCGGGTTCCGCTCACTCACAAAATTTCCTTGAGCCACTTCCCCCTCACGGTTCGGAAACGACCCGCAGCGACCTCATTGATTAAGAAATACACGCGCTGGAGTTTAAAGATGTCGATTAAGTCGCTTCTGAACCAATGGTTGGAAAACAAATCAGTCCGTATTTCCATACCGGGAAATCTTGCTCCGGACTCATCTGATGACGAGCGTTTCGATGGGGGTCTGGACCAGTCGGAAACCAAAGCTCTTTTTCATAGCGTGCTCCATGAGAAGCAAAACGATGGAATTGACGGTCGCAGATAAGCCTGCGAGCGTTGCAACCAAGCTCAGCTTAGCGCTTACGCGCGTTTTTCACCGATCGATGCGACGCCTAGAACATCCAAGACTTTCGCCTCGATATGCTCGGCATTCATACCCGCCACGGCATACATGTCAGCCGGGCTGGCCTGATCGACAAAGATGTCGGGCAAAACCATTGATCGGTATTTCAGGCCCCGATCAAACACCCCTTCATCCGCCAACAATTGCGCTACGTGGCTGCCGAACCCGCCCACAGCGCCTTCTTCAATAGTGATCAGCGCCTCGTGCGTTTCCGCCAGACCCAGAATCAGATCGCGATCCAGTGGCTTAGCGAAACGGGCATCTGCGATGGTGGGTGTGATCCCCCGCGCGGCCAGCGACTCGGCGGCTTTCTGCACCTCTGCGAGGCGTGTGCCAAAGGAGAGCAATGCCACGCGCGCGCCTTCCTGGATCATGCGGCCTTTGCCGATCTCCAGCACCTCTCCGCGTTCGGGCAGGTCAACGCCCACACCTTCGCCACGTGGATATCGGAACGCGATGGGGCCTTCGTCATGTGCGACTGCGGTGGCCACCATATGCATCAGTTCCGCCTCATCTGCGGCGGCCATGACAACCATACCTGGCAGGTTTGACAAGTAGGCAATGTCAAAGGACCCCGCATGGGTCGCGCCATCGGCACCGACCAGCCCGGCGCGGTCGATGGCAAAGCGGACAGGTAGGCGCTGGATCGCCACATCATGCACCACCTGATCGTATCCGCGCTGTAAGAAAGTCGAATAGATCGCGCAGAAGGGTTTCATCCCGCCTGCCGCCAGCGCGGCGGAAAAGGTCACCCCGTGCTGTTCCGCAATCGCCACATCAAAGCAGCGCGAGGGGTAGCGTTCCGCAAACAGGTTCAACCCGGTGCCGTCCGGCATCGCCGCCGTGACAGCCACGATCTTGTCATCGCGTGCGGCCTCTTCCACCAGCGTCTTGCCAAAGACCGAGGTGTAGGACGGCGCGTTCGATGGCGCCTTTTTCTGCTCACCTGTCACCACATCGAACTTGGCGGTGGCGTGGCCCTTGTCCCGGGCTTGCTCGGCGGGGGCGTAGCCTTTGCCCTTCTTGGTCAGAACATGAATAAGGATCGGACCCGTCGCACGCGCTTTGACCGTGCGGAGCACCGGCAGCAATTGGTCCAGATCATGCCCGTCGATTGGACCGAGATAGGAAAAGCCAAGCTCTTCAAACAAAGTGCCGCCAACGGCCATGCCTTTCAGCATCTCCTTGGCGCGCTTGGCTCCTTCGCGGAACGGCTCGGGCAGCAGCGACACCGCACCCTTGGCGGCGGCTTTCAGATCGTGAAACGGTTCCTCGGCATAGATGCGCGATAGGTAGTTGGACAGCGCGCCAACGGGCGGCGCGATACTCATCTCATTGTCGTTCAGAATCACGATCAGGCGCTTTTTCAGGTGGCCCGCATTGTTCATCGCCTCAAAGGCCATACCCGCCGACATCGAGCCATCGCCGATCACCGCAATCGCATCGCCCAGCCCTTCGGGCGTGACGCCGCCCAGATCGCGCGCAACCGCAAAACCAAGCGCTGCACTGATCGAGGTTGAGCTATGCGCAGCCCCAAAGGGGTCATAGGGGCTCTCGCTGCGTTTGGTGAATCCGCTGAGGCCATCTTTCATGCGCAACGTTCGAATGCGATCACGTCGTTCGGTCAGGATCTTATGCGGATAGCACTGGTGCCCCACATCCCAGACAATCTTGTCGCGGGGTGTGTCGAACACTGCATGCAGCGCGGTGGTCAGTTCCACAACGCCCAATCCCGCACCCAGATGCCCGCCAGTGACGGACACGGCGGAAATCGTCTCGGCCCGCAATTCCTGCGCCACCTGATGCAACTGCATGTCCGAGAACTGCTTGAGGTCGGCAGGACGGCTCACAAGATCCAGCAGAGGCGTGTTCGGGCGATCAGACATTTAGCGCGTTCCTGACTTAGCTGTCCCGGGCAATAACGAAGCGGGCGGCATCCTTCAAGGTTTCGGCCCTTGGTCCATATCCATCCAGCGCGGCGCAAGCCCGATCCACCAGTTCTGCCGCACGGGTTTTGGCGGGGCCCAACCCAAGCAGCGACACAAACGTGGCTTTGCCCGCATCCGCATCTTTCTGCAGCCGTTTTCCGGCGCGCTCCGCATCACCTTCCACATCCAAGATGTCATCTGCAATTTGAAAAGCAAGGCCAAGGGCTTGGGCATATTGGCGCAAGGCGGACGGATCGGCCTGTGCCAGCCGTGCACCGGCACAGGCAGACCATTCAATCAAGGCGCCAGTTTTGCCTGCTTGCAAATGGGTGATCGCCTCAAGCGACAAAGGCTCCGCCGCCGATTCAGCAGCGATATCCAGCGCCTGACCCATAACCATGCCCTGCGCACCGCTGGCTTTGGCCAGCGTCAGGGCCAGATCCGCACGAATTTCGGCATTGCCCACCTCAGGGCGTGTGCACAGCTCAAAGGCCAGTGTCTGCAGCGCGTCTCCGGCCAGAACCGCCGTTCCTTCATCCCATTTCACATGGGTTGTGGGGCGCCCGCGCCGCAGGTCATCATCATCCATGCAGGGCAGATCGTCGTGGACCAGTGAATAAGCGTGCAGTGCTTCAATCGCCGCGGCGGGCCAGATCGCGCGCGCCTCGTCCACGTCATGCAGGCGGGCGCTTTCCAGCACCAAAAACCCGCGCAAGCGCTTACCGCCACGAGTGGCATAGCCCATGGCCCGCGTCACGTCGAAATCATCGAAGCCGCTCAGCACATGGTCAAACTGCGCCTGAATTTGCGCGGCGTCCTGTGCCAGCCTGTCCCGAAACATTTACTGACCGTCGACAGGTGTCGTCCCGGTCGGCTGGCCGCCCGCGTCCAAAGTGATCGCGGCGACCTTCTCTTCGGCCCGCTTCAGCTCATCCTCGCAGCGTTTCTTCAGGGCCGCTCCGCGTTCATAGAGCGCAATTGACTGATCCAGAGCCACGTCGCCGCGTTCCAACTGGCCGACTACAGCTTCAAGCTCTTTCATCGCCTGTTCAAACGTCATTTGTTCAACGGGGGTATCGGTCATTGTGCTGCCTTCATCAGTTCTTCCACATGGGCGCGCGTCGCCTCGGCCAGTGCGTTCAGATCATACCCGCCTTCCAGAGTCGAGACGATACGACCTTCACAAACCTCACCCGCGATCTTGCAAAGCTCAGCTGTGATCCAGGCAAAATCTTCGGTGGACCAATTCAAATTGGCCAGCGGATCGTCCTGATGGGCGTCAAACCCGGCTGAGATGATGATCAATTCGGGCCTGAACGCACGCAGGCGCGAAAAAGCCAGCGCCTCATAAGCCGCCCGCATCTCAGACCCACCCGTGCCGGGGGCCAGTGGTATGTTCACAATGGTTTCATATGCGCCGGTCTCATCCGGTCGTCCCGATCCGGGCCACAGGGGCATCTGCTGGCTGGTAATCACCAACGCGCGCTTCTCATCCCACAGCAGATCCTGCGTGCCATTGCCGTGATGCACATCGAAATCAACCACGGCGACGCGGCTTAACCCGTGATGATCCAGCGCATGTTTCGCTGCAAGCGCCGCATTGCCGAACAGGCAAAACCCCATCGCCTTGTCCGTTTCCGCATGATGCCCCGGCGGCCGGATCGCGCAAAACGCGTTCGAAACCTCTCCCCCAAGCACCAGATCGACCGCCCGCACCACGGCCCCTGCCGCGCGATAGGCCGCATCGACCGAGCCCGGAGACATAAAGGTATCCCCATCAATCTGCGTATAGCCCTCAGCCGGACGCGCTGCGCGAATATCCCGGATGTGGTCTTCGGGATGGACCCGCAGCAAATCATCATCCGCCGCCATCGGGGCCGTCCTGCGATCCAGATCCAAAGGCTCCAGCGCATGAAGAATATGCTCCAGCCGCGCCACCCGCTCAGGATGCCCGTCCGGCGTCACGTGCCCCAGACAATCGGCATGGGTCAACAAGGCAGTCTTCATCGGGATCCCTTCTTCATCTGGCTAAAAATACCTTCGCCGAAGGCATAAAATCGCCGCGCAGCGGCCAAATCAATCCGGCGCCAGCATATATCCTGCACCCCGAACCGTCTGCAGGTATCTGGGCTGCTTCGGATCCTGTTCGATCTTCCGACGCAACCGGGTGATCTGCACGTCCACCGCGCGTTCCTGCGCCTGCCCCTTGTCGCGGCCCAGATCCTCGACCAGTTTGGCCCGGCTGATCGGCTCGCCCGGCTGGGCCGAGAAGATCTTCATCAACTGGCTTTCCGTTGCGGTCAGACGCACGGGGTCTTCACCTTGCCACATCTCACCACGTTCGATGTCATAGCGGATCGGGCCCAGCGTCAGGATCTTCGCCGCGGTATCTTGGGCTGGTGTTTCCGGCATCCGCCGCAGAATGGCATTGATGCGCAGCAGCAGCTCTTTCGGCTCGAACGGTTTGGCCAGATAATCATCCGCTCCGGCCTCAAGCCCGGCAATCCGGTGCTCGGTTTCACCCCGCGCGGTCAGCAGCAGGATCGGAGTCGCATGCGTTTCGCGCAGTGCCTTTGTCAGGCTCACGCCATCCTCACCCGGCATCATCACGTCCAGCACGATCATGTCGAAATCCAGCCCCGACAGCACCCGGCGCGCATGGGCTGCGTCGCGAGCGGCGGTTACCAGAAACCCGTTCCGCATCAGGAACTTCTTCAACAGATCGCGAATGCGTTCGTCATCGTCGACGATCAGCAGATGGGCGTCCATATCGCTCATGAGGTCGTATCCCGCAGCTTCGTATACGCATGACGCATATCAGCATCCATCATCGCTTCAAGCACTTTACGAAAACCGGCCACCGCTTCGGGGCCTGCGTCCTTATATGCCGCACGCATCCGGGCGCGCTGGGCGTCGGACAACGTGGCCTCCAGCGCGCGGCCCTTTTCGGTCAGAAACAGGTGCCGCTCGCGCTTGTCGACGGTACCCACCCGGCTTTCGACCATTCCATCCTCGATCAATGTCCGCAGCACCCGGTTCAGGGATTGCTTTGTCACCCCTAGAATGGCCAGCAGGTTGTTCACCGTGGTCCCCGGCGCGCGATTGACAAAGTGAATCGCCCGGTGGTGCGCGCGGCCATAGGACATCTCGGACAGGATGCGGTCAGGATCGGCGGTAAAGCCGCGATAGGCGAAAAACATGGCCTCGATCCCCTGTCGCAACTGCTCATCCGTAAGAAACAACAGGCTTTCGCCCCCAAACATCGGGGCGGGGCGGATTTCGGACATATCTTGCCTCATTCGTTACATGGCTCCGAGTTTATGTCAGCGTTATTGACATTCCAAGGGCAGACAGGTATCGAATCGCAGTTTTTGCGCAAGATTGTGTCCGCATCGGACCTAAATAGCGCAACAATCGGAAATTCAACCCAGGGCTGGAGGTTTCGCATGGCGGGGTATGATGATCGTGATGGCACCATCTGGATGGATGGCAAACTGGTGCCCTGGCGTGAGGCGAACGTACATATTCTGACCCACGCGATGCACTATGCGTCCTCGGTGTTCGAGGGTGAGCGTGCCTATAACGGCAAAATCTTCAAAAGCCGCGAACATTCTGAGCGTCTGATCGCCTCGGCAGAGGCTTTGGATATGCCTATGCCCTATTCGGTCGATGATATCGAAGCCGCCAAGGAAGAAGCGCTGAAAGCCAGCGGTCTGACGGACGCTTATGTGCGGGCGCTGGTCTGGCGCGGATCGGGCGAGGATATGGGTGTCGCCTCGGCCAAGAACCCGGTGCGCATGGCCATCGCGGTCTGGCCTTGGGGTGCCTATTATGGGGATGCAAAGATGCAGGGTGCCAAGCTGGACATCGCGGAATGGAAGCGCCCCAGCCCTGAAACCATCCCGGTGCACGCGAAAGCGGCAGGCCTGTACATGATCTGCACCATCTCGAAGCACAAGGCTGAAGCCAAGGGATGTTCCGACGCGCTTTTCATGGATTGGCGCGGCTATGTGGCCGAGGCGACCGGTGCGAACGTGTTCTTTGTCAAAGGTGGTGAGGTGCACACCCCGCTGGCCGATTGCTTCCTGAACGGCATTACCCGCCAAACTGTGATTCAGATGTTGAAAGACAAAGGTCTGACCGTCCATGAACGCCGCATCAAGCCCGAAGAAATGGCGGATTTTGAACAGTGTTGGCTGACCGGCACAGCGGCCGAGGTCACACCTGTAGGCCAAATCGGTGACTACACGTTTGAGGTGGGCGACATCACGCGTGAGATCGCCGAAGACTATGAGAAACTGGTGCGCGCCTAAGCGATGTTGAAGCATCAGCTCTGAACCCTCGCGTTAAGCGGGGGTTTTTTGTTGCGCATCGTTCAAGTTCTTGTGCAGATCGTTCTGACAGCTGGACGAATGCATGGGCCGCTGTAGGTTACACCCATGCTAGACCTGCTGAGCGATATCCTGACACGCCTGTCCCTAAGGGGAACGTTCTACTTCCGAACCTCTTTCACGCCACCCTTCGGTGTCCAGGTGCCGTCCTATCAGAATGTGGCGCGCTTCCACTTCGTGCAGCGGGGTGAGCTAAAGCTATTCGTCTCTAACACAGGCGAAACTGTGCGTCTTAAGCAAGGCGACCTGATCCTGATCCCCCACGGTTCTGCCCATGCACTGCTATGCAACGAGGTCCAACCGGTCGATGCGTTGCCGCTTGAACAGGTGCTGCAGGAGTCGGGCTATCAGGGGGATGGTGTGCTGGTTTATGGCGGTGAAGAGACCGGGCGTGACACTCAGCTGATCTGCGGCCATTTCTCATTCTCAGGTCCGCCGGGGCGCCAAGGTACCGGCCATATGCTGATCGACCGCCTGCCACCTTACATCCTGATCGAGAACTATGGCGAAGAGGCCGGGGCCTGGATCGAAGCCACCCTTCGCATGATCGGGTCTGAGGTTAGTGGTGCGCGGATTGGCGGTGACTTGATCGCACTGAAACTCTCGGAAGTGCTATTTGCGCAGGCGATCCGCGCGCATCTTGAACATCAAAGCCCTACAGATTCGGCCCTTGCGGGGTTTGCTGACCCTCGTATCTCGCGCGCTTTGACTGCATTTCATCAAGCGCCCGCGCAAGAGTGGAGCGTTGAGTCTCTGGCGCGCGAGGCGGGGATGTCACGCACTGCCTTCGCGCAGCTTTTTGCTGAGAAGATGGCGACCACGCCAATGCAATATCTGACCGATTGGCGCATGCAAATCGCTTGCCATGGCCTGACCGAGGCGCGCTGGAATGTGGCTGATGCTGCGGCAGAGGTTGGATATGCTTCCGAAGCAGCCTTTTCCCGTGTGTTTAAAAAACAGATTGGCTTGTCCCCGGCAGCCTATCGATCGATGCACTGATCGATCAGGTTTCTGAACGACCTGCACGATTTCGCGTACGATCCGGAATTCTGCGACCGAATACCTGCACCTAACTTGGGGCCATACCAACCCAGGAAAGGAAATCGCAATGTCTGTTCGCTTTGTCACCCGCTCCGTCCACGCATATCTGGACTATCCTGTCGCTATTGCCTTGATGGTGCTGCCCTTCGTGCTTGGGCTGGGTCAATCCAATCCGCTGGCTTTGTGGCTGTCTGTCGTCACCGGGGCGGCTGCCTTCGTGCTGACTGTCCTGACGGATCACCACCTCGGCATCTGGCGCGTGTTGCCCTACAAATTTCATCTGGCTGTCGATCTTCTGGTCGGCATAACATTCCTGTTCGCACCCAGCATGTTTGGGTTTTCGGGTCTGGACGCAGCATTTTACTGGCTGAACGGGGCTGCAGTTGTCGCGGTTATCTCGCTCAGCGCACCCGAGCAACGCGTAGCTGCCTGAGCAGTTATCCACAGGGCTTCATAATATCATCGTGATAGTTTCAAGAAACTGAGCCGTCCGTTTTACAAATGGGCGGCTCACTGCGGCTTACCAATCGCGCGCCTTCGAACAGGTGTCCAGACAGGAGAGCCCCCATGACCAAATTCCTTCGCCCCAATCGCCGCATGTTTCTGGCTGGAAGCACCGCTGTTGCAGCCTCGCTGTCGATGCCAGCGATCAGCCGCGCCGCTTCGCGCCCGGTGTTTACCCACGGCGTTCAGTCGGGCGACGTGGACACAAGCTCTGGCATGATCTGGACCCGTACAGATCGCCCGGCGCGCGTGATGATGGAGGTTTCGACCACCGAAAGCTTTGCTGATGCCCGCCAATTGCCGCCAATGGATGCGATCCCAAACAGCGATTTTGCGGTTAAGCGTCTCATCGATGGGCTGCCCTCGGATCAGGATATCTTCTATCGTTTTGTGGCCGCTGATCTGAGTGATATCAACACCATATCAGAGCCTATTATTGGCCAGTTCCGCACCGCGCCGACCGCTCGTCGCAATATTCGCTTTGCCTGGTCAGGGGATACCGCCGGTCAAGGCTGGGGCATCGACGACGATGGAATGCGCACCTATGCGACCATGAGCCAGCACCGGCCCGATTTCTTCATCCATTCTGGCGATACTGTCTACGCCGATGGCCCAATGCAGGACGAGGTTGAAAAAGACGGGCAGGTGATCTGGAAGAACGCCACTCTGATCGATGAGAAACGCAAGGTTGCGGAAACACTGGATGAATTCCGCGCTCAGTGGAAATACAACATGATGGACGAACATGTGCAGGCGATGAATGCGGTTTGCCCGACCTTTTTCCAGTGGGATGACCATGAGGTGGTGAACAACTGGTCGGATGCCAAAGACCTGATTTCCGATGACCGGTATTCCGAGAAATCGGTGCATGTTCTGCAATCCCGCGCGGGTCGTGCCTTTCATGAGATGACGCCGCTGCGGATCACACCGGCCGAACCCGGTCGGGTTTATCGCAAGATATCATACGGTCCGATGCTTGAGGTGTTCTTCTTGGATCTTCGTAGCTATCGCGGCCCGAACGGCCCGGCGATGGAAGATGAGATCACCGACCAGTCCCGCATTCTGGGCGCGGCACAGTTGGATTGGCTAAAGCGCGAGCTTGCAGCATCACAAGCGACCTGGAAAGTCATCGCCTCGGACATGCCGATTGGCTTGATTGTCTGGGACAACTGGAAAGAACAGGCCGGGGCAGAGGCGATCTCGAACGGTGATAGCGGACCGGCCAAGGGTCGCGAGTTAGAGATTGCCGATCTGCTGCGGTTCATCAAAACCGCTGGTGTCACCAACACTGTCTGGTTCACCGCGGATGTGCACTATACCGCGGCGCACTACTATGACCCTAACAAAGCCCAATTCCAAGATTTTGAACCGTTTTGGGAGTTTGTGTCCGGCCCTCTCCACGCGGGGACCTTTGGCCCGAATGCGCTGGATGGCACCTTCGGTCCCGAGGTGAAATTTGCCAAAGCCCCCGCCAAAGGGCAGGGCGTCAACCTTCCCCCAAGCGCTGGTTTGCAGTTCTTTGGCCTGGTCGACATTGATGGTGCTACGCAACAGATGACGGTGCGCCTGATGGATCGTGCCGATACCGAGCTTTGGTCGGTGACTTTGGATCCGCAGGGTCAGTCCATCTGATACTTGTTTCCCTGTGACTTGCGCCCTCGTTGCTTTTCGAGGGCGTTTTTTCCTTGAAATAATAGACAAAAATAGTCAGATAAAAACCAACGCCGGATTGTACCTCGTCCGGCCATAGGTTTCGGGGCGGTTTGCAGGCTTAGCGCACAACTTGGTGATGGCGTGCCGCCGCTCCGAAAACGACCGCATAGGGTTCTGGTATGGGCGATCCGCTTGAAGAGATCATTGCACGGCATGACGCTGCAACCGCTTGTGGCTGCAGCTGCTGCGACACTGACTTTGCGGCCTATTTCGACTGCACGAAACGCGAGAGCGCGATTTCTGAACGGGCCGAGGACGTGACACCGCCTGAAAGCGCCACCAGCCGCATGGATTCGATACGCTACATCTTCGAAAATGTACTTCTAAGGCGCTTCGAATAAGGCAGGTGTGGCCCTCTCACATCCTGCCCGTCACGAAACCCCTTAGTAATCAACGCCCCGCTGTGCCTTGATGCCTGATTGGAAAGGGTGTTTTTCTTCGGTCATTTCAGTGACCAGATCGGCATAGTCACGCAGTGCTTGCGGCGCGTCGCGGCCCGTCAGGAAAACGCTAGTCTTATCCGACCGCGCCTTGAGACCGTCTAGTACACGCTCGACCGACAGGTATTCATACCGCAGCGCGATATTAATCTCGTCCAGAACTACCAGATCATAATCCCCGCTGGCCATCAGATCGCAGGCTTTGTCAAAGGCAGCGGTAGCGGCGGCAATATCGCGTTCGCGATCTTGTGTGTCCCAGGTAAAGCCTTCGCCCATCGTGTGCCACGTCACCAGATCGCGGTCTTGAAAGAACCGGCGCTCGCCCGTCTTCCACTTGCCTTTGATGAACTGAACAACGGCAACCTTTTGCCCCCAGCCCAGCGCACGGATCACAACACCAAAGGCTGCCGAGGACTTCCCCTTACCCTTACCAGTATTGATCAGAACCAGGCCGCGCCCCGGATCGACCGCCTCGGACACTTTCTTGCGGTGCTTGGCCTGCACCTTCTGCATCTTTTCCTTGTGATCCTGCGCGTCGCTCATGGGGCACCCTCATTGATTGTTCCGCCCAACCTAGGCGAAGTTTGCGAAAGGTAAAGATCAGGCTTTGGGGTCCGTGACCGAACGGGCCTTGCCTCGTTCCAGCCCAAGCTGATGCTCGCGCCAAATCACGACCACATTGCCCGCGATCACCAGAGTAGCCCCCAGCAGAATGGCCAGTGTTGGCAGTTCATCAAACCAGACATAGCCAATGAAGATGGCAAACAGCATTGTGGTATAGTCATAAGGGGCCAGCATCGAGGCTTGCCCGAACCGATAGGATGAGGTCACCAGTATCTGTGCGACCCCCCCAATAAGGCCCATTGCAATCAGTATTAGAGCCTGATTCAGGGTCGGCATCGTCCATCCCCAGAACGCAGTCAACGAGGAGAGTAGCGTCGCGGTCATCGAAAAATAGAACACGATGGCGGCGGGATGATCGACCTTGACCAGTTGGCGGATATGGATTTGAACAAAGGCGCGGGCTAGCGTTGCGGCTAAGACGCATAGCGCGCCTATGGTTGCGGCCATTTCCATCTGGGTGCTGCCCAGCCGGGGCCAGATCATGATCAAAACGCCCAACAGTCCCAACGCAACCGCACCAATGCGGATCATTCGAATGCGCTCGCCCAACATCACGGCGGCCAGAATCAGGGTGAAGATCGGGGTGGCGTAGCCGATGGCCGTGACCTCAGGCAGGGGCAGCAGGCTGAGGCCGGTAAAGGTCAAGCCCATGGCGCTGGTGCCCAACACGCCGCGCCAGAAATGGCCCATGGGTTTTTTGACCACAAAGCCTTGCGCAAGCTCACCGCGAGATATCAGCCAAATGATTATGACCGGGATGGCAAAGAGCGAGCGGAAAAAGACCAGCTCACCGGGAGGGAAATCCTCGGACAGGGCTTTGACCAGTGCCGACATTGAGGTGAACAGCATCAGCGCGGCCAGTTTCAGACCCACGGCAAGCATAGGTCGATGCGATGTTAAGGATTGTGCCATGTGCGGCGAACCTGCGCCTTTGGCGCGGAAAGATCAACGACGAGATTGTACCAATTATGCAGATTTCCAATGATCGGGAACGGGGTGGCCGATTTCCTCTGCCAGAGCCTCAAGATATCCCAGCATCACTGACACACGCGCGGTCGCCAGATCCCGTCCGCTCTGTGTAAGCATGCCGGACGGTAGGTCGAGCAGTTTGATCTTCCAATGGTCGATCGCGAATGTCAGATCGTCCAGATTGCGGTTTTCTGCAAATGGGTCATCAAGATCGTAAAGCGTCCGGTCCAGAGCACCGGCCACGGTGAAACACCGGGCAATCCCAATTGCCCCAAGCGCATCGAGGCGATCCGCATCGCGCAGGATGCGGGCCTCGGGTGAGCGAGGCGGGATATTGGCCGAGTAGCTGTGCGCTTCGATTGCATGTTGGGTGGCATGGATCGAGGGGGCGTCAAATCCCAAATCGTCCAATATAGACTCTGATATCTGTGCCGATTTACGAGATGCGAGATGCCGGTTCGGATCGTTTTTCGGCAGGTTGACCAGATCGTGCAGATAGCATGCGGCCATGAGGACCTGCATATTGGCCTGATCATCTGCGATGGCCTGTGCGTTGCTCCAGACGCGGTCCAGATGCGCCAGATCATGGGCCGGATCAGCCTGCATGCGCTGTGCGACGATGCCGCGCAGCCGGGTGCGGAGATTAGCCAATGTGGCCACGGTTCTCACCGATCTGACCGCGATGCAGCAGCAGGTGGTCCAGGATCACGCAGGCCATCATTGCCTCACCCACCGGCACCGCACGGATGCCGACGCAAGGGTCGTGGCGGCCTTTGGTGATGATCTCGGTTTCCTCACCGGATTTGGTAATCGTCTTGCGCGTGGTCAGGATCGACGACGTCGGTTTGACCGCAAAGCGCACCACGATGTCTTGCCCGGTCGAGATGCCGCCCAGAATGCCGCCCGCATGGTTCGAGCTGTACTGAGGGCCGTTCTGGCCCATGAAAATCTCATCTGCATTGGCCTCGCCGGTCAGTTCAGCGGCGGCCATGCCTTCTCCAATTTCAACGCCTTTGACCGCGTTGATCGACATCATCGCAGCGGCCAGATCAGTGTCTAACTTGGCGTAAACGGGTGCTCCGATCCCGGCAGGGACACCGCGCGCCACGACCTCAACCACGGCGCCGACCGAGTTGCCAGATTTGCGCAGGTCATCCAGATAGGCGGCCCAGTCCTCGGCGGCCTGGGCGTCAGGTGTCCAGAAGGGGTTCTGTTCTATCTGCGACCAGTCGAAATTGGCGCGGTCGATCCTGTGCGGGCCGATCTGGGTCATGTAGCCGGTGATCTGCACATTCGGCGCGATTTGTTTGATCGCTTCGCGCGCCAGCCCTCCGGCCGCGACGCGCGAGGCGGTTTCACGGGCCGAGCTGCGCCCTCCGCCGCGATAGTCTCGGATGCCGTATTTCTGCCAGTAGGTGATATCGGCATGTCCCGGGCGAAACTTGTCGATGATATCGCCGTAGTCTTTCGAGCGCTGGTCCGTGTTCTCGATCATCAGCTGAACGGGCGTGCCGGTGGTCTGACCTTCGAACACGCCGGACAGGATTTTCACCTGATCGGGCTCGCGCCGCTGGGTGGTGAATTTGTTCTGCCCCGGTTTGCGCCTGTCCAGCCAGTGTTGGATCATCGCGGCGTCGACTGTCACACCCGGAGGGCAGCCATCAACGGTTGCACCCAATGCGGGCCCGTGGCTTTCACCCCAGGTGGTGACGCGGAAGAGGTGTCCAAAGCTGTTCATCGACATGGGGCATGCTCCTTTGTGGGTTGTGATTAGCGGGGAGAGCCTTTGGCCTCAAGCGGATTTGCGGTTGGGGCGTGTTTGCCCCAACCCAATGAGCTTACGCAGCGGTGGCCAATTGTGCGCGTGTCGCGTTGATTTTCAGCGCAGCTTGTGCGGCTTCGTGGCCTTTCTCAACAAAATGCGCGCGGTAGATGGCGTTGTGGTGATCGGTCTCCTGATACTGATGCGGTGTCAGGGAGACGGACAGGACCGGTACGCCGGTATCCATGCCAGCACGCATCAACCCATCAACAACGGCCTGAGCAACGAAATCGTGCCGGTAAATACCGCCATCCACGACAAACGCCGCGCAGGCGACCGCGGCGTAGCGCCCGGTCTGGGCCAGATCGCGGGCCAGCAACGGCATCTCGAACGCGCCGGGAACGTCGAAAACGTCGACCTGATCGGCGGGGATGAGTTCCAGAAACCCTTCCAGGGCCTGATCAACAATATCGGAATGCCAGTTGGCTTTCACAAAAGCATAGCGGGTGTGTGTCATCATGATCTCCTTTCGCAACAGACACGTCACCCAAGGCGATCACGAGCAGGCGCGCCGCTGGGCGGCACGATGCACGTTCTCTTTCATCCGGACTGTAACCGTCGGCTCTGGCCTCTCACCAGATCTGCTGACACCCCGGACTTCGGGGCCGCTCGCGGGCTTACGGATCATTGCCCGCATACCGCCGGTGGGGAATTTCGCCCCGCCCTGAGAACAGGCGCGACCTTGCATAGAACCCACCTGATCTGCAAGAGATTTGACAGGAGGATTTTCATGCACCCCAATCCCGCATTTCGTGCCGAAGACCGCGCCCGGCATATCACCTTTGCCCGTGACCGTGGCTTTGGCGTTTTGGCTGTGTCAGGCGATACCGCGCCGATCATGAGTCATGTCCCGTTTCTGCTGGATGAAACAGGTGAGCTGGCCGAGTTGCATCTGGTAAGGTCAAACCCGATTGTCAGGCTGCTCAGGGAACCGCGCACTGTGCGGATCGCTGTAACTGGGCCGGATGCGTATATCTCGCCCGATTGGTATGCGGTGGATGACCAGGTGCCCACCTGGAACTATGTGGCGGTTCATCTGATCGGCCGCCTTGAGCTGCGCCCGCAGGAGGAATTGTTGGATCTGCTGAACCGGCAATCTGCCTTCTACGAACAGAAGCTGCTGCCGAAACCCCCTTGGGTCACAGGTAAGATGTCAAAGGATGCGCTGGCCCGGATGATGCGGATGATCGTGCCTTGCCGGATGCAGGTTGAGGATATTCAGGGCACCTGGAAACTGGGTCAGAACAAGCCCGATGAGGTGCGACGCGCTGCGGCGGATCAGGTGGCGACCGGTTTTGGCGCTGAAACCGATCAGCTGGCCGCGCTGATGCGTGAGGTGTAGAAGACCCTGTTTAGAGCCTACTTTTTCTCAAAAAACAGGATCACCTCGCCAATGCGGACCCCAAAACGCGAGACATAGGCGCGGTTTAGCAGGCGGTCATCCTCCAGCAGCCACATCCAGTCGTCGAACTTCACGCGCATGGTGCCGTCCTTGATCGGCAGGTCGATCTTGTATTTCCAGTTGAAGGTGTCACCGCGCTCGATCCCTTCAGCGGTGCCAAGCACGCCGGGGGCGGTGCCGGTCCAGGTATCGGCGCCGGTTTTGGTCAGGGTCCAGATACGCTGCTCGGTTGCGCCGTCGTCATAGACGAAATCCTCAACCAAGGTGAGCGTTTCGCCGTCCCAGGTGCCGTCGATATCCACGGTAAAGCGGCGCGGAACGTTGCCGAGGATGTCCTGAAACTGACCATAAGCGACGGTTTTGCCTTCGAAAAACTCCTCGAGGTTCAATTCACGGTCCGAAAGGAAGGTCTTTGGCACGCGGGGCTTGGCCGAGCAGGCGGCCAGAACCACAAGGCACGCGATGGCGGCAAAGGTGATGACAAAGCGGGCGCGGATCATTGAAGTGGTCTTTCCGCAGCCTTGGCATCATAGCCATTTGCGCCGTTCAGATGCGCGGTCTTGACCTCGGGCGCGGGGCGCATCGTGGCGACCAGCTCGGCCACTTTGATGCCGAACTTGCGCATTTCCGAGCGGTTCATGATCGCGCCATTTTCCGTCAGGTACATCCAGTCGGTGACATCCAGCGTATGCCCGCCTGCATCTTCAGGCAGGATGATCCGATAGGTCAGTTTGACGGTCGAGCCCGAGATCTCTCCCTTTCCTTCACCGACAATGTCATCCGCCGTGGCGATGAACGTGTTGCCGGTGCCCAGTGTCAGATACCATTTGCGGGTCATCTGTTTGCCATTGGAATAGGTGAACCATTCGGCCAATGTGCCCGAGTTGCCGTCCCATTCGCCGACCATGCGCGCGACAAAGCTGTTCGACATCTTGCCATTCGGGCCATAGATCAGGCCTTCGGACAGGATTTCGCCATTCAAGTGCTCTTTCAGCGAGAAGTTGGGGCCCGTGCCCCCATAATCGGCAGGCGATTGTGAGCGAAAGCTGAGGAAACGCCCCTTGGCCGCCAGAACAGCGAGGATGGCGAGTAGAAGCACGACAAGTGTATTCATTTGGCTGTAACCTCCGTGGGCAGGGTCAGAACCATCCCGAACGCGCCAAGCTTGAGGATGCAGGGCAGTACGGCATAGGCGAGGTTGAGTGTTTTCAAAGCCTCGACACTATTGGTTTGACCGGGTGTAAAGCCGCTGCGCTCCAGCAGTGGCAGAGTGAAAAAGGCAGCGAGGGCAAGGCCCAGCTTGCCGGCAAAAGACCAGATGCCAAACGCGGCCGAGGCGTTCAGCCCCGCGCGTGTCAGCACCACGGAAAACATGGCAGGCAGAACAACCATATCCGCCCCAAGCGCCGCGCCAGACGCGATGCAGATGATGGCGAAACCGGTGAGGTCTCCGGAGGATAGCGTTGCGGCACCGATGAAGCCCGCGATGGAGAGCGGCATGGCGATGATCAGGGTCTTTTTCGGGCCGATCCGATTGCTGAGCTTGGCCCAAAGCGGAACGCTTGCGCCTGCGCAGAGGAAGAACAGGATCAGCAGCGGCCCCGCCTTGCCGGGCAGTTGCAGGCGATCTTCGACAAAGAACAGGAACAGGGTGGATGTGATGGCGACCGGCAGGCTGTTGACCAGTGCCAATGCCAGTAGACGCAGCGCTCCGGCCTGCCCAAGTCCGGCAAAAGACAAGCCCTGACCGGTGATCGGCGTGCGTCGCCAGATTGGAATGGTCAGGATTAGGGTCAACAGCGCCAAAAAGCCCAGAAACAGGCCAAAGGCGGGGTATCCTTGTGCGGATGCACCCAAGGCCACGAACAGGGCCGGGGCGCTGGCGGCGATCACGACGCCTGTCAATTGCCCACCTTCACGGTAGGCGGCGAGTGTCATCAGCTCTTTGGCATCGGCCTTTTTAGCAAGCGTCGCGCTGCGACCATATAAAAGGATCGTACCGAGGCTGTAGGCCGAGAACAGCAAGATCAGGACCGCCACCAAAGTGGCAATACTAGCGCCTTCGGGCAGGCCAAACAGCAGGGGGAAGCCGATGGCCAGACCCAGCGCGGCCAAGGCGGCGAACAAAAGCTGCCCGCCTGGCCAGCGGTCGATGGCCCAGCCGATCAGCGGGTCCTGAACCAGATCGACCAACCGGATAACCAGTAGGACCGTGCCAATCACCCCAAGACCAATGCCCAAGTTCACCGCCGCAAAGCGTGGCAGGTGAATATAAAGCGGAATACCCGCCGCAGCGAGCATCAGCGCATACAGGCTGACACGGGGGTACAGCATCACTGGCCCTTCAAGCTTTGCGTAAAGCTGGCCGAGCGGGTGTTGTTGCCCAGAAAGATCGACATGAAGGACTTCTTGATGTCGTTGCTCGCCAATGTGCAGGTCTGGGTACCATTCCGCCAGAAGCCAACCTTGTTTGGCCCCTCTGAGATTGCCAGATAGCTGTCCCCTTTGCTGACAGCCTGAAAGCACTTTTCAAGCTGCGCCTGCGTGGGCTGCGGATTGCCCTGACGGGCCATTTCTTCCAGCGTCGATTCTACCAGCGCCTTTTGTTTCAGGTTTTTGCGGTAAGTCAGTTTCAGGCCAAAATCCTGGCTCCAACTGAACGCGGCCCCGCTTGGTGTGTAGAGTTTCGCATCATACAGCGGCAGGCCGAGAAACCGAAAGGTCCCGCTGCCGATCTGTTTGGGATCTTGCAATTCGCTTGCCAGCGGATCAGCCGCCAACCCACCGGGGGCCAGCAGCGTCAAGGACAGAAGCCCAGCGCGCCACAGGCGTCTATTCAGCCGCAACAGCAGGGATGGCCGGGTCTTGTTCCAAAGTGCCATGGTCAGCTCCGATCGTTTGCGAGGTGCCCTTGATGCGATCCACAACGTGCATCGCACTGGCAATCCCGTCTTCGTGAAACCCGTGCCGGTTATACGCTCCGGCAAACCAGGTCCGGTTCTGTCCCTGCATCTCGCGGATTTGCCCTTGTGCTTTCAGGGCGGCCTTGTCGAACACCGGATGGGCGAACTCGACCTGATCATAGATTTTATCCGCGGGAATTTCTGACGACGCGTTCAGCGTCACAAACAGCGGGTCGCTGTCCGGAATATTCTGCAACCGGTTCATCCAATAGGTGACGCCAACATTCCCGGCTTGCGAGCGATAGGTCCAGCTGGACCAGCAGGCACGACGCTTGGGCATTTGACCGGGGTCGCAATGCAGGATGGCGCTGTTGGGCTGATAGCGGATCGCTTCCAATGCTGCAGCTTCGGCGGTCGTGGCATTGTCGCCCAGAATGGCGCGGGACTGGTCGGAATGGGTGGCCAGAATGATCTCGTCAAACTGGTCGGTATGTCCCTGGCTTGTCACCGAAACGCCCATGTCGTCGCGCTGAACGTGATCGACCGGGGCAGCCAGTCGAATATCGCAGCCCCGTTCGCGCAGGGCGGCGTCGATGCGGCGCACATACTCGATGCTGCCACCTTTGACCGTATACCACTGATGCTGATTGGCCCGGCCACTGGCCAGCAACGCATGATTGCGGAAGAATTGTACCAGCGAGCGCGCCGGGAACTGATCAACAAACTCCACCGGGGTCGACCAGATCGCGCCGCACATCGGCATCAGATAGTTGTGGCGGAACCAATGGCCCAGACGCATCTGATCCACCAACTCTCCGATTGTGGTGTCATCATCCTTGGCAGCCTCGGGTGCTTCTTTACTGAACCGCAGGATGTCGGCGATCATCTTGTAGTAGGACGGGCGCGCCAGATTCCGTTTCTGCGCGGTCAGGGTGCGCAGGTTGTTCAGCCCATACTCGATCCGACCGTTGTCGATGGTTGCGCCAAAGCTCATCTCGGATTTGATGACCGGCACGTTCAACTCGTCAAACAGCTTGGTCAGATAGGGGTAGGTCGCATAGTTGAAGACGATAAACCCGGTATCGACAGGCTGATCGCCATTCTTGCCGGCCATGACGGTACGCGCATGTCCCCCCAGCCGGGGTTCGGTCTCGTAAATAGTAATGTCGTGATCTTCTGACAGATAATAGGCTGCGGATAGACCGGAAATGCCTGCACCTACGATTGCGATTTTCTTGCGTTCGCCTCGCGTTTCGTCGAACATGTGATCCCCTTAGTGCGACATTTTACAAGGGGATACGTAGCAGGTTTGATGTCGGATCAATCAGATTAGATTATTTTCCACGCTGCTCTATATTGTGACTTCTGCGCCGAATTTCCTGTATGGCGGCGTGATCCAGCATCCGTGCCCGCCCGTAAAATAAGCATCAGATCACAATACGGCCCAGACATGAGCAGCTTTGACGGAAAAACCTATTGGATCGTGGGCGCCAGCGAGGGCCTGGGCCGCGCGTTGGCCGAGGCGCTCAGCCGCCGGGGTGCGCATCTGATCCTGTCGGCGCGCAATGCGGATCGGCTGGCCGATATCTGCGCGAGCCTGCCGAATGCCCGCCCGGTTCCTTTTGACGTCACCGATCTGGATGCTGTGCGCGGCGCTGTGGCTGAAGTCGGAGAGCTTAACGGTCTTGTCTACAATGCCGGAGCCTACGAGCCGATGCGCAGCGCCGATTGGGATACTGAGGCGGTACTGGCCATGACCGATGTGAACTACACCGGAGCGCTGCGTGTTCTGGGTGAAACGGTGCCGTCTTTCGTGCGTGCAGGCCGCGGCGATATCACCCTGATCGGGTCTCTGTCCGGCTATCGTGGGTTGCCCGCGGCTGTGGGCTATGCGGCCAGCAAGGCGGCTTTGGTGTCGCTGGCGGAAACCATGCGCTTTGATCTTGCGGGTACCGGGGTCACTGTGCGCATCGTCAACCCGGGCTTCATCAAGACCCGTCTGACCGAGAAAAACAATTTCAAGATGCCGATGTTGATGACGGCTGAGGACGCTGCAGACCGGGTGATCAAAGCGATGTCGCGCCGCCGTTTCCGGACTGACTTCCCGGCCCCGTTTTCATGGGTTGTCCGGTTGCTGGACTACCTTCCGGATTGGCTGATCTATCGCGGGAAATAACGTTGATTCAGGGTCAGCCGCAGGTCAGGCGTTGGATCACGCCGGTATCATCCACAAACACATTCAGACGATCGATGCGATAATCCTGGGTTGCAATGTCGTTTGGCCCCAGCACGCGACTGCGTTCGGGCAGGTCGGCTTGAATGGTTGAAACCGGCTGGCCAATCGTCTCGGCAAATGGATCACCCTGACAAAAGGCCAGATCGACAGGCGCGGCCTCTGGCTCAATCGGAATATCTTCGGGTGGGGGTGGTTCTGAACAGGCCGCCAGAAGGACCAGGATCGGAAAAAATCGGTGCATTGGCGTTCCTCATTCGGACAATGTCGTTTCTTCAATATCAAAAGTTTAGCCACTCTGTCATGAATGCATAGTTGAAAGAACCCCGTTTTTGACGCAGGGTTTGGACAAACAAGACTGGGAGACAAGCACTATGCGCACCCGTGCAGCCGTCGCCGTTCAGGCTGGCAAGCCTTTGGAAATTATGGATGTGAACCTCGAAGGCCCCAAGGCGGGTGAGGTTCTGGTTGAGATCAAGGCCACCGGTATTTGCCACACAGATGAGTTCACCTTGTCGGGGGCAGACCCCGAAGGCCTGTTCCCGGCAATTCTGGGCCACGAAGGCGCTGGCGTGGTGGTCGAAGTCGGGCCGGGCGTGACCAGCCTGAAACCCGGCGATCATGTGATCCCGCTTTACACGCCGGAATGCCGCGAATGTGAATACTGCCTGCATCCCAAGACCAACCTGTGTCAGGCGATCCGTGAAACGCAAGGTAAAGGCCTGATGCCCGACGGCACCTCGCGCTTTTCGACGCTGGATGGTGATCCGATCCTGCACTACATGGGCTGCTCTACCTTTTCGAACCACACGGTCCTGCCCGAGATTGCTCTGGCCAAGGTGCGTGAGGACGCGCCGTTCGACAAGATCTGCTATATCGGCTGCGGCGTGACCACCGGTATCGGAGCCGTCATCAACACCGCCAAGGTCGAGATCGGCAGCCGGGCCATCGTGTTCGGTCTAGGTGGTATCGGCCTGAACGTCATTCAGGGCCTGCGTCTGGCCGGGGCTGATCAGATCGTGGGCGTTGACCTGAACCCCGCCAAGGTGGAAATGGCGACGAAATTCGGCATGACCGATTTCGTGAACCCCAAAGAGGTCGAAGGCGATCTGGTTCCCTATCTGGTCAACCTCACCAAGGGCGGCGCGGATTATACGTTCGACGCCACCGGCAATGTCGGTGTCATGCGCGACGCACTGGAATCGGCCCACAAAGGCTGGGGTGAATCGATCATCATTGGCGTGGCCCCTGCGGGTGCCGAAATCTCAACCCGTCCGTTCCAGCTGGTCACCGGTCGATCCTGGCGCGGTACCGCCTTTGGCGGCGCGCGGGGCCGGACCGACGTTCCCAAGATCGTCGACTGGTACATGGAAGGCAAAATCGAGATCGACCCGATGATCACCCACACCATGGGTCTGAACGACATCAACCACGGCTTCGACCTGATGCATAAAGGTGAGAGCATCCGTTCCGTTGTGGTTTATTAACTAGGAACAATGAACTGCGGAGACCGCGCAGACCGGCGTATTTACAGAGTACGCCGGTCTTATTCCATCTCGCGAACAATTCGAAAACCAGTGTACTGACTACGAAAATCCTCTCTGGCCGAGCCTCTTGAAGCGACGCGTACGGAGTCCATGCCCGTATTAAATGCGCCACCACGAGACACTCGCTTGCAACTTTCTACTTCGCTTTGAAGCAACCATTCACTAGATGTGGTCCAACCGGCGTACTTGTCAGTGTAACAGGAGCGCGTCCGTTCGTTGACGTTGCCTGACATATGTCTGACACCCCATCCATTCGCAGCATCCAGCTCATCCACGGGAACCGGCAAAAGCCGCGAGAGTAGATCAGGTCGTGCAACTCCAGTTAGTTGTTCAGTTCCACGCCCGTAGAAATTTGCCTGCTCCGACGTCAGCTCGTCGCCTTGAGCAAAGCGCGTTTGCGTGCCTGCCCGCGCCGCATACTCCCACTCTGCCTCGGTTGGTAAACGGTACGCGTCAACACCAAGTTTTTTGTTCAGCCACGCAACATATGCTTGTGCATCCAAAAATGACACATCGACGACGGGATGATCGCCATACACAGGAGTTTCGACGCGCTTTCGAGCTTCGTTCATTCCCAGTATCACGTTGTCCGGGACATAGCCGCCGCATCCCCCTTCATTGACGCATGCCATCCATTGGTCATAGGTGATTTCGTTGCGGCTCATCGCGATTGGAATGTCGATTTCAACGCGGTGCAGAGGTCGTTCATCTGCGCCAATTGCCGGATGACCAACCTCAACCATGGTGAGTTTTCCATCGATTGCAACCAACCCATTGATCGAGTCGCCGATTGGTCCACCCATGATGAAGTCACCTAAAGGCAAGACAACCAATTCTGGGCAGAGGTTGCACTCTTGAAACACGTCTAAGGATGTGACTTCGGTTCCATCTGTGAGTTGGTATTGCGCCAGTGAGGGCGTAGATAGAATGCAAACGGCCAATGCTGAAATAAAGAACTTCAAAGTCAAAAACTTCCAAAATTTGCATGATGTAAGGTTGCTACGGCGATTTTCTGAAATGCTATTCAACCTTCTTACGATTGCATAGGATTCAGATCCCCGTTTCAAGCGATCTGTTCGGCCGTGCGGACGCCCCCGTATCTGAGCGGGGTGAGCGCACGCGTAGTACTGGTTTGTTCGTGGAAACATCGGTACGACTCTCGCGCCAGACCACGAAAACGCCGGATGCAATGATGATACTTGCGCCGACGGCGACCCAGCCATCGGGCCGCTCGCCAAAGAAGATCATGCCGAACAAAGTGGCCCAGATGATCTGGCTGTATTGGCTGGGCGCGACGACTCCGGCGGGCGCGGCGCGGTAGGCGAGGATGATCAGATGTTGCGCGATGACCGAAAACACACCAACTAGCGCCATCATTGCCAGATGCAGCAGCGAGGGTGGTTGATAGACGGCGGGTTGCATCAGGCTCATGACCAGGATGGCCAGTAACATGGGGTACAGGATCAGGACGGCGGATCGTTCCTCATTCCCGATCTTGCGCACCAGAACAGACCCGAACGCGCTGCAAAACGCGGCAGCCAGAGCGGCCAGGTGGCCCAGTGTGATATCCGTTGAACCCGGGCGCAGGACGATCAGAACACCGATCAGGCCAACACCAACGGCGGCCCAGCGCTGGACGCGGACGACCTCTCCCAAAATCGGGATCGACAGAACGGTCACGATCAATGGGAAGGAGAAGAGCAACGAGTAGACCTCGGCCAGTGGCAGCACCGAAAAGGCGTAGAAGGCGCAGACCATGGCCGTAACCATCAATCCCGACCGCAGCAGCACCAACCAGGGATGGTGCGGCAGAAAGTTGCCCGTTGTCCGGTCTGTCAGGATTGTCACTGCCATGGGGACAAAGGAAAACAGGGTGGCGAAAAAGATGATCTGCATCACCGAATAGGTCCCGCCCAGCACCTTGATCAACGCGTCATGGCTGGCGAAAACCGCGAATCCAAGAAACGCGAAACCAAGTCCCCTTAGGGTGGTGTTCTGAGTGCTCATCGGTGTGGCCTCGGGTGATGTCGGTGTGGTGGCACTGTGCCGTCGCAGCGCAAAGGGGCTGTCTTGCCCCTGAGTAAACCCATTCTGCCAGCGCGCATAGCCCCTATCTTACCGCTAACAGTGCAAAGCTGCCATGTCTTCAGATCAACGCAGGATCGGTGGCGCATCCTTGGGCTGACGCGCCGATTGCACGCCAGCCTTCATCCCCACCCCGATGCGTCGCGCCAGGGCGACCCAGGGCGTCGCGGTTTCGGCTGGCAGCATCTGGGCTGCGACCTCTTCGAACAGGTCCAGCCAATGGGCGAACATGTCAGGCTGAACTGCCAGCCGTTCAATATGAACCCGCTGCGGATTGCCGTCATACCCGCGCTCATACAGGATCGCATTGCGCCAGAATGAGGCGATCTTTTCCTCATGCGCGGGCCAGTCATCGACATGCTGTGTAAAAACGGGACCTAGCACCGGGTCGGTTCTGACACGGGCGTAAAAGGCGCACACTTGCGCATTGATCTGATCAGACGTGGCCGGAAATCGCGGCGGCAGAATGGGTCGGGTCATAGTGTTTTGGTCCTAACCAGAATCCCGGCGGTTCTACAGGCGTGGTTTTGTCGCGCTCATCCTTACGGCCAACGGCGACGTGCGATTTGCGCAGGAATCGGGTCGCGCGGCGTGGTCATGATTGGGCATGGTCCGGAAAACCGGAGGATTGATATGTTCAAAATCACTGCATTGCCCACTGACGAAGTCCGCACCCTGCAACAGGGTGGTCCGGATGCCTATGGAGTCACGCCAGAGCACGCTGTTTCAACCGGCGCAGGCAATCCCTGCCGTCATTGTCTGCAAAACATCCCAGAAGGCGCGCCAATGCTGGTTCTGGCGCACAGGCCCTTTGCCGCAACGCATCCGTATGCGGAAACCGGGCCCATATTTTTGTGCGCCGAACCCTGCGAGCGCTATGAAGGGGATGATTTGCCCGAGATTCTGACCAGCTCTCCTGACTATTTGATCAAGGGATACGGGCAGGATGATCGGATCGTTTATGGCACCGGAGCGATCACCCCCACGGATCAGATTGGTGCAAAGGTCAAAGATATCTTTGACCGCCTCGATGTGGCCTATATCCATGTCCGATCCGCGCGCAACAACTGCTATCAAGCGCGGATCGACCGGGGCTAAGGGCTGGTTCTGGGCCGCGCTTACGACGCCCGAGCTTGAGACGAGGTCAGCGCAAGGAACACATCCTCAAGATCTGCTTCCTCGGTGCGCACATCGCGGATGCGGATACCCGCGGCGCGAACGGATTCCAATACCTGCTCGGCACTGGTCTGGGCGCTGCGATATTGCAGTAGTAGGCTGCCATCGTCGCGCAATGCGGCCTCGACCCCGTCAGCAGATGGAAGGTCCGCAACCGGGCTATCGGGCATGATCACCATGGTGCGCCGGTCCATGCGGCCCAGCAAATTGGCGGTGCTGTCCTGGGTGATCTTTTCACCATGATTGATGATGGCGATTTGATCACACATTTCCTGTGCTTCTTCCAGGTAGTGCGTGGTCAGGATGATCGTCATCCCCTGTTCGTTCAGCTTGCGCACATTGGCCCAAAGCATCTGGCGCAACTCGATATCGACACCGGCAGTCGGTTCATCCAGAACCAGAATCCTGGGGTGATGCACCAACGCCTTGGCCAGCAATAACCGCCGCCGCATCCCGCCTGATAGCGTGCGGGCATAAGCTTCGGCCTTGTCGCTGAGGCCGACGAGCTCCAGAATCTCATCGCTGCGGCGTTGGGCCTTGGGCACGCCATACAGGCCAGCCTGCACTTCCAGCGCGCCACGGGGCGTAAAGAACGGGTCCAGGTTCAGCTCTTGTGGCATTACTCCAATGGCGGCGCGCGACTGGCGTGGGTTCTGATCCTGATCGAAGCCCCAGATCGAAACCTTCCCAGAGGTTTTAATCACCAGCCCGGCCAGAATGTTGATCAGGGTCGACTTACCCGCGCCGTTCGGCCCCAAAAGCCCAAAAACCGAGCCGCTGGGAATGGTCAGGTCAATCCCCTTCAGTGCGTACTTCTCGGGCTGGCCCTTGCTTGCCCGATAGGTCTTGCGCAGACCTTCGATCCTGATTGCCGCATCGCTCATGTGGCACTTGCCCCCGGATTGCTCATCGCTCATAAACGCACCTAATGCATGCCCGCGAGGCCGACAACCAGTGAAGGATCGCCAGCCGTGACAATCGAAGCGCCGGAAACCAAGATCGTCGAAACCACCCGCGTCGCTTGTGACGGCGGCGAAGGTGCGCTGGGCCATCCGCGCGTGTGGCTGCAAATCCCTGAAGATACGGGCTGGGTCGAGTGCCCCTATTGCGACTGCAAATATGTTCTGAAAGGCACAGAGCAGGGCTGATTGCCCGTCCAATCGGGTTTCGCCCAAATCTCGCCGTGTTTTTTATGCTATTTCGGTGGCGCATACAGCGTAGGCGAGCGTGATGACCGACATTACACCCAATGACTCTGCCAACCCGATTTTCGGATGGATCGGCTTTTGCATTGCCTCTTTGACGCTGTTTGCTGCCTTGTTCGTCTTTTGGGCTGGACCCTTCGCGCCTCAGCAATCCGCCGGCGTGTCGCTGGGCGAACTGGCGGCTGAAATCGGCAAATCTACCCTGCGATCTGCGGCTGGGCTGGAACAGCCCGAGCCGGTTGCGCGTGCGCGCGATCTGGATGATTTCCTGCAGATCGGCGTGGCTATGCTGGGTGCGCTGGGAGTTGTTCTGTCGGTTGTCGGCCTCCTGCGTCACGAAAGGCGCCGCCCTGCCATCGCCGGGATTGCGGTTGGCGTCGGCGCAATCCTGTTCCAGTTCTTTGCCTTCGCGTTTTTTGCCTTCCTTGGTGTTTTGATCATTATGGCTTTGCTCAACAGCTTTTCGGACGTTTTCAGCGGCCTCTTCGGCGGTTAGCCCAAGTTCAAGACTGGTCACCCGAGCGACCCTGTGGCAGAACCATCTCTGACCGACAGGGAGCGTGCGCATGAGCAATTTCGGAAAAGGGTGTCACCTGCATCTCATCGATGGATCGGCCTTTATTTTCAGGGCCTATCACGCGCTGCCGCCACTGACCCGGAAATCGGATGGTCTGCCGATCGGGGCGGTTTCGGGCTTTTGCAACATGCTGCAAAAATATGTCGAGGGGAACGATGGCCCGGATGCACCGACCCATGTGGCGGTGATCTTCGACAAGGGCTCTCACACCTTCCGCAATGACCTCTATGACCTGTACAAAGCCAATCGTGAGGCGATGCCCGAGGACCTGCGCCCGCAGATGCCGCTGACCCGCGAGGCGACAAAGGCCTTCAACATCGCTTGCAAAGAGTTGGAAGGGTATGAGGCTGACGACATCATAGCCACTCTTGCCGTTCAGGCACGTGAGGCTGGCGGACGTGTGACTATTGTGAGTTCCGACAAGGACCTGATGCAGTTGGTCGGCGGCGGCGTGGAAATGCTGGATGCGATGAAGAACAAGCGCATCGACCGGGACGGGGTAATTGAGAAATTCGGCGTTGGCCCGGAACGAGTGGTCGATGTACAGGCACTGGCCGGGGATAGCGTTGACAACGTACCCGGGGCACCGGGAATCGGCGTCAAAACGGCAGCCTTGCTGATCAACGAATATGGTGATCTGGAAACCTTGCTGGACCGTGCGGGAGAGATCAAACAGCCCAAGCGCCGCCAGACCCTGATCGAAAAGCGCGATCAGATCGAGCTGTCGAAGAAGCTGGTGCAGCTGGATGAACAGACCCCTCTTGATTTCACGCTCGATGATCTGGAAGTGAAGGACCCTGAGGCCGACGTCTTGATGAGTTTTCTGGCTCAGATGGAGTTCCGTACGCTGACCAAGCGCATTGCGGATAAACTGGGCGTGGACTCGCCAGTAATCCCCGATGCTCCCGCGGCCGAAGCAGCGCCCGAAGTCGAAGCAATGCCATTTGACGCCTCGAAATACGAATGTGTTCGGGATGCGGCTGCGCTACAAGTCTGGGTCGACCGGGCCTATGAAACCGGCTGGATCGCCGTTGATACGGAAACCACCGGCCTGAACGAGATGATCGCCGATCTGGTCGGCATTTCGCTTTGTATCGAAGCAGGGGAGGCCTGCTACATCCCGCTGACCCACCGCGACGGATCGGCGGATGATCTGTTCGGCTC
The DNA here is from genome assembly GCF_056541325.1 of Ruegeria sp. AH7. Classification (NCBI taxonomy): domain Bacteria; kingdom Pseudomonadati; phylum Pseudomonadota; class Alphaproteobacteria; order Rhodobacterales; family Roseobacteraceae; genus Ruegeria; species Ruegeria sp. AH7. Next base: position 282,888 of record NZ_JBQFYF010000003.1, on the reverse strand, counting down.
GGATGCGCTGGCCGAGGGGCAGATGCCGCTAGATGAGGCTCTAACACTGCTGAGACCGCTGTTCGAGGACCCCTCGATCCTCAAGATCGGGCAGAACATGAAATACGATGCCAAGATCTTTGCGCGCTATGGCATCGATATCGCTCCGATCGATGACACGATGCTGATGTCCTACGCCATGCATGGCGGTGAGCATGGACATGGGATGGATACTCTGTCCGAGCGCTATCTAAGCCATACTCCTATCCCGATCAAACCGCTGCTGGGCTCGGGCAAATCGGCGATCACCTTCGACAAGGTTCCGATTGATGAGGCCAAGGCCTATGCCGCCGAGGATGCGGATATCACATTGCGCCTGTGGAAACTGTTCAAGCCGCAACTGCATCAGGTGCAGGTGACGACGGTCTATGAGACTCTTGAACGCCCGCTGGTGCCGATTCTCAAGGAAATGGAGATGCACGGTATTAAGGTGGACCGCGATGTCCTCAGCCGGATGTCGAATGCCTTTGCGCAGAAAATGGCCGGACTAGAGGCTGAAATTCACGGGTTGGCCGGTCAGAACTTCAATGTCGGCTCGCCCGCACAGTTGGGTGAGATCCTGTTCGACAAGATGGGTCTGGAAGGCGGCAAGAAGGGGAAAACCGGGAAGTACTCGACCGGGGCGGATATTCTTGAGGATCTGGCGACCGAGCATGAATTGCCGCGCCGGGTACTGGACTGGCGGCAACTGTCGAAGTTGAAATCGACCTACACGGATGCGCTGCAGACCCATATCAATCCGGACACGGGCCGCGTGCATACGTCTTATTCGATCACTGGGGCGAACACGGGCCGTTTGGCCTCGACCGATCCGAACCTGCAGAACATTCCCGTCCGGACCGAGGAAGGCCGCCGCATTCGTGAGGCGTTCATCGCCGAGCCGGGCAATGTGATGGTGAGCCTCGACTATAGCCAGATCGAGCTGCGCATTCTGGCACATATTGCCGGGATTGACGCCTTGAAACAGGCGTTTGCCGACGGGTTGGATATTCACGCGATGACCGCGTCCGAGATGTTCGATGTGCCACTGGATGAGATGACGCCGGACATCCGTCGTCAGGCCAAGGCGATCAACTTTGGTGTGATCTACGGCATCTCGGGCTTTGGCCTGGCGCGCAACCTGCGCATTCCAAGGGCCGAGGCACAGGGATTCATCGACCGCTATTTCGAACGCTTCCCCGGTATTCGCGCCTATATGGACGACACCATCGCCTTTGCGAAAGAGCACGGCTATGTGCAGACCCTGTTTGGGCGCAAAATCCACACGCCCGAGATCAACGCCAAAGGGCCGCATGCGGGTTTCTCGCGCCGGGCTGCGATCAACGCGCCGATCCAGGGTACAGCGGCGGATGTGATCCGGCGCGCGATGGTTCGGATGCCGGATGCGATCAACGGGTTGCCCGCCAAGATGCTGTTGCAGGTGCATGACGAATTGCTGTTCGAAGTGTCTGAGGACGGTGTTGATCGGCTGATCGAGGTGGCGCGCGATGTGATGGAGGGGGCCTCGGACCCGGCGGTGAAGCTGGATGTGAAGTTGGATGTCGATGCCGGGCGCGGCGCGAATTGGGCCGAAGCGCACTAGGGCACGCCGCTCATCAGGCCCGATGGGCCCTCTTCGCGACGGATCAGGCCTTGGGCCTGACAGGGCGGTCGACCAGTCGTTTGACGCTCGGTCCAAGGGTCACGATGACGGTGAAGGCGATGGGCCAGCAAAAGGCCCAGGCCGCCATCCAATCCCCAAAGATGCCCGGCCCAAATCCGATGGCCTTGACGGTGGCAATCCCGGTCACGATGCAGGACATCAGTCCTGACATGATCAGGCAGAACATAATATGTGACAGTCGGGCGTGGGTCATCGGTACCATCCGTTCATTCACCGCGCCAAGCTGTGCGATATTTTCGCAGCAAATGCCAGTAACGGGTGTGTTAGCGCGCCATCCATCCCAGCGAGTCCACGGTGCGGGGCGTCGTTGGATTGTATTCGGCGCTGACCCATCCGTCGTATCCGCTGTTGTCGATGGCGTTGAACAGGGCGGGAAAGTCGATCGGGCCATCGCCTGGCTCTGACCGGTTTGGGGTGGCGCCGATCTGGGCGTGGGTCACGCGGTCCTGATATTTCTGCCATATGGCAAGCGCATCCCCATGGATCATCTGCGCGTGGAAGCTGTCAAATTGCAGGCCAATATTGGGACGGTCCACCTGATCCAGCACCTCAGCGGCGAGCGCGTAGTCGTTCAGAATGTAGTCGGGCTGTGACACCGGGTTCAGCGGTTCGATGGTGAACTGCTGGTTTGGCGCAACGTCTGCCGCCCATTGCAAGTTTCGCACAAAACACGCCATCGCCTCAGGCCCCGAGGTGTAACCGGACATGATATGTATCGTCTGAGGGCGCAACAGCTCTGCATAGCGCAGGACGCGCCGGATGTCGGATTGGAATCGCGCCTCGCCCTTCGGCACCGCCGCATAGCCCGGCTGGCCGCCCGTGTAGTTGGGCGGAGGGGCATTGATCAAAACCAGCTCCAGCCCGTTGGCCAGCAAGGCGCGGCGGGTTTCTTTGGCTGCCAGATTATAGGGAAACAGAATCTCGACGGCCTTGAAGCCGGCCTGTGCGGCGGCTTCGAAACGTTCGAGATACGGCAACTCGGTAAAGAGCAGCGAAAGATTGGCGGCAAATCTGGGCATGAGTGGTCCCGTGGTTTGGTCGGCAAACACTAACGGGCGGGTGGTTTTCAGGAAAGAGACTGAAAACGACAGATTGTCGAAAATCGACCAGAACGGCCCCGGCAAATCATCGAAATTCTAGACGACACGGCGAATCATTTTCGAGCGCTGTTTTTTGTGAAGGTTCGATCCCATGGCGATGAGCCCCGACCCCGTGCGCGGGACATCTTTACCTGTGTCTGGTGGGCGCAGCTCGGCCTTGCCAGGCAATGGGCTGGCGGTTGCGTCTATGTTGACATGGGCTGCCGGGTTTCCCGCTGCTGAAGTGTTGTTACACACTTGGCCACCAGTTGCGTTGCTCGTTGCACGATTGGCGCTCGCTGTGGCTGTCATGTTGCCAATTTGGATTCTGATCGATGGCCAATCGCGCGTCATGCGTGCCCGATGGGGTCATGCAATGTTTGTTGGGGGGATGCTTGGCGCCGGCATGTTCCTGATCATTTTGGCGCAAAAGCTGACAGATCCGGTAACAGTGGCCATCATCGCCTCGTGCGCACCGTTGTTTGCCACATTGATCGAGTTGGCAACTGGAACACGGCGGTTACGCTGGAATTTTGCGTTGGGTGTGGTGGTGTCCATCATAGGCGGTCTGATCGCCACCAGTGCGGTGGCCCCGGCGCAGCTGGGGTTGGGCGCTATTTGTGCTGTTGCCTCGACCGGGCTGTTCTGCTGGGCGACAATGGCAACTGCGAGAGATTTCCCCGACCTTAGCCAGACTGGCCGCAGTACCATCACATTTTTTGGCGGATTGATTGTTGCTGTATTGCTGTTCTTTGTCGCGCGACAATTGGGTGTGGACGTCATGCCAACGGCGCAGATCGATGTTCAACAGATCGGAATGCTTGGTATTTATGCGTTGGTTGCAATGGGCCTCAGTCAGGTACTGTTCGTTGGATCCGTTGGGAAGCTGGGCGTTGCATTGGCCTCATTCCACATCAACATAGCGCCTTTCTACGTGATGCTGATCATGCTGATGTTGGGGGATGACTGGAACTGGACTCGCGCGCTGGGCGCAGGGATCGTGGCCGTGGCTGTGGTGCTGGCGCAGGACCGCAAGGTCGCGCGCCGTTTAGTCCGGTAGATCTGAGGCTGAGATTAGCGGAAAGAACTGCCCACCCGACCAGACGCCAAACCAGCCATCATGCTTGGTACCAATATCCACGAGTCGGTAGAAACTTTTGCGGTCAATACGTGCTTCAAGGTTGTTTCGGATCAATACGTAGGGTGCGGGTTCCTCTGTTTCCGCATCGATGACAATGCGGATCGGGTGATCCGGCCCGGCGATGGCCGTATCGCCCACATGGGTGGTAAATGTCAGGTCTTGCGACAGGCCATCCCCTGTCTGGTCGAAGTCGACCGCAAGAAACGGCGCATCCTCGACAGTGATTCCCACCTTCTCGACCGGGGTGACGAGGTAGTATTTGCCGTCTTCTTTCTTAAGAATTGAGGAAAAAAGCTTCACAAGCTCGAACCGGTTGATGGGCGACCCTAAGTAACTCCAAGAACCATCTTTGGCGATCTTGATGTCCAGATCGCCGCAAAACGGAGGATTCCACAGGTGAACGGGCGGTAGACCCTTGGTTTTGGCCGCTTTGACTGATGCAGCCAAACCATCCGGCGAAGGTTTCACGGGTTTTTGTCCGCTCATTGCTTTTGCCATTTCCTCTTAGCGCGATACACTTCATCTATAATAGTCCACGGAAGGGAAAGTCATGACCGAACCTGCCGACCTCGTATCCGAGATCGAAGCGCTGGAAACCAAGTTGCAAGAGGCCAAGGCCTCGATCACCCGCCGCTTCATCGGGCAGGAGAGGGTCGTGGACCTGACCCTGACGGCGCTGTTGTGCGGTGGACATGCCCTGCTGATCGGTTTGCCGGGTCTTGGTAAAACGCGATTGGTCGAGACTCTGTCAACAGTGATGGGCCTGCACGGCAATCGCATCCAATTCACGCCCGATCTGATGCCTGCCGATATTCTGGGGTCCGAGGTTCTGGATACCGCTGATGACGGCAGCCGTCATTTCCGGTTCATTTCAGGTCCGATCTTTTGCCAGTTGCTGATGGCGGACGAGATCAACCGCGCCAGTCCGCGGACGCAATCGGCCCTGCTTCAAGCAATGCAAGAGCGGACTGTCACCGTGGCGGGCGAGGATCGCTCACTCGGGACACCATTCCACGTGCTGGCCACGCAGAACCCGATTGAGCAGGAGGGCACCTATCCGCTGCCCGAGGCGCAGCTGGACCGTTTCCTTGTTCAGGTCGACGTCGAATACCCAGATCGTCAGACCGAGCGGGACATTCTGCTGGCCACTACAGGCGTCGAAGAAGATGATGCGCATCAGATTTTCACCAAAGAGGAACTGCTGGCGGCGCAAGTCCTGTTGCGTCGTATGCCGGTGGGAGATTCGGTTGTCGAACTGATCCTCGATCTGGTTCGCGCGTTCCGCCCGGATGAAGCGGGCGTGTCCGAGCGGGTCAAGGAAACCGTTGCTTGGGGGCCCGGCCCTCGTGCGGCGCAGGCGCTGATGATGACAGTTCGAGCGCGGGCCATGCTTCAAGGGCGTTTGGCGCCGAATGCCGAAGATGTATTGGATATGGCCCGCCCGGTGCTGAGCCACCGGATGGCACTGAACTTTGCGGCGCGGGCGCGAGGTGACAGCTTGTCAGACCTCATCGAATCCACCGCCGCCGGTCTGATCCGAACCGAGGCTGCGGCGTGAATGCTGCGCTGACCCTTCGAGAACGATCTGAGGCCGAGGCGTCCCGGCTGCCGCCGCTGTTGGCGCGCGCCGAACATCTGGCCGGAACCGTTTTATTGGGCGACCATGGTCGGCGGCGATCAGGTATGGGCGATGATTTCTGGCAATACCGCCCTGCTCAGATCGGAGATAGCCGCCGGATGATCGACCATCGCCGATCAGCGCGAGGGGACCAGCAATTTGTGCGGGAGCGCGAATGGCAGATTGCGCAATCGGTGATGCTGTGGGTCGATCAGGGCGCGTCAATGCGGTTTGCTTCTGATAAAGGCTTGCCGACGAAATCGGACAGGGCGCGTCTGTTGGGTCTGGCTACGGCTATCTTGCTGGTGCGCGGCGGTGAACGTGTTGGGCTAACGGGGACGACCTTGCCGCCCCGACGCGGCAATGCGCAGATCATCCGCTTGGCTCAAGCCTGGTCCGAGGATGATCAGGCAGACTATGCCCCGCCTGAACACCGTGCCATGATCCCGCATGCGCGTGCGGTGTTTATCTCGGATTTCCTTGGCCCGATGGACGAGGTTGAACTGGCGCTGACCAAAGCCGCTGACCGCGGTGTACGCGGTGTGATCTTGCAGGTGCTGGACCCAAGCGAGGAAAGCTTTCCTTATCTCGGCCGTACCATTTTCGAAAGCGTTGGTGGAACAGCCCGCCATGAAACACTAAAAGCCGGAGACCTGCGCGATCGCTATCTGGACAGATTGGCGCAGCGCAAGGATGCGTTGACCCGGCTGTGCCGCGCGACGGGGTGGCAGTTGGGTCTGCATCACACCAGCGATAGCGCGCAGGCGGCGCTGCTTTGGCTCTATCGCGCGTTGGACGGGGGCACGCGATGACGGTTCTGGCGGGCATCGGCTTTACCGCGCCATGGGTGCTGTTGGGTCTGCTGACCTTGCCGATCCTGTGGTTGATCCTGCGTGCCGTGCCCCCCGCGCCGATCCGGCGCTTGTTCCCGGCGGTGACATTGCTGCTGGGGTTGAAGGATGACGAGAGCGTCTCGGACCGCACCCCGTGGTGGCTGCTCTTGTTACGTATGCTGGCAGCGGCAGCGATCATTATTGGATTGGCGGGTCCGGTCCTGAACCCTTCACGCGATGAAACGGGCACCGGGCCTTTGTTGCTGGTGTTGGATGCCAGCTGGGGCGGGGCTACACGGTGGTCCTCGACGCTTGACCAGATCGATGCGCAATTGACCGAGGCGGGCCGCTCAAGCCGTCCTGTCTCGATCCTGCGATTGACCGAACCGGAACCGCCCGTGTTTCAGGCGGCAGAGGCATGGCGCAACCGCCTGCCCGGCCTGGTTCCCAACCCATGGCAGCCGACTGAGGCGCAGATCGAACAGGTCATAGCCGGGCTGGATCAGGTCGAGGGAGGATTTGACACGCATTGGTTCAGTGATCGGCTGACCTATGACGGCCATGAGGGTTTGGTGTCAGCGCTGCAATCGCGCGGTGACGTGACAGTTTACCAATCCCCATCGGATGCATTGGCCATCCTTCCGGCGGCCTATCAGGATGGTGTCATTCAGATCACGGTGTTGCGGGCCGAGCCGGGCCCCGAGGAAACCGTGACCATTCTGGCGCAGGGCCGTGACCCTGCGGGCACCGCGCGCGTTCTACAATCTGCAGAAATGGCTTTTGAGGCAGGCGCGACTGAGGCGCAGATCGAACTTGCTCTGCCATCGGAACTGCGCGCTCGGATCACTCGGTTCGAGATTCAGGGCCAGAAATCGGCAGGGGCCGTCACGCTGACCGATGACAGCCTGCGCCGGCGCGAGGTCGCGCTGATTGCCGGAACGGTGAACCGCGAAGGGCTGGAGCTGCTGTCGCCGCTACACTATCTAACCCAAGTTCTGATCCCCACGGCGGATTTTGTCGAGGGTGGTTTGCTAGAGGTTCTGCCTGCAAACCCGGATGTGATCGTTCTGTCCGACGTGGCGCAGATGTCCGACACCGAACAGGCGGGTCTGATCGACTGGGTCGAACAGGGTGGCCTGTTGCTACGCTTTGCCGGACCGCGCATGGCAGCCAGCGATCTGGGCCGCGACGAAGAGGACACGTTGCTGCCTGTGCGCCTGCGCAGCGGTGGGCGCACTGTCGGCGGCGCGATGAGTTGGGGCGAGGCCAAGACACTGGCGCCATTTCCAGAAGCGTCGCCCTTTTACGGGCTGCAGATACCCGGTGACGTTGTCGTTTCGACCCAAGTCATGGCACAACCTGACCCTAACTTGGCGGATCGGGTGATTGCGTCGTTGTCGGATGGCACGCCTCTGGTCACCCGCAAGGCATTGGGATTGGGGCAGGTGGTTCTGTTCCATGTGACCGCAGATGCTGAATGGTCCAGCCTGCCACTCTCGGGTCTGTTCGTGGAAATGCTGGATCGTCTGGCGGTGGCCTCAGCTGCAAAGTCACGGCAGGTGGATCAGTTGCAAGGCACCACGTGGGAGCCTGTGCAGATCATGGATGGGTTCGGCACATTGTCAGATGCGGGCACCCTGGCGGGTGTGGATGGTGTTGAACTGGTCTCTGGTCAAATTGGTCCCGATATCCGCCCCGGTCTTTACGAAAGCGGCAAGCAAAAGCTGGCGCGCAATGTGTTGGCCGAGGATGCAACCCTGCGCCCGGTTGTCTGGCCCGCTGGTGTTCCGATCAAAGGACAGGAAGTAACGACCGAGACGCCATTGGGTGGTTTGCTGCTCAGCCTTGCGCTGATCCTTTTGACCGCGGATGTGATTGCCTCGCTTGCCCTGTCAGGCCGGTTGGGTCTGGCCAAAGCAACGGCTGTAGCGCTGGGGGCGCTGCTTTTGGTGCCCGAGGCGCAGGCGCAAACGCCGGATGATACGGATTTCGCTCTCGCCGCCACACAAGAATTGGTTCTGGCACATGTTCTAACCGGCGATGCGCGGGTGGACGACATCGCGCAGGCAGGCCTGCGCGGCTTGGGGCAAACGCTGTTCTTCCGCACATCTGTGGAGCCGGCAGAGCCGTTTGGCGTGGATCTGGAACGCGATGAGCTGGCCTTTTTCCCATTGCTCTATTGGCCGATCACCCCCGATCAGTCGCAACCTTCAGCCGAGGCCTATGCCAAGCTGAACGCTTATCTGCGGTCAGGCGGCATGATTCTGTTCGATACGCGCGATGCGGATATTGCCGGGTTCGGCGCGTCCAGCCCAAATGGGCGCAAGCTGCAACAGCTGGCCGCCCCGCTAAATATCCCGGCGCTAGAGCCTATTCCCCGCGACCACGTCCTGACCCGGACCTTCTATCTGTTACAGGATTTTCCGGGCCGCTATGCGGGCACTGAGGTCTGGGTTGAAGCTGCGCCGCTGGATGCAGAACAAATTGAGGGGATGCCCTTCCGTAACCTCAATGACAACGTGACGCCGGTGGTGATCGGCGGCAACGACTGGGCCGGGGCCTGGGCGGTGGACCGCAACGGGCAGGCGTTGCTGCCGGTGGGACGCGGTTATGCGGGCGAGCGGCAGCGCGAACTGGCCAACCGCTTTGGGGTCAATCTGGTGATGCATGTGCTGACTGGAAACTACAAATCCGATCAGGTCCACGTGCCTGCTCTGCTGGACAGGTTGGGACAATGACCGGAACCGTCATCTTTGATCCGCTGATACCATGGCCCGTGCTGGCCGTTGTTGCCGCGATTGCGGTCTGCGGGATCGTTCTGGCCCTTTGGCGCGGCCTGTCCGGTTGGGCGCTGCGCGGCTTGGCCGCTCTGGTCGTGATCGCTGCTCTGGCCGGTCCGGTGTATCAGGTCGAAGATCGCGCGCCGCTGACCGATATCGTTCTTATGATCGAAGATGAAAGCGCCAGTCAGACACTCTCAGATCGTGCGGATCAGACCGCCGAGGCCGCTGAGGCGCTGGCCGCCGAGATCGACTCGCGCGACAATACCGAGCTGCGCCGCATCCGTGTTGGCGACGGGGATGGGGATGAAGGCACGCAGGTGATGGCCGCGGTGAACACGGCGCTGGCCGAAGAACCGCGTGCGCGGATTGCCGGTATCCTTGTGGTCTCGGATGGGATCGTGCACGACGTCGATCAGGCGCCCGACCTGCCTGCACCGATGCATCTGCTGCAAACCGGGCGCGAAAACGATTGGGACCGCAGGCTGATCGTCCGCAACGCGCCTGCCTTTGCTATTATCGGCGAACCTGTAACACTGACTTTGCGGGTCGAAGACAGTGGCGCCGCACCGGTCGGCGCTGCAAATGCACCGCTTGAGATTTCCGTCGATGGTGGCGAGCCACAGCAGTTCACCATTCCAATTGGCATGGACGTGGAACTGCCCATCACGCTGCCCCATGGCGGGCGCAATGTCATCCAGTTCACGGTCCCAGAGGCCGAAGGTGAGTTGACGGATCGCAATAACACTGCGCTGATCCAGATGAATGGTGTCCGTGATCGGCTGCGCGTGTTGCTGGTGTCGGGTGAACCGCATCCGGGCGGTCGCACCTGGCGCAACCTTTTGAAATCAGACAGTTCCGTTGATCTGGTGCATTTTACCATCCTGCGCCCACCGGAAAAGCAGGATGGCGTGCCGGTCGATGAACTGTCGCTGATCGCCTTCCCGACCCGAGAGCTGTTTCTGGAAAAGATCAACGATTTCGATCTGATCATCTTTGATCGTTACAAACGACGCGGCATCTTGCCCGCGATCTATCTGGACAACGTGACCGACTATATCAACGATGGCGGTGCAGTGCTGATTGCAGCGGGTCCTGATTTTGCCACGGCGGACAGTATCTTTCGCTCACCGCTCGCGTCGATCTTACCGGCGCAGCCAACCGCGCGTGTGATCGAAGAACGCTATGTGCCTATGGTCAGCGATCTGGGCCACCGGCATCCAGTCACCACCAATCTGGGTGATTCCGAGGATTGGGGCGCATGGCTGCGTCAGATCGACGTGAAACATCGCGAGGGTCAGGTTTTGATGACGGGGGTCGAGGACCGCCCGCTGTTGGTTCTGAACCGGGTGGGTGAAGGGCGCGTTGCCATGCTGGCTTCGGATCACGCCTGGCTCTGGAGTCGGGGGTTCGAGGGCGGCGGGCCGCAGCTGGAACTGCTGCGCCGTCTTGCCCATTGGATGATGAAAGAGCCGGAGCTGGAGGAAGAGGCGCTGTGGGCCGAGGCCAATGGCCAGTCGATGCGCATCATCCGTCAGACCCTCGAAGAAGAGGTTGGCCCGGTGACAATCACCCGCCCTAATGGCGAAACGCTTGAGATGACACTTGATGAGGTCACGCCCGGTCGGTTTGAAGCGCAGTATTTCGGGCCTGAGATTGGTCTTTATCGCTTGCAGGAGGGCGACCTAATGGCTGTGATCGGGCTGGGCCCCGCCGCACCAAAGGAGTTTGAGCAGACCATCGCAACGGGCGACGTTTTGGAACCAGTGATTGATCAAATGCGCGGCGGCGCCATCCGCTTGGAGGATGGTGCACCTGCGGTCCGCAATGTCCGGGCCGGGCGACCGGCAGCCGGGCGCGGCTGGATCGGTCTGACGCCGCGCGAGGCGTATGAAACGCGCGATGTTACCCAGGCCGGGCTGCTGCCCCCCTGGCTGGTGCTGCTGCTTGCGGGTGGGTTCCTGTTGGGCGGCTGGCTGCGCGAAGGTCGCCGGTAAGGGTTCACACCTTAATCGACCTGGATCGAGACCTGATCAGACGCGCCGCGTGCATCTACCACCACCAAGTGTGAAAAACCGCGACCGGGATTTGGGATATCAAACTCTCGTTGCCGTTGATCTGTCAGCACCGGAACCCCATCAGCCAACAGGGAAAACGGGCCAACTCCGCCGCGCAGTTTGACGGTCAGGGGGGCTCCGTTCGTCTCTAACACGGCGTTGTTGGGCGGAAATACCAGATCAGGCGCGCTTGGATCTTTCTCAAACGCGGCGCTGCGCGGTTGGAACCGTTGCAAAGGTTGGGGCAATTCAGCCGCGCCAAGGATCAATGTGGATGGCGGCGGCGGGCGCAAGGGCGTGGGGGCGGGTTTTAGATGCCCGAAGGCTTCAAACAACAAGGGGGCCGCCAGCTCTCCGCCAAAGGCGCCGGGCACCGGGGTGCCATCAGCACGGCCCAACCAAACCCCGATGACATGCTGCCCGTCAAATCCAATCGCCCAAGCGTCACGATGCCCATAAGATGTGCCGGTTTTATAGGCCAACCCCTGCGCAGCAGCACCGGAAGGGGGTGTTAGCCCGGAAAGGATGTCGGCCAACTGCCACGCGGCGACATCTGACAGGGTGCGCGTGGTCTGTGCCCGGCTAGACAGCATATCGTGATATAGAACTGGCCCCTGACCCCCTGCTGCGAGCGTCGCATAGAGCTGTACCAGATCCCGCAGGCTGAGCCCGACGCCGCCCAGCGAGATCGCCAAACCCGGAGCTCCGCCACTCAGTTTCGGCTGCGTTCCGGCATCGCGCAGGGCGGCCATGACGCGGGCGGGGCCCAGTTCATTGGTCAGCCGCACGACAGGGATGTTCAATGACAGTTGCAGCGCGTCGCGCACCCGGACATCACCACGAAACATACCGTCGAAATTGCGCGGGGCGTAGTGTCCGAACATCACCGGGCTGTCGCTGATCAGGGTTTCAGGATGGGCCAGCCCCTGATCGAATGCCATGCCATAGATCAAGGGCTTGAGCGTCGATCCGGGCGAACGCACCGCGCGGGTCATATCGACAAATCCCTGCCGCGCGTCCTGATAGCCTGCTGATCCGACCGAGGCGAGTATGTCACCGCTGCGATGATCTGCCACGATCAGCGCGCCCGAGATACGCGGGCCCGCTTCAGAGGCCGTTTGGGCCACCAATCCCTCTAGCCGGGATTGAAGGCGCGCATCCAGGGTCAGATCGTGGGTCCGGGCCTCGGGGCGCGTGCGTAACGCGTGATCGGTCAGATGCGGCGCATGGCGCGGGAAAGGGCGCATCTGCGTGGGAACCGCTTCGATCAGCGCCGCCTGCATGTCGTCTAACGATAACACCCCTTGCCGTTGCATCCGATGCAAAACGCGATTGCGGGCTTTTTCCGCATTCGTATTTGCCCGATCCGGCCGGCGGGTTTCAGGCGCTTGCGGCAGGGCCACCAGCAGGGCGGCTTGCGCAGCCGTCAATCGCGTCGGGTCTTTCCCGAACCACGCGCGCGCGCCTGCGCGAATGCCTTCCAGATTGCCGCCGTAGGGCGCGTGGATCAGATAGAGGTCCAGAATCTGCTGCTTGGTCAGACGTTGTTCGAGCGCCAATGCGACCCTAACCTGGCGGAGTTTGCCGCTCCATCGCCCGGTTGGGCCATCCTCGATCAGCCGCGCAACCTGCATGGTCAGGGTCGATCCGCCTGAGACTGCGCGGCCATTCCAAAGCGCCTGCCCCGCTGCGCGTATCATCGCAGCTGGATCGACGCCGGAATGAGACCAGAACCGCTTGTCCTCATACCTGATCAGCATCTCGACAAAGCGAGGATCAACCGGGCCGGGCTGCATCCGCCAGATGCCATCCTCGACCGGGAAGGCGCGCAGCAAAGCGCCATTGCGGTCCAGCATCTCGACCGAGGTTTCGGTCAGCACCGGGGGCAGGATGGTCGCGTCTACCCAGTCCGCTGCTCGATCTCGCGCAAAGGCGGTCAGGTAGAGCGCACCAGCCAACGCCATTAGCAATGTGGCGCGTCTAGGCATCTCGGTGCCTTGCGTTTTGATATGCTTGACGCGGGATCACTTAACTTCGACCCGACCCGTCTCGGTCCGAGCACGGTTTTGCGGGCGATACATGTCCTCGACCGATGCTGCCGGGTGGTGGAAGGTGCCGGGCGTGACCGCGCGGGCCACATAGGCCAGCGTCACAGTCTCGCCGCCGGACAGATCAACAGCCGCCAGGAAACGGTCCGAGCGGAACTCGGTATGTCTGGCCTCTGACAGGTCCAGCCAGTCCAGCGCCCGCACATCTCCCGAACGCAGCAGGCTTGGATTGTCGATCTCGATACCGGCGGCCAGCGGATCATCCACCATCAGCCGCGCCCCGCCGTTTTCAAAGGGCGTGACCGTCAGAACGGTGACGAACCGGTCGCCAGTGGTGAACGAGTTCGGATCAAGCGGATCGCCATCCATCGAATAATAGGACCGGTTGATTGCATAGCCGGTGCCGCCAGCCTGCGGCGGCGTGGTCGGGATGCCGGTGACGGTCAGGGTGATGTCTGTTGGGTTCGCGTCGGTGGCGGTGATGTTCAACTCATCCGCCAGCACGCTTTCCAGAACCTGAACAAATGGGCCTGAGACCGGAGCGCCATTCACACTCAACCCAGACCCGGACGGGTCCGAGACCAGCGCATGGGCGGCCAGCAGCGACCAAGAGGCCTCTTGCGTGGACAGATACTGCCTGCCAGCGCTGACACGCTGGATCAGGGCGTTGCGGTCCACCGCCTGACTGCCCGTATTCACCGCAAGCGTCAGCAGACCGGCGGCATCCCGCAGAGTGGTGCCATAATCGGCGCGCCAGCGGGATTGCCCTTGTTCAGGTCGTTGGTCCAGCATTTGGGCCGCGCGGGTGAACATGGCATCCGCTCGGGTCTGATCACCGTACGACGCCAGAGCCGCCCCCAATTGCGCTGCGGCCAGCGGAGTGTCGAACGCGTCCCCCTTGGCGTCGGCATAATACCGCAGGTCTCCCATCGAGGCCGCTCCTTCGCGCGCCAGTACCATCAGAGCGTAGGCAATGTCCTGACCACCCTTGTCGAAGTCAGGGGCATAGTTGATGCGGTTGCGCAGGTTATCCATGGCCTGTGCAAAGGCCCGGTCGGGTACTGCGTGACCTTGTGCACGGGCGCGCGACAGGAAGTCGGTGACATAAGCGTCCAGCCAGAAATCCCCACTGTTTGCGCGCCAGAGGCCGAAAGCACCGTTCGATGATTGCCGCGTCAGGATGCTGCGGATCGAGTCGTTGATGCGCTGATCCACCAGCGGCCCATCGCCCAGCCCGGTCGCCTGCGCGACCGATGACAGATAGAGCAGCGGCAGCGCCTTGCTGGTGATCTGCTCGGTGCAGCCATAGGGGTAGCGGTTCAACTGATCCAATAGGCCGGGCGTGTCGAACCTCGCCAAAGCGCCTGCGGAGAGGATCGCCTTGGCCGATCCCGGTTGGAAGCCGTCAAAGACATCCTGCGTCAACAGGAAACTGTCGCCCTCACCCAGCGAAAACCGCCGTGTTTGAGCCACAACGGGGTCGTTCGCGCGGATCGGCATCCGCAGGGTCTGTTCCAGATCACGTCCATCCGGCGTCGAGATAGCCACGTTGATCTCCGGGTCTCCGACCGCTAAAGCGAGGATGGGGATTTCGAATGACGCCTTGCCGCCGTCGTCCAGCACAAAACTGGTGGGGGCATTGCCCATTTTCAGCCCGGCAGAGGATGTCAGCCCCAACGCCATTTCGCCTGAGGGGCCACCGGCATGCACGATCTCCAGCAGCATCCGGCTTTCATCGCCGGGGGCCAGAAAGCGCGGCAGGCTGGCGGTGACAACAACCGGGTCACGGACGATCATCTCGGCTTCGGCTTGTCCCACGGCAGCGTTCGACCACGCCACCGCCATCAGGCGCACGGTGCCGTTAAAGGCAGGCAAGGGGATGTCGATCTCGACCTCGCCGTTGGCGTCGACCTGAACCGGCCCGCTGAACACAGCCATCAAGTCCTGTGTCGGCGGTGGGGATTGCCGCCGCATTCCCGAACTGTCCCCGCCCGAACGCACGGTTCCCAGCGCGCCGTTCATCCCGTCGATCAATCGGCCATAAACATCACGCAGATCAACGCCCAGACGTCGCTGGCCAAAATAGTAGCCCTGCGGGTCCGGGCTTTCGAACCCGGTGAGGTTCAGGATGCCCACATCCACAGCCGCTAAAGTCAGCCATACGGGGTCATCCTCGCCCGCATTTCCGACCCTAATAAGGGCTTTTTGCGTTTGCCGAGGTGAGGTCACACTAGGCACGTCAATTGATACTTCCAGTGTACGGCCCACCGGTTCGACCGTTGCATGGGCCACGCCCATGGCGCGCGCAGGGTTCTGGCCAGCGGCGACATCCATCGGGCGGATCACTGTTGCGGTGACATAGGCGCCTGCGCCCCAGTCCTCGGTCACCTCAAGCGGGATCACAGACTCACCTTCCGGCACCTCAACCATCTGGCGATGGATCACACGGTTTGACAGAACCTCAATCTGCGCCACACCGGCCATGTGCGGGACGATGCGCAGCTGCGCGGTTTCACCGGGGCGGTAGCTGTCGCGGTTCAGCGACATGTCCAGCCGGTCAGGCGAGACCGAGGCATCGGCCGCCCGATACCAGCCCGCAGAGAACTCGACCGCCGTTTCCGCGTAGGCACCATCCAGGTGCTGGACGACCAGCTCATACTGACCCCAGTCGACAGGTTGTGTCAGGTTTATTGGGTCTGTTGTCGTCTCAATCTCACCTGTGGCGATGCGCGTGCGGTGCGTGGTCGGTTCCCAATTCCAGTTGCCATAAAGCTGATACCACTGATAGCGGGTCTCAACCTTGTTCAGCGTCCAGCGCACGCGCATGGGTTCTGGTGTCAGGTTGGGCGACAATCCAACGATCTGAAACGCGGCCTCGGCGCCTTGTTGAAGAACATCGTCAAACAGCGGGCGCACTCCGACCATGGCCTGTGCAGACTGAACAGGCGTGGTCAGGCGGCGCTCTACCGGGCGGCCTGAGCCATCGGTGAGACGAGCAATAACCGCAGCTTCAAGCGGTGCGCCATCAGTCTCTAACACAGGGATTTCCACAGCAATTGTGGCTTGCCCCGCCGCATCCGTGTGGGCGTCTCCGAAGTAGGTGCTGCGGGTTGATATCTCGGCATCATAGCGGCCAAAGCGAAAGTCCTCATAGCCGGGAACGGTGTCAGCGGGGCGGGCGATGACCTGACCATCGATGCTCAGGTCCGATCCCGGTGCGCCGAACAGATAGCGAGCGTCGATCTGCAAGGGAGGCGTGTCGCCCGGGCGCAACGGCGCATCCGGCAGCGACAGGTCAAAGTCGATGCGTTCCGGCAAAAAGTCTTCGACCAGAATGGTCTGGCGGGCCAGTGCATCGCCTTTCGGGTCAGATTTGACCTCGATTTTCCACGCCCCACGCGGTACATCTGCGGCAACGGGCAGGGCAAAGACGTGCCCACCAGCAACCCCGCCATCTGAGACGGCGCGTCGATATTCAACCCCATCCGGGCGAGACAGGATCACTGTCAGCGGCAGGCCGTCAATCGCCTGCGCGGTGCTGTCCCGCGACAGGGCGGTGACATGAATTACCTCACCGGCGCGATAGGCTCCCCGGTCGGTGCTCAGGAACACATCGACGGGTCCGGCGGGTGCGCGCCCCTCGACCCCGCGATCCGACAGGTCAAAGGCAGGGTCGGTTAGGGACAGAAAGCTGAAATCCGCGTCGCCATTGGATACCATAACCAGCGCTGGCGCGCTGCCGCCCGTACCGCGTGTCAGACCGGGTTCGAACCGAATATAGCCGCCGCCATCGGTCTGACCTTTGGCAATCACCGCATTGGCGTTTGAGATCAGCGAAACATCGATCCCCTCCCTCGGCATGGCGTCTGCCAACCCGCGCACGGTGACATGCAGCCCATCGGTACCCAGCGCGGTGCTGATCCCCAGATCGGTCAGCACGAACCATTGGGTCGCGCCGGGATCGTCATAGGGATCAGCCCCCGGTACGCGCGCTGTTAGCGCATAGATTCCGGCTGGTTGATCGGCAATCGCTTCAGCCATGGGCAGGCGGGCGGTCATGGTCTGGTTCAGCTGGTTCGCAACTTCGGCGGTTCCGCTCCAGACATCCTCGGCGATTTCATCCGAGAACGCCCGTTCCTGCCACTCGCTGAGCGGACGGCCAAAGAAATCCTGCTGCACCGCGCGGATCAGGTTGCGGTCACTGACGCGCCGCAGGGTCAGGTCCAGCGTCGGCGTGTTGACGGTTTCAACCGGCAGCGCGGCATCTGCGGCCTTGGGCAAAACATAACTGCGGCCCGGAAACCGAACCGATGGCGCGCGGTCTCGCACATAATGCGTCAGCTCAACCGTGCGGTTCAGAACCTCTCCGGATGCGGCAGGAAGCCCCTCACGCAACGCAAGGCGATAGCGCTGACCGTGGGCCACGCCATCGACGCACAGGGATTTGCCGTCCAGTTGAACCACCAGCCCCTCATCGCTGCGCTGCACATACGGGTCATAGTCGACCCCGGCCTTGACCAGAGGCTCGGAAAATTCAACGCAGATGCGCGGCGCGGCGGCGTTGCTTTTAACGGTACTGTCGATGACACGAAAGCCATACTTTCCAATGGCGTCGTCCAGAGCGGCCAGTACATCCTCGCGCGGTTGCACCTGTTCGGCCAGCCGCAGGGCCGAGACCATATCGCGCCCGCGATCCACGGCTTCTAGCGCGTCAGCGAGTGTCAACAAGGCGGCAATCTGGGTGCCCGGTGCATCGGCGCGGAGATATCCGTTGATTGCGGCATCGACCGCGCGTTGGCGCTGTTCAAATCGACTGCCATTCGCAGGCGGTTTGGCGACCTGCAGCAACCGGGCATATTCGACCCACAGGTCCGGCGCGTCGCTAAGCGATACGGCGGCCCCCGTCCAGAGCATCGCCAAGCGATTGTTTTCGGCGGTTCGCGCCGCCTCCAGCAAAGTCTGCAGATCACGGCCCCCCGCGTTGTGAGTAAACCCCAGGTCCCGGGCCTGTTTTGCCGCTCGGTTAAGGTCTTTCTGACTAAGGAATTCCAGCGCCTCAGTCCGCGTTTTCCCCAATATTAGGATCTGATCCGAGGTTGGAACTTTCTGCGCTGATAAAGCGCCCTGATACTCTTCCTGTCGGTTGACGCCGCTTTTGGGAAAACAGGCATCCGACCGGGTGTTATAGGTAAAGGCCGTACAGCTTTGATTGGCCGAGCAGGCCCGAATGCAGGACGCCAGATCTGTATCGAACAGCGCATCCAGATCCGAGCCATAGAAATCAGCATCCCGCGTGGTGACATAGCGAAATTCAGGAATTGCGGTTTGGGCAAAGGACGCTATCGGCAGGATCAGGAACGAAATGATGTAAGCAATTGAAATCAAAACAAAGCGGTGCATGACGACCTCCTATTCCAACGTAGCCTCGCACGCGGCCTGCCAGTCACGCAACGGCTTAAACACTTTTTCACCGGTTGGCGGGATGCTGCGCATGGAACGAACGGGATCGAACGCAATGAGTCTTGCACAGAAGCTGGCACAAGAACGACGCGCGCGCCTTGCGGCCGAGCGGATGCTGGAACTGAAACAGGCGGAATTGTCCTCGGCCAATCGCAAGTTGGGTCGCCACGCCATGGCCCTGACCAAGCGCATTGGCGAAACCCAGGCCGAGGTTGAGACGGTCCGGGACGAGAATGAAAAGGTCAAATCCGACCTGACGGTCGCCAATGCCAAGATCGAAGTGGCTGAACGGCGCTTGTGGCATTCGATCCAGACCATTCAGGACGGGTTTGCCTTTTTTGATGGCGACAGCCGGCTAATCAGTGCCAATACCTCCTATCTGAGCGTGTTCGAAGGGTTGGATGAGGTCACGCCGGGTATCTCATACATGCGTATTCTGGAGCTGCTGACCAGCGAAGGGATTGTGGATATTGGTCGGGAAAGCGCAACCGAATGGTGTTCCCGTATGCAAAGGCGTTGGACGCGTTCCAACCCTCCGCCCGAGGTGGTCCAGCTGTGGAACGGCCAGTACATCCGCCTGATCGACCAACGCGGCAGCGGGGGCGATGTGGTGAGCCTGGCGCTGAACATCACCGCCTCGGTACGGCATGAGGCCGAGTTGCAGGCCGCCCGCGACAGGGCCGAAGCTGCGAACCGCGCCAAATCGGCTTTCCTTGCGAATATGAGCCATGAGATTCGCACGCCGATGAACGGTATCGTTGGCATGACCGAGCTGCTCTCCGAGACGCCGATGGACGAAGAACAACGCCTTTACGTCAATACGATCCGCAACTCAGGTGAGGCTTTGCTGGTCATCATCAACGACGTTCTGGATTACTCGAAAATCGAAGCCGATAAGCTGATCCTGCATCCTGAACAGTTCGATCTGGAACGTTGTATTCTTGAGGTTGCGATGCTGTTGCAGCCCAGCGTGCGCGACAAAGGCCTGACCCTGCTGGTGGATTATGACCTGTTCCTGCCCACGCTTTTTGTCGGTGATCCGGGGCGGGTGCGGCAAGTGCTGACCAACCTGGTGGGCAATGCAGTCAAGTTCACGACCGAAGGGCATGTGCTGATCCGCGTCACCGGCGTGCCCCATCCCGATCAGCAGCACTGCGACATCCACATTGCGATCGAGGATACCGGGATCGGGATCGAAGCCGACAAAATCGGGCATATTTTTGGAGAGTTCAATCAGGTCGAAGACGAACGCAACCGCCAGTTTGAGGGCACAGGTCTGGGTCTAGCCATCACCAAACGTCTGATCACGATGATGGGCGGCACGGTCTGGGTAGAAAGTGAGCTGGGGCAGGGCTCGTGCTTTGGGTTCCGTATCTCTCTGCCTACAGCGGAAGGTCCGCAACCCGTGCCGCCTGATCTGGACGGGCGTCTGAAGAATGTCATGGTGGTCGAAGATCTGGCTGTGAACCGAGCGATCCTTGAAAAACAACTCAGCCGGATGGGCGCTGAGGTCACGGTCTGCGCATCGGGCAGCGAAGCCCTGTCAAAACTGGATGCATCGATTGATCTGATCCTCTGCGATCACGATCTACCCGATATGGACGGGCTGGAACTGGCAACAACGCTGAAAGATCGCGGCTGGGCCGATGTGCCTCTGGTGATCATGTCCGCCAATCCGGGTGTCATCCACGCCAATCCCGCGCGGAAGTTGATCGATGGCGTTCTGCAAAAACCCATCCCTCGCTCCGAGCTCTATAACCGCCTGATCGCGCTAGGCAGTTCTGTGCTCAGCCCCGAACCTGCTGATGATTCTGAGCCTGAGGTACGCGTCGAAGGGGACAGGCTGATGCGCGTATTGGCAGCCGAGGATAATCGCACCAATCAACTGATCCTTAAAAAGATGGTGAAAGACCTGAACATCGAACTGCGCTTTGCCGGAAACGGGATTGAGGCGGTCGGGGCCCATCAAGACTTTGCCCCCGATCTGATCTTTATGGATATTTCGATGCCAAAGATGGATGGCAAACAGGCCACCGCCGAGATTCGCAGGCAAGAGATTGAAACCGGGCAGCACATTCCCATCGTAGCCCTGACCGCCCATGCCATGGCAGGAGATGATCAAAGTATCCTGTCAGCCGGACTTGATCACTACCTGACCAAACCGCTTCATAAAAAGCTGATCCATCAAATGATCCTGGATCACCGCCCCGACGGCACTGCTCCTATCAAACCTGAAACGGATTGAAATGGCCGCGCCTTCTTTTGTCCAAAAAAAACCTCGGGGAGCGCGAGGGGCTGGCCCCGCGCTCCAACCGCTTGCCCTGCCCATCAGGCTTGATAGGGCCGTACAAATACCGGTTTGTTAGCTTCTGACAAATCAGGGCGGTATGCATAGCCGCCGCTGTCAAATTCCAGCAACGCGTGCGGATCGGTCAGGCGGTTTTGAACAATGTACCGCGCCATTGCACCGCGGGCTTTCTTGGCAAAAAAGCTCACGATCTTGGGGCTGCCCGCCTTGTCTTCCATAAAGACCGGCGTGATCACACGCAGTTTCAGGGCCTTCAAGTCCACTGCGCCAAAATATTCCTGACTGGCGCAATTCACCAAAACATCGCTGCCAACCTCTTCGGCCTGCGCATTCAGCGCCTTGCTCAGTTGGTCGCGCCAATACTCATACAGGTTTTTACCACGGCGGGTCTTCAGCTTGCTGCCCATCTCCAACCGATAGGGTTGAATTGCGTCCAAGGGGCGCAACACGCCATAAAGGCCGGACAGAATGCGCAGGTGATCCTGCGCCCAGGCCATCTCATCCGCATCCAGTGACGCAGCTTCAAGCCCCTGATAGGTGTCGCCAGCAAACGCCAGCGCGGCGGGGCGGGTGGTGTCAGCCTCAGGCGCGTCGGCAAAGGCGCGATAGCGGTCGCGGTTCAGACGCGCCAGATCATCACTGAGGTCCATCAGCTTTTTCAGATCGCCAAGGGTTAGGTTGCGGGTGGTTTTTGACAGTCGGATTGCGTCGTCCTGAAAATCGGGTGACGTGACCTCAACATCCCGCTCTGCCCAGTCCAGCCGCTTGGCCGGGGAAATCACTACCAGCATATCCGCCCTCTTTCCTTGCCTGTCCTGCGGTATCTAGGTCGTTTTGCGTTTTACCAAAAGAGCTTTTGTCGAAAGGCGCGGTCGACCGCAGGGAGAGGCATCGTCTTTTGACACCATTGCGACGCGAAACGACCTAACCTGCATCTCGCAGCACGTCCAGAAAGGCCACACCAAACCTTTCGTGACGGCGGTCGCCCAGCACCTGTTCGATCCCGCGCGGATCATCCGGGCGTAGCTGCGCCACCTTCGCCAGTTGCGAGGCAGAGCAAGTCAGTGGTTTGTCGATTCCATCCGGACCACGTGACAACTGGGACTGTACCTCTAGCAAACGGTCATAAATCTCACCCTGATCTCGGCCCGCCAATTTGCGGCGCGCGGGGTGAACTGCAGCGGCCTCGCCCGCGATTACCTCAAGAAACGTGTCGCCATAGCGTTCCAGCTTCTTCGCACCGACCCCGCCAATCCGGGCCATATCATCCAGCGTCATCGGGCGCTTTTCGGCCATTTCGATCAGGGTTCGATCCGGGAAGATGACATAAGCCGGAACACGAGCGGATTCCGCCAAGGCCCGGCGTTTGGCTTTGAGCGCGCTCAGCAATGGCGCGTCTTCCTCGGACACCATCGCCTTGACCGCAGGGCGGCGCGTGGCCTTGCGGATCGTGTCTTTGCGCAGATCAATCTGCGCCTCGCCCTTCAGGATTGGTTTCGCTGCCTCGGTCATACGCAGCGCGCCGTGGCGTTCGGGGTCGGGGCGCACCAGATCATGCCCCATCATCTGCCGGAAGATCGCTTGCCATTGCGGTCGGGACCAGTCCTTGCCGATCCCCCAAGTGGACAACGTGTCATGGCGGCGGGCGAGGGTTTTGTCAGTTTCATTGCCCAAAAGAATGTCGATCAGATGGCCTGAGCCGAACCATTCCTCGGTGCGCAAGATCGCAGATAGGGCCATGCGCACCGGTGTGGTGCCATCGAAAACCTCGGGCGGGGTATCGCACAGATCGCATTTGCCGCAGGCTTCGGCCTGTTCTCCGAAATAGCCCAACAGGGTCTGACGGCGGCATTTCAAGGCTTCGGCAAGCCCGAGCAAAGCGTTCAGCCGCGCGTGATCAGCCATGCGTCGTTCAGGCGGGGCCAGCCCTTCATCGATCTGCGACCGGCGCAGGCGTATGTCGTCGGGGCCGAACAACGTGAGCGTTTCGGCCGGGCCACCATCGCGGCCTGCGCGTCCGATCTCCTGATAGTAGGCTTCGATGGATTTGGGCAGGTCTGCATGGGCCACCCAGCGGATATCGGGCTTGTCGATGCCCATGCCAAAGGCCACGGTGGCCACCACGATCAGACCATCCTCGCGGGCAAAGCGTGTTTCGACGATGCGGCGGTCTTCAGGGTCCATGCCGCCATGATAATGACAGGCGATGTGCCCTTCCGCGCGCAGGGCTTGCGCCAGCACCTCTGTCTTATTGCGGGTGCCGCAATAGACGATGCCCGATTGCCCTTTGCGCGCGGCAGCAAAATCGAGGATCTGTTTGCGGGGCCCGTCCTTTGCGGCAAAGGCCAGATGGATATTGGGCCGATCGAAACCACGCAGGAACTTGCGCGGCGCGGTCCCGTCGAACAGCTTTTCGACGATCTCGTCCTGCGTTTCTGCATCCGCTGTGGCGGTGAACGCGGCCAGAGGCACGTTCAGGGCGCGGCGCAGCTCTCCGATCCGCAGATAGTCGGGCCGGAAATCGTGACCCCACTGGCTGACGCAATGCGCCTCATCCACGGCGATCAAGCTGACATTAATCCGACGCAGCATCCCCAAAGCGGACCCGGCCGCCAGACGTTCCGGCGCCATGTAGAGGAGTTTCAACCGACCGGCCTCCAACGCCTCCCACACCGCATCAGTTTCTTCTGGGGTGTTGCCCGAGGTCAGAGCGCCTGCCTCAACCCCTGCTTCCTGCAACCCGCGCACCTGATCGCGCATCAGGGCGATCAGAGGAGAGATCACCACCGTCACCCCGTCGCGCAGCAGGGCAGGCAGTTGGAAGCATAGGGATTTCCCGCCGCCCGTCGGCATGATCGCCAACACGTTTTCGCCAGCGGTCACGGCATCGACGATCTCCTCCTGCCCGGGGCGGAAGGCGTCGAATCCAAAGACATCTCGCAGCAAGGGTGCGGAGTCGAACATCTGCGGGGTGGCCCTGTTTTAAGATTTATCTGCTCTTAAGACAGGACAATCACATACTAAGATTCGGTGAACAAGAGGTCAGTAGAAGAACGCGGCATTGTTGGCCAAGATGATGCGTAGGGAAAAAACACCAAGCAGCACGATCAACGGCGCCAAGTCCAACCCGCCCATTGGTGGCAACAGGCGTCGAATTGGCGCGTAGATCGGTTCGAGCAAGCGGTTCAGGCCGTACCAGATCTGCGCAACAAGTTGTTGGTGAAGATTAAGCACCTGAAAGTTGATCAGCCAGCTCATGATCACATGGGCGATCACAATGAACCAGACAACGCTCAGCAACATTTGCAAGATTTGGTATAGAGACTGCATCGGGCACTCCGTTCTTTCACCGGCTGAGACGTAAGCGCCCCGGCGTCAAAGAGCAAGTCTGCGCCAACTGAAAGCTTGCGAAATGGGTGAAACGCCCGTCTTATGACGTCAAAGAACAACAGGGGCAGAGATGGCAGAGATTTCCAGGCGCAGGCGCATTTGGGGCTGGTGGTTCTTTGATTGGGCCAGTCAGCCCTATCACACTTTGTTGGTGACCTTTGTTTTCGGTCCGTATTTCGCCGGGGTGGCGGCTGGCTACTATTCGGGCACGGGTTTGGATGCTGAAGCCGCCGCTGCGCAGGCACAAACCGTCTGGGCGAATTGCCTGACCATCACCGGATTGATCATCGCCTTTGGTGCCCCATTACTGGGGGCAATGGCAGATGTGTCGGGGCGGCGGATTCCTTGGATTTTCGGCTTTTCGGTGATGTATGCGGTGGGTTCGGCGGCGCTGTGGTACACAATGCCCGACGGGTCGAACATGTGGCTGATGCTGTCGGCTTTTGGCCTTGGTTTCGTGGGCGCGGAATATGCGCTGATCTTCATCAACTCTCAGCTGCCCGATCTGGGGAACGATAATGAAGTGGGTGAGATTTCGGGTTCGGGCTTTGCGTTTGGCTATTTCGGCGGGCTGATCTCACTGGCGATCATGCTGGCGCTGTTTGTGGAACAACCCAACGGCAAGACATTGATCGGGATGGACCCGCTGTTCGGGCTGGATGCGGCACAACAAGAGGGCACACGCTTTGTCGGGCCGTTTACGGCTGGTTGGTTCATGTTGTTCATGGTGCCGTATTTCCTGTGGGTCCGCGATGATGCGCCTGCGGACAAAAAGGGCAGTATGGGTGAGGCGCTGAGCTTGCTTGCCAAATCCATTTCGAACCTGCGTCATCGCCTGAGTCTGGCCAGCTATCTGGGCTCGTCCATGTTCTACCGCGACGCGCTGAACGGGCTGTACAGCTTTGGCGGCGTCTATGCCCGCTTGGTGCTGGAATGGGATCTGATCAAGATTGGCGTGTTTGGGATTGTCAGCGTCCTGGCCTCGGCGATCTTTGCGTGGATCGGCGGCAAGATGGATAAGAAGTATGGCCCAAAGCCGGTTATCCTTGTGGCGATCTGGGTTCTGATCTTTGTCTGTGTGACCGTTGTGTCGATGGACCGAACGCAGGTTTATGGCATTTCGTTGCCCGAAGGATCAGGCCTGCCGGATATGGTCTTCTTTGGTTGTGGAATCCTGATTGGCGGGATGGGTGGTATCCTGCAATCGGCTAGCCGGTCGATGATGGTGCGCCATACCGATCCTAAAACCCCGGTCGAAAGCTTTGGGTTGTATGGTCTGTCGGGCCGCGCCACGGCCTTTGCCGCACCCCTTCTGATCGGGATTGCAACAACTGTGACCGGCAGTGCACGTCTGGGGGTGTCACCCATCATTCTGTTGTTTATTCTGGGTCTCATACTGATGCGCTGGGTGAAACCGGAAGGGGATCAGAGCAGATGATATTACGACGTTTTTTAATCGCTTTGGCCGCACTTGCACTGGCAAGCACGGCGACGGCCGAACCTTTGGCGAAACAGCTGTTTGGGGCGAAACGGGTTAACTCACAGCAAAAACCAGCCGCATTCGGCAGTTATTCGCGCGGATGCGCGGCTGGATCGGTGCAATTGCCCGAAACCGGGCCGACATGGCAGGCCATGCGCCTGTCGCGCAACCGAAACTGGGGGCATCCTGTTGCGATAGACTATGTGCAGGACCTCAGCCGGTTTGCCGCAAAGCAACCGGGGTGGAATGGCCTTTATGTCGGGGATATCAGCCAGCCAAGGGGCGGGCCGATGACATCGGGTCATCGGTCTCATCAACTGGGTCTGGATATCGATATCTGGATGCTGCCAGGGGGCGATATGCGCCTGAGCCGCAAAGCACGCGAAAATCTCTCATCCATTTCCCTGCGCCGCTCGAACGGGGCGTTCGTGAACAACAACTGGACGAAACAACACCACGCTGTGCTGCGCGCAGCAGCGAAAGACAAGCGCGTGGCGCGGATTTTTGTCTTCCCCGGGGCCAAGGTTCAGATGTGCAAGGATGAGAAAGGCAACCGTGCTTACCTGCGCAAGATCAGGCCTTGGTGGGGGCATCACTATCATTTCCACGTGCGCCTGAACTGTCCCAGAGGGTCAAAAGGCTGCGTCAATCAGGACCCTATCCCCAAAGGTGATGGCTGCGCTCAGGCGCAGGAATGGGTGAACAACATTCTCAACCCGCCACCGCCCGATCCGAATGCGCCTGCCCCCAAGAAACGCCGGGAATATGTTCTGGCCGATTTGCCCAAGCAATGCGCCGCCGTTTTGTCGTCAAACTGATTGCTGCATCTCTGTGTGCCGGGTCGGTCTGGGCGGTTGAGGTCAAAACCGCCGCCCAGCTTGGCAGTTATGTCTGGAGGGACAACGCCGCGTGGTTCGGTGGATTCTCGGCGATCCATGTGTCTGACATGGGGCGCCATCTGACGGTTCTCAGCGACCGGGCGACCTTGATAACTGCGCGGGTCGACCGCGACGGGGATCAGATCTCAGGCATTCGCATTCTGGGTCATTGGCCGGTCTTATCCAGTACCGGGCGCATCATGCTGGGCTATGCTGGCGATTCCGAAGGGATCGCGATGGCCCCGGATGGTGGTTTCTACATCTCTTTCGAAGGTGTGCACCGGGTCGCCTACTATCCGGCACCGGGGACAAATGCCCGAGTCTTGCCGCGCCCCAAGGCCTTTGATGATTTGGAGCGGAATGGATCGTTCGAAGGGCTGGCGATCGACGACACCGGCCGCCTGTATACGCTCACTGAAAAGAGCCGCACAATAGATGGTGATATCCCGGTCTATCGCTGGGATGGTCAGGTCTGGTCGACGCCTTTCGTGCTGCCGCAACGTGGTCAGTTCCAACCTGTTGCAGCCGATTTCGGCCCCGATGGCCGGTTCTATGTGCTAGAGCGGACGGCCTCCATTACCGGGTTTCGGTCGCGACTGCGGCGGTGGGATGTCTCTGACGATACCCCGGAAGCAGAGGAAATCCTGTTCGAGACCAGCAAAGGCGCGCATGACAATCTGGAGGGCCTATCCGTCTGGCGCGACGTTCAGGGGAGACTGCGCGCCACGATGATCTCGGACGATAATTTTCTGGCGCTGCAACAGACCGAACTGGTCGAATATCTACTGCCCGATTGACAGGTGCAGGGCAAAGGTCTAAACGCACGGCTTGCCTTGGGATGAACCCTTGGCCAAGTCGCCGCTACCTTGTCAAAACGGGCATCTAAAAATGCAACGCTCTTATATTCCCGGCATTATTGCCATGGCCGCCATTGTTGTGGCCTCGAACATTCTGGTCCAGTTCCTGATCCTTGACGGATTGCTGACCTGGGGTGCTTTCACCTATCCGCTGGCCTTCCTGGTCACTGACATCATGAACCGCGTCTATGGCGTGGGCCCGGCCCGCAAGGTCGTGTTCGCCGGGTTTGTCACCGGTATCATCTGCTCACTGATCGGCAGCCAGATCATGCTGCAGGGTGATGGGTTCACCTATGCCGCCGTGCCGCTGCGGATTGCGGTCGCGTCCGGTACCGCCTTCTTGATCGCGCAGTTGACTGATGTGACCATCTTCAATTCGCTGCGCGGTGGCCGCTGGTGGCGTGCTCCGCTGGTCTCGACACTTGTCGGATCGGCGCTGGACACGGCGATCTTCTTTACGCTGGCCTTCTCGGCCTCGGTCAGCTTCTTCGGCGCCAATGCCGATGCCGCGATCAACTGGGCGTGGGAGCCTGTGCCCTTCATGCTGTCCGGACCGATGGCTCCGCTCTGGGTTACGCTGGCTTTCGCGGATTGGTTGGTAAAGCTGTCACTGGCCCTGATTGCCTTGATCCCGTTCAAGGTGATCGTCGCCCGTCTGACCGCCGCACAGCCTGCCTAAAAAAGTGCTTTGAGAATGGCGCATCTTGTGTCAGGCTCAAAGTTAACCGCAACAGATAGAAAAGGAGGTGATCCAGTGTCAAGAAAGAGATTGGAGAGAGGTGTCGGAACAACCGGGGGGATCGCCTGCTAGGGCAGCCCTTGGCGGAGCGCTCGCTCCGGCTGGTCGATTGATCTAACCGACCCAACCTCCTGAACTTTCGAAGGGCCGTCCCACCGGGGCGGCCCTTTCTGTTTTCCCTGACGCCTTGTAAGGTCCGCCCCATGTTGCGCATCACCGACGATATCATCCTACAGGATTGGGAAATGACCGAGAGCTTCGTCCGCTCCTCCGGTCCCGGCGGGCAGAACGTCAACAAGGTCTCGTCTGCAGTTGAGCTGCGGTTCGAAGCCGCGCGTTCACCGTCACTGCCTGAGCCGGTGAAGAATCGCCTGAAACGGCTGGCCGGGCGGCGCTGGACTAAAGATGGGGCGATCATCATTCAATGTGAGGAAACCCGTTCTCAGGCCCGCAATCGCGAAATTGCGCGTAACCGATTGGCTGAGTTGATCTCAAGGGCGCTGGTCAAACCCAAGCGGCGGATTGCGACCAAGCCTACCTATGGTTCGGTCAAACGCCGTCTGGCCGCGAAAAAGGCCCGTGGCGACGTCAAGGCGCTGCGCGGGAAAGTATCTGAAGATTGATCTGGTATCTTGCCGACCCGTTGATACTCTGACCCGCATAAGCGGCAGGAGGGTAACACCATGAGGCTGGAGGGGAAAACGGCAATCGTAACCGGCGGTGCGTCCGGGTTCGGGGCCGGGATCGTACAGACGTTTCTGGCCGAGGGCGCGCGCGTGATGATCGCTGACATCAACGGCGACGCGGCGCAGGATCTGGCGGCCCAACTGGGTTCTAGCGCCATGGCGCAGCAAGTGGATGTCAGCGACGGCGCGTCGGTTCAGGCGATGGCCGGCGCGGTCGAGGCCGCCTATGGGCAGCTCGACATTCTGGTCAACAACGCTGGCGTCACCCATCTGCCCACCCCGCTGGAAGACGTCAGCGAAGAAGATTTTGATCGCGTCTTCAACGTGAACATGAAGTCCGTTTACCTGACTGCCCGCGCCTTTGTCCCGGCGATGAAAGCGCGCGGCGCGGGGGCGATCCTAAACGTCGCCTCAACCGCCGGGCTGTCGCCGCGCCCCAATCTGAACTGGTACAACGCCTCTAAGGGCTGGATGATCACCGCGACGAAAACCATGGCGGTCGAGCTGGCCCCCTCCGGCGTGCGGGTCAACGCCATCTGCCCGGTTGCGGGGGAAACGCCGCTGCTGAAATCCTTCATGGGCGAAGACACGCCCGAGATTCGAGCTAAGTTCCTCTCGACCATCCCGCTCGGTCGCTTCTCAACCCCTCAGGACATGGCCAATGCCGCCCTGTTCCTCTGCTCGGACGAGGCCAGCATGATCACCGGTACAGCGCTCGAGGTCGACGGTGGCCGCTGCATCTGATCCGCTCTTCTTCGGTTCGAAAATACCTCCGCCGGAGGCAGCGCGCGCGAGCGTGCTTTCGGCCCAACACAAAAGGCGAAAATGACCCCCGGACCCCGAAACCTGATCACCGATGTCCCCGGCCTGAAGGTCGGCAATGCGCAGGATGCGGATCTTAAATCCGGCACAACCGTCTTTACGGCGAACGCGCCATTCACTGCTTCGGTTCACGTAATGGGCGGCGCGCCCGGAACACGCGAGACCGATCTTCTGGCCCCCGATAAATCGGTCGCCCATGTCGACGCGATCGCCCTGTCTGGCGGATCAGCCTTTGGGCTGGACGCATGTTCGGGCGTATCAGATGCGCTAAGGGCGCAAGGCCGTGGATATCCGGTCGGCAAAACCAAGGTCACAATCGTCCCCGGCGCGATCCTTTTTGATCTTTTGAATGGCGGCAACAAAGACTGGTCCGAAAACCCCTACCGCGCATTGGGGCGGCGCGCTTTTGAGGCGGCCAGCGAAGACTTCGCGCTCGGAACCGCTGGTGCGGGAACCGGTGCCTTGGCTGCGATGCAGAAGGGCGGGTTGGGCTCGGCTTCAGCAGTGCTAGACACAGGGATCACGGTGGGCGCGCTTGTTGCGGCCAATCCGATGGGGAGCGTTACAACCCCTGGCGACCGGCATTTCTGGGCGGCACCATTCGAACAAGGGAAAGAATTCGGCGGTTTAGGCTCTGATCCGCGCGCCGGTTTGGGTCAGCCGGATGCGAGCCGCAAGGCCAGCGCAATGCGGGCCGATCCCGAGAAATCAAATACCACAATCGCCATTGTTGCCACCGATGCGGCCTTGTCAAAATCTCAATGTTACAGGCTGGCCGTAGCCGCGCATGATGGTATCGCGCGCGCGGTTTTGCCTGCCCACACACCGGGGGATGGCGATTTGGTCTTTGGCGTCAGTACAGGTGAGGTGCAGTTGGCCAATGATACCGAACTTGGAATGATCGGCCATGCGGCTTCGCTCTGTCTGGCGCGGGCTATCGCACGCGCGATCTACCTCGCCTCACCCGCACCCGGCGACCTGCTACCGTGCTGGTCACAGCTCAGATAAACCGGATAGGCCCGGCGTTTTGCCACAGCGTCACAGCCCCACGCGCGGCAATCTGCGCGTTGACTCATTGGCGCTCCAAAGCTCCTGTTAGGCCAGCCACGTAAATCTGGAGCAAAGACAATGAATCGTTTCCTCGCCACCACAATCGTCAGCCTGCTTGCCCTACCTGTTTACGCAGAAGGGGATGCAGAGGCGGGCAAGAAAGCCTTCAACAGATGCAAATCCTGCCACATGATCGCCGACCCTGCGGGTGATGTGATTGTAAAAGGCGGTAAAACCGGACCGAACCTTTACGGAATTGCGGGTCGGACTGCTGGGACTTTGGAAGGGTTTAAATATGGCGACAGTATCGTGGCCGCTGGCGAGAACGGGCTTGTCTGGGACGAAGAAACCTTTGTCGCCTATTCTCAAGATCCCAGAGCCTTCCTCAAAGAATACCTTGATGACACTGCGGCCAAGTCAAAGATGAGCTTCAAACTGAAATCCGGTGGCGAGGATGTCTATGCCTATATCCTCAGCGTATCAGGCGAATAAGCTTTCAGATGACCCAATGACATATCGAAAAGCCGCTTCACCTGCGGCTTTTCGTAAGGTTGATAATCCGACCGATCATTGCCATTTTGTCCCAACGCGGCCCGATCCGGGGCCGACGGGCCCCGATGCCAAGCCGATCCGGCCATAGCACCACATCAAAGTTCGCCAGTCCGATGGATCGGCATCAGGAGACGACATATGGGAATCATGATCCCGGCTTGGGTTGATGGTGAGTTGACCCCCGTGGACAAACTTGAGGCACATGAAAAAGGCCTCAGGCATAAGGCTGTCTCTGTCTTTGTGGTGCGCGGTACTGAAATCCTGATGCAGCGCCGGGCGTTGGGCAAGTATCACACCCCGGGCCTGTGGGCGAACACCTGTTGCACCCATCCTGATTGGGACGAAGGGGCCTCAGCCTGCGCAGTGCGCCGTTTGCGCGAAGAACTCGGGATCACCGGGTTGTATCCCGAGTACCGCCATCGTCTGGAGTATCACGCCGATGTCGGCAACAACCTGATCGAGCATGAGGTGGTGGACGTTTTTCTGGCGCACGTACGCGGCCCGCTGAAGATCGAGCCGAACCCGGACGAAGTGATGGATATTCGCTGGATCGATTATCACGATCTTCTGGCCGAGGTGCAGCGCCACCCGGAACGCTTTACACCCTGGCTCAAGATCTATCTGCACAACCATTCAGATACAATTTTCGGCCCGGACCTGATCATTTCCGCACAATCCTGATGCCAAAGCCTGTGCTGGCCTTGCATGGCGGGTTCAAGCCGCCTAAATCAACGCGTCATGGCAAAGCAGAAGACTGATCCAAACTACAAAGTGATCGCCGAAAACAGGCGTGCCCGCTTCGACTACGCGATCGAAGAGGATATCGAGTGTGGCATCATGCTGGAAGGATCCGAGGTCAAATCCCTTCGGGCCGGTGGATCGAACATCGCCGAAAGCTATGCCTCGGTCGATGATGGCGAGTTGTGGCTGATCAACAGCTACATCGCGCCGTATGAGCAGGCCAAGGTGTTCAAGCACGAAGAACGCCGCCGCCGTAAGTTGCTGGTCTCGCGCAAGGAGTTGTCGAACCTGTGGAATGCAACGCAACGCAAGGGCATGACGCTGGTGCCGTTGGTTCTGTATTTCAACCACAAGGGCCGGGCCAAGCTGAAGATCGGGATCGCCAAGGGTAAAAAGCTTCACGACAAGCGCGAAACCCAGGCCAAGCGTGACTGGTCACGCCAGAAGCAGCGATTGATGAAAGATCACAGCTAGGTCGCGACGTTAGTCGTCCCGCCCAGGCTCATTTGGATTGCTGGAGAACAGAGCAAGCTTGTTGCCCTGCGGATCGCGCAGGTATCCAACATAGAAATTGGGTCCGTAAGCGGCACGAAAACCCGGCGCGCCTTCGTCTGATCCGCCAGCAGCCAGTGCGGCGGCATGCAGATCACGCACCTGCTTCTGATTTTGCGCCTCGAATGCGGTCATTGACCCGTTACCCGCCGAGGCGGGTGCTCCGTCAAAGGTGGGTTTGACATAGAACTCGGGCAATACCGGTGATTGGTCCGGTTCCACTGGCAGGGCATAGCTTAGACCTTCGGGCCCTTCCTCAAGCTCATAGCCCAACGCAGGCATGAAGGCCGAATAGAACCGCTTGGCCTGTCCGACGTCATCGGTGCCAACCGTGACATAGCTGATCATTGTATCCCTCCTCGTCTTGGAAGCCCAAGACAATAGATTTTAGAATGACATGGCCGCCTGTACAGCACGTTGCCAGCGGGCATAGGCGGCATCGCGGGCATCCTGCGCCATCTGGGGCTCAAAGCGTTTATCAAGCTGCCAGGTCTGGGCGAAACCCTCCTGATCAGGATAGACGCCCGCTTTCATCCCGGCCAGCCATGCCGCGCCCAATGCGGTTGTTTCCTGCATCACCGGGCGATCCACCGGGGCCCCCAGACAGTTCGACAGGCCCTGCATGGTCCAGTCTGACGCGCTCATCCCGCCATCGACACGCAGGATCACATTAGCCTCGGCGCCCCAATCGCCTTGCATTGCATGCCACAGGTCGCGGGTCTGAAAGGCGATGCTGTCCAGCGTGGCGCGGGCAATCTCGGCCCGGCCTGAATTGCGCGTCAGCCCGAACATCGCGCCCCGGCAATCAGGCTTCCAATAGGGTGCACCAAGGCCGGTGAAGGCAGGGACCAGAACCACATGCTGAGTCGGGTCGGCCTGCGCCGCCAGATCGCCGCTTTGCGGGGCGGCATCGATGATTTTCAGCGCATCCCGCAGCCATTGCACCGCAGCCCCCGCGATAAAGATCGAACCTTCCAGCGCATAGGTCTTTTGCCCGTCTAACTGATAACCAATGGTGGTCAGCAGACGGTTTTTTGAGGCGACGGGCTGCGCGCCCGTGTTCAGCAGCGCAAAACACCCGGTGCCATATGTTGATTTCATCATGCCGGGTAG
The DNA here is from genome assembly GCF_056541325.1 of Ruegeria sp. AH7. NCBI lineage: Bacteria > Pseudomonadati > Pseudomonadota > Alphaproteobacteria > Rhodobacterales > Roseobacteraceae > Ruegeria > Ruegeria sp. AH7. Next base: position 249,002 of record NZ_JBQFYF010000003.1, on the reverse strand, counting down.
GAAACAGGCCTGACCGATCGTGGCGGCCTGTTGATCGCCGGCAACACCCAGAATTGGGATGTTGCCACCCAGCAGGGATGTGCTGCCAAAATCAGCCGCGCAATCCAGCACCTCTGGCAGCATCGTCAAAGGCACGTCCAGCAGATCACAAATTTCGGTGCTCCATTCACCCTTGTGAATGTCGAACAGTAAGGTGCGCGCGGCGTTGGTCGCATCGGTGACGTGGCTACGACCTTCGGTTAGACGCCAGATCAGAAAGCTGTCGATGGTGCCAAACAGCAGCTCTTGGGCCGCGGCCCGGTCGCGGGCTCCGTCGACGGTATCTAGCAGCCATTTGACCTTGGTGCCCGAAAAATAGGGGTCCAGTAGCAACCCGGTTTGGGCCGTCACATCATCCTCGCACCCGGCCTGTTTGTAGCGGGCACAAATCTCGGCGGTGCGACGGTCCTGCCAGACGATGGCGTTGTGGATGGCTTTGCCGGTGGTCTTGTCCCAGACCACGGTGGTTTCGCGCTGATTGGTGATGCCGATCCCGGCGATCTGGTCGGCCGAGACGCCGCTGGTCTCCATCACCTCACGGCAGACGGTCAGAACGCTGTCCCAGATATCCTCAACATCATGTTCAACCCAGCCTTCCTGCGGGAAATGCTGAGGAAATTCGCGCTGGGCGGTGCCGACGGCCTGCATTTGTGCGTCGAACAAGATCGCGCGCGAGGACGTGGTGCCCTGATCGATTGCCAGAATATAGGTCATTGCCTGCGCTCCTCCCCCGCATGGTTTTGCGGGACTTTAGCGCAAACACTCGCGCAGGGGCCAGAGCAGAAATCAGGCCGCAGGTGGAACAGCGATATTGTCGATCAGGCGCACACCATCAGCCCATGCGGTGATGAACAGCCGGGCCGGGCGTGATGCGTTGGGCAGGGGCTCAAGCGTTTCGGCACAACGCAGATCGATGTATTCCACCTCGGTGAACCCCGCGGCCAGCAGGTCATCGCTAGCTTGCTCTGCAAGTGGCTCGAACGGTGCGCCGCCGGCGAGTTCTTTGGCCATCGCTTGCATAAGCGTGTTCTTTCGCGCTGCGATCTCTAGCCCTTTGGTCGACAGCCGCAGGTTGCGCGATGACAAGGCCAAACCCGAGGGCTCGCGGACCGTAGGGCAGCCCACAACTTCAACGGGGATGTCCAGATCACGGGCCATACGGCGGACGACAAGCAGTTGCTGATAATCTTTTTCGCCGAAATAGGCTTTATCCGCCTGCGTTTGCAGGAAAAGTTTGGCGACCACTGTGGCGACGCCGTCGAAATGGCCGGGGCGGAAGGGACCCTCCATCATATCAGTGAGGCCGCCGACGGTCACAGTGGTTGAAAAGCCTGCCGGGTAGATTTCATCAGGATCGGGCACATAGATCGCATCAACACGGTAAGGGAGCAGCTTTTGCGCATCTTCGTTCTCGGTACGTGGATAATTGGCCAGATCTTCGTGGTTGTTGAATTGTTTGGGGTTCACAAAGATCGTGACGATCACACGGTCCGTGCCTGCCTTGGCGGCCTGAACCAGTGACAGATGCCCCTGATGTAGCGCGCCCATGGTAGGCACAACGCTGATGGATTCGCCCTTGCGGTGCCATTCGGTTGTCAATGAGCGCAGATCAGACAACCGACGCAGGATCGGTGCGGTCATCCCTTTGGCCCTTTGGCAGGGGCCTGATCGGCAAAGACATGTTCATCCGCCGGGAAACTGCGCGCGCGCACCTCGGCGGCGTATTCGACTATCGCGGCTTCGGCCAACGGGCCCAGTTCGGCATAGCGTTTGACGAATTTCGGTTTGAACGCCGTGAAAAAGCCCACCATATCGTCAACCACAAGGATTTGCCCGTCGCATCCGGCAGAGGCTCCGATGCCGATGGTCGGGATCGCTACTTCGTTGGTGATCTGATCGGCCAGATTTTGCGGAACTTTCTCTAACACGACGGAAAACGCGCCCGCCTCGGCCACCGCATGGGCATCGGCCAGCACAGCATGTGCTTGGTCATCCCGGCCCTGAACCTTGTACCCGCCCAGCGTGTTGATCGATTGCGGCGTCAGGCCGATATGGGCCATCACCGGAATGCCACGCTTGACCAGAAAGCGGATGGTCTCGGCCATCTCGACCCCACCTTCCAGCTTAATAGCCCCCGCACCGGTCTCCGCCATCAGACGGGCGGCATTGCGAAAAGCATCAGCGGGTGAATGCTCGTAACTGCCAAAAGGCATGTCGATGACCATCATCGCGCTGTTCAAGCCGCGCGCGACGGCCTGCCCGTGCAGGATCATCATCTCCATCGTAACGCCAAGGGTCGATTCCAACCCGTGCAGCACCATGCCAACGCTGTCACCCACCAGCACAAAGTCGCAATGGGTGTCCATCAAACGCGCCATCGGGGTGGTATAGGCGGTCAGACTGACCAGCGGTTCGCCTCCCTTCCAGGCGCGAATATCTTCGGCGTTTGGGGCTTTTTTCCGGGCGGTGGCGCTCATGTTCGCTCCTTGCGGTGTTCATGTTGCAGTGCGGCATAACAGATCGAGCAGGGCCCACGAAACCCCGGTTGCGCGAACATTTCCTTGAATGACCTTAGGTTTAAAGGAACACTGGGCCCAGAAAAGCCCGCAAACACGCGGCTGCGTTGACTTCAACGGGGAGAGTTTCCATGACTAAGCAGGTGTTTCGAACCTTCGGATCGGTGCTGGCGCTAAGCGCCGGATTGCTGGCAACACAAGCGATGGCCCAATCGGACATTACAATCGCCATGCAGTTAGAGCCGCCTCATCTGGATCCGACCAGCGCGGCTGCCCAGGCCATCGATTCGGTGGTCTACACCAACATCTTCGAAGGCCTGACCCGTTTCATGGGCGATGGTTCGGTTGTACCGGGGCTGGCGGAAAGCTGGGAAATCTCGGATGACGGCACCGTTTATACCTTCAAGCTGCGCGATGGAGTGACCTTCCATGACGGCAGCGCGATGGATGCTGAGGATGTCAAATTCAGCCTTGATCGCGCAATGGCAGAAGACAGCGCCAACGCGCAGAAGGCCCTTTTTGCCGGAATTGAAAACGTCGAGGCCGTCGATCCGCTGACCGTCAAGGTGACCCTGTCCGAACCAAACGGTAACTTCCTGTTCAACATGGCCTGGGGTGATGCGGTGATCGTGGCCTCTGAGAGCATCGATGATATCAAGACAAACCCAGTAGGGACCGGAGCCTTTACCTTTGGCGAATGGGTGCAGGGCGACAGTATCACATTGAACCGCAATCCCGACTATTGGGGTGATCAGCCTGCGTTAGAGAGCGCGACGTTCAAATTCATCTCGGACCCGACCGCCGCTTTTGCTGCCATGATGGCCGAAGATGTGGATGTGTTCGACAATTTCCCCGCGCCCGAGAACCTGCCTCAGTTCGAGGCTGATCCACGATTCCAGGTTCTTGTTGGCTCGACCGAAGGCGAAACGATCCTGTCGACCAACAACAAGCAAGCGCCGTTTGATGATATCCGCGTCCGGCAGGCTCTGGCTCATGCGATTGACCGTCAGGCCATCATTGACGGAGCGATGTTTGGCTACGGCACGCCGATCGGAACCCATTTCGCGCCGCATAACCCGGCCTATGTCGATCTAACCGGCCAATCTGCCTATGACCCGGAAAAAGCCAAGGCTATGCTGGCTGAGGCCGGTTTTGCCGAAGGCTTTGAGACTACGCTGCACCTGCCGCCGCCCTCCTATGCCCGCCGGGGTGGAGAGATCATCGCCGCTCAATTGGCCGAGGTTGGGATCACCGCCGAGATCATCAACGTAGAATGGGCGCAATGGCTGGAATCGGTATTTAAGGGCAAGGATTTCGGCCTGACCATCGTCAGCCATACCGAGCCGATGGATATCGGCATCTATGCGCGGCCCGATTATTACTTCCAATATGACAGTACGGATTTTCAGGCCCTGATGGAGCTGCTGAACACCACCACTGACCCCGAGGAACGGGCCCGGTTGATGGGAGAAGCACAGCGCCTGATTTCCAACGACTATGTCAACGGGTACCTGTTCCAGCTGGCCAAACTGGGTGTGGCCAAGGCAGGCGTACAAGGGCTGTGGCAGAACGCGCCGACAGCGGCCATTGATCTGACGGCGATTAGCTGGGCGGAGTAGCGTTCAGCCTAAGGGAAGGCCTATGATCAAACGCTCTTTCCTTGCCGTGATGGTCCTGGTGCAGCTTTGTGTTGCGCCATCCGCATCGGCAGAGACTTCTTTGGATGCGGCAATAGCCTTGTGGCTGGGCGGTGATGATGCCAAGGCGCTCCCAATGCTGGCCGCGCTGGCGGCGTCTGGCAATTCGGATGCGCGTTTGTTGCTGGGCCGGATCGAAACCACGGATCTTGGACCGTCCCCGTTTCGACAAAGCCTTGAGCCTGCCCAATCCCGCGCCCTGTTCCGGCGCAACGACAATAGCAATTTCGGCACATCCTGGCTGACCCTCGAGGCCGCCGAGGGAAATGCACTGGCGCAGGCCTTGCTGCGATCCAGGCAGCCTCAGCCTGATCCCGAACAGGTGAAGCGCCTCAACGATCTTGGTGAACATCAAGCCACAGATTACCCAACGCGGATCGTTGCGTTGTACGGCAGCCAGGCGATGCGGCATGAGTTGCGCGCCTATGACGGGACCATGGACGATCTGCAGCCCTATCTGGCCTATCTTTCGGACAGTCCCGAGCCGCGCGGGGACGGCTTGGCTGCGCTGCGTCATATTCAGCCCGACCTGGTTTCGGCAAATTCGGAGCAGGCGCTTGGTATGGCTGGTGTTTTGGCGTTGGGACTGGGTTATGGCGATCTGTCACCGGGCAACCCGTGGCGGCCCGCCGTGGAGAATTGGCTGATGACAGCCGAGGCGACGCGACCCATCGCGCATCTGTGCAACACGCATTGTTCGGCAGAGGCTGCGGCTTGTTCCTTTGCCTTCCTCTCGCTTCTGGGTGGGTATTTCGAGGTCATTCGCATGGACAGCCCCCTTGAGACCGTGATCTCGCAATCGCAGTTTCTGGACAGCCCGCGTGCCCGGTTGATGGTGTTACGTCGGGCGGCTTTGGCACGTACCGAAACCAATCTGGAAACGCTGGCTGAATCGGACCCTGCGCAAGAGCTTTCGGCCTGCGCCGTCGATCTGGTTCGGCAAGAGCAGCGTAAGTATAACTAGCCGCTGGACCCGGGCAGGGCGCGCACTTAACCTGCCCCCAATGCTACGTTATGCGCTCAAACGACTGCTCTCACTTGTGATCAGCCTTGCCATAGCCTCGGTCGTCATCTTTGCGGTGATCGAGGTGGCGCCGGGTGATCCGGCCTCGTTCATGTTGGGGGTCAATGCGCAGCCCGACACATTGGCTGCGCTGCGGGCCGAGTTGGGCTTGGACGTGTCCAAAACCCAGCGGTACTTCAACTGGGTGGGCGGTATGCTGGTGGGGGATTTCGGGACCTCGTACACTTATCGCACGCCTGTTTCACAGATGATCGCGGATCGGCTGTGGGTGTCTTTGCCACTGGCGCTTTATGCACTGAGCTTGTCGACCCTGATCGCCTTTCCCGCAGGCATCTATGCCGCTGCGCGCCGCGGTAAACCGGGTGATCTGACGGTGATGGGAGCAACACAGCTAGGCATCGCGGTGCCGAATTTCTGGTTTGCGATGATGCTGGTCCTGATCTTTGCCATTAACCTGCGCTGGTTCAATGCCGGAGGGTTTGCTGGCTGGGACAACGGATTCTGGACCGGGACACACTCGCTGACACTGCCCGCGATCGCCCTGGCCTTGCCACAAGCGGCCATTCTGGCGCGGGTGATGCGGTCATCGCTGCTCGACATTCTGGGCGAAGATTTCATGCGAACCGCCCGCGCCAAGGGTTTGTCCCGCCGTCAGGCGCTGTGGCGACATGGGGTTCGAAACGCGCTGATCCCGGTGCTGACCATTATAGGTTTGCAGTTCTCTTTCTTGCTGGCCGGATCAATCATCATCGAGCAGGTGTTCTACCTGCCCGGCCTCGGGCGGTTGGTATTTCAGGCGATCTCGGCCCGCGATCTGATCGTGGTGGAATCAGTTGTCATGCTGCTGGTCTTCGCTGTCATCACCGTGAACTTCCTTGTCGATTTGGCCTATGCTGCCGTCGATCCCAGGCTTAGGAGCCGGGCATGAGCCGCAACCTGATCCTAGGCGCGGTGCTGTCCTCGCTGGTCCTGCTGGCGGCGCTGATCTCGTTTGTCTGGACGCCCTATGACCATGCCGCGCTGGACATTCCCGCGAAACTGCAGCCACCCAACGCACAGCACTGGTTCGGCACCGATCATTTCGGGCGCGACATGTTTTCGATGATCATGGTCGGCGCACGGACGTCGATTGCGGTGGCTCTGGTCGCGGTGGGGATCGGCATCGGCTTAGGTGTGCCGCTGGGCCTGGCGGCGGCCGCGCGCAAAGGCTCGTGGCTGGATGAGGTCATCATGCGCGGCAATGATCTGGTCTTTGCCTTCCCTTCGCTGGTCATCGCCATCCTGATCACCGCCGTGTTCGGTGCGGGCGCGATCAATGCGATCATCGCCATCGGCATTTTCAACATCCCCGTCTTTGCCCGCATCACCCGAGGGGCGGCCCTGTCCCTGTGGGAGCGTGAGTTCATCCTCGCCGCCCGTGTCTCGGGCAAGGGCGCGGCGCGGATTTCGGCGGAGCATATCCTGCCCAACGTGGCCAATCTGCTGATCGTGCAGGGCACCATTCAATTCAGCCTGGGCATTCTGGCCGAGGCGGGCTTGAGTTACGTCGGTCTCGGGGCGCAACCACCCACGCCAAGCTGGGGTCGGATGCTGGCCGATGCGCAGACGATGGTCAGTTTTGCCCCACATTTGGCTCTGATTCCGGGTCTGGCGATCATCGTGACGGTATTGGGCCTGAACCTGCTGGGTGATGGTCTGCGCGACTGGCTGGACCCCCGAATCCGGGTGGCGCGGGCATGAGTTTGCTGCGGATCGAGAACCTGTCGCTCGGCATTCACGGAGGCGAGATTTTGAAACAGGTCAGCTTGTCGATTGCACCGGGGCAGATCGTTGCTGTAACCGGGGAAAGCGGCTCGGGTAAATCGATGACCGCGCTGGCCGTGATGCAGTTGTTGCCCGATGGGACGGAAAGTGATGGCTCGATCCTGCTGGACGGGCAGGAAATCCTGAACCGGCCCGAGGCAGAGATGTGCGCATTGCGCGGTGCTTCGATCGGGATGGTGTTTCAAGAGCCTATGACTGCGCTGAACCCGGTCAAGACCATCGGCGATCAGGTGATGGAGACGATCCTGATCCACAAGGCGATGCCTCCTGCGCAGGCGCGGGAGCGGGCGGAAGAGGTATTGGCCCGAGTTGGGCTGCCTTCTGATCGCTTCCCTCTGTCCCGCTATCCGCATGAATTGTCCGGTGGTCAGCGACAGCGCGTGGTCATTGCCATGGCGATTGCTTTGCGCCCTAAACTGCTGATCGCGGATGAACCGACAACGGCGCTGGATGTGACCACTCAGGCGCAGATTCTGGACCTGCTCAAGGGCTTGGTGACAGAATACGGGATGGGCCTGCTGATGATCACTCATGATCTGGCTGTTGTCGCTGATATGGCGGATCAGATCGTCGTGATGCGCCATGGCGAAGTTGTCGAAAGCGGTGCAACGGACCATCTTCTGCGCAACATGCAGCACCCCTATACCCGGATGCTGTTTGAGGCGTCGAACCATCAGGTGGCTTTGCCTGATGCAAAACAACCACAACCGTTGCTAGAGATCACGCAAGTGGTCCGTGACTATCGCCTGCCCCGCAAGGGCCTGTTCGATGCGCCCGGCTATACCCGTGCCGTGGATCAGGTCAGCTTCACCCTCAACCGGGGTGAGCGGCTGGGTCTGGTAGGGGAGTCCGGATGTGGAAAATCGACCCTAACACGGGCGATTTTGGGATTGGAAGAGGTTCAATCCGGTAACATCCGGTTGGATGGTCAGCCGGTGTTCTCCGGTCACAAGCCGAATCCGGCCGTGCGGCGCAAGATGCAGGTGGTGTTTCAAGACCCTTATGGCAGTTTCAACCCGCGCCACCGGGTTGCACGCCTTATTACCGAACCATTTCATTTACTCGAAATCCCTCTGACTGGAGGCGAGCGGCAGGATCGCATTGCCGAAATGCTGATCGCCGTCGGGCTGCGCCCAGAGGATGCGGACAAGTACATCCACGAATTTTCGGGTGGTCAAAGGCAGCGCATTGCAATTGCCCGCGCGCTGATCATCCGCCCGGAACTGATCCTGTTTGACGAGGCGGTCTCGGCCCTCGACGTCTCGGTCCGGGCGCAGATTCTAGACCTGCTGGCTGAACTATGTGACGCCTATGATCTGACTTATCTGTTCATCAGCCACGATCTGAGTGTTGTGCGCACGATTACGGACAGGGTGATGGTCATGCAGGCCGGGAAGATCGTTGAACAGGGCGAGACCGAGCAGGTTTTCACCAATCCGCGCCATCCGTACACGCAGAAACTGATTTCAGCAGCGCCGCAACTGCCGGAGATCGGAGTGGGTGCTGCGTGATTTTCCTCGTGTTAGAGCCGAAATAGGAGTTAGATATGACCAATGCGATATGGTTTGATCCCAGCCTCTGTTTGATCGGGGGTGCGTGGCAATCGCCGGTCACAGCTCAATCGTTGCCCTTGGTCAACCCGTCCGATGGTTCTGAGATCTGCCAGATCGCGCGCGGTGGAGCATCGGATATCGACGCTGCTGTCGTGGCAGCCCGCGCCGCACTAGATGGTGAATGGGGCCGAATGCCTGCATTCGAGCGTGGGCGCATTCTAAGTCGTTTAGGTCGGTTGGTTCTGGACCGTGTCGAGGATCTGGCCGTCTTGGAGGCCAAGGACGTTGGCAAACCGCTGACGCAGGCAAGGGCGGATGCCGTGGCCCTGGCGCGGTATTGTGAGTTCTACGGTGGCGCGGCGGACAAGGTGATGGGCGAGACCATCCCGTATCTGGATGGCTACACCGTCTACACGCTGCGCGAGCCGCATGGCGTGACGGGCCATATCGTGCCGTGGAACTACCCGATGCAGATCATTGGCCGCTCGGTCGGGGCCGCGCTGGCCATGGGCAATGCCTGCGTGCTGAAACCGGCGGAAGAGGCGTGTCTGACCGCGCTGGCCTTTGCCCATCTAGCGACCGAGGCCGGGTTACCGGTTGGCGCGCTGAATGTTGTGCCCGGTTTGGGTGCCGAGGCTGGGGCCGCGCTGTCCGGGCATCCGCGCGTCAATCATATCTCGTTCACCGGATCGGTTGCGACCGGGGCTTTGGTGCAGCAGGCAGCGGGGCGTAACGTGGTTCCTGTGACGCTGGAGCTTGGCGGAAAATCTCCGCAACTGGTGTTTGATGACGCCGATTTGGACGCAGCCCTACCGTTTCTGGTCAATGCAGGCATTCAGAATGCCGGGCAAACCTGCTCGGCCTCGTCCCGCATTTTGGTGCAGCGTGGGGTCTATGATCAGGTCAAGGCGCGGATGACTGAGGCTTATGGCCATTTGACTGTTGGGCCAGCAATGGAGGACCTGCGGGTGGGTCCGTTGATCTCGGATCGGCAGAAATCCATCGTCTCGGGATTTCTAGCGAAGGGAGAGGATTTGACCATAGCCGCGCGAGGGCAGATCACTCCGGATGCGCCAGAGACAGGTGCCTATGTCCAACCAACTTTGTTCGCTGACGTGCCCGCTGATCACGTTCTGGCGCAGGATGAGATTTTTGGTCCAGTTCAAGTTCTGATCCCGTTTGAAACCGAAGAACAGGCTCTAACTATAGCAAATAGTACCGATTATGGCCTTGTCGCCAGCATCTGGACCCGCGATGGCGGGCGGCAGATGCGGTTGGCGAAGCGCCTGCGCTCGGGTCAGGTGTTCATCAACAATTTCGGTGCGGGCGGCGGCGTGGAGCTTCCGTTTGGAGGGGTCGGAAAATCCGGACACGGCCGCGAAAAAGGGTTCGAGGCGCTGTATGGCTTTTCACAACTCAAGACGGTGGCGGCGTTTCACGGCTAAACAATCACCTCAATTGCCTTCTGAGCACCGACACCAAACACCCGCTTGTATCGGTCGATCTGATCGGCTGGACCCATCGCTTTTTCCGGGTTGTCCGACAGCTTGACCGTTGGCCGCCCATTGGCCGACACCGCCTTACAAACCAGCGAGAACGGCGCGAGAGCGTCGTTCGGCACAAGCCTGCGGAAATCATTGGTCAACAAGGTGCCCCACCCAAATGAGATGTTGGTGCGCCCGACAAACTGCGCGTGCAGTTCCTTGATTTTGTCGACGTCCAGCCCGTCGGAAAAGATGATCCGTTTCTGCGTTGGGTCTTCTCCACGGGACTTCCACCAGTCGATGGCCACTTCGGCCCCTTCAGCAGGGTCGCCACTGTCGATACGAATCCCAGTCCAGCCCGCCAGCCAATCGGGCGCGCGGTCCAGAAATCCCTTAGTGCCGTAGGTGTCTGGCAGAATGATGCGCAGATTGCCGTCATGTTCTTCATGCCAGTCGCTGAGAACGTCATAGGGGGCCTGAGCCAGCGCCTCATCCGTATCGGCCAAAGCGGAATAGACCATTGGCAATTCGTGGGCGTTGGTACCGATGGCCTCGACCTCGCGCCGCATGGCGATCAGGCAGTTCGAGGTGCCGGTGAAAGCCGGGCCCAATCCTTCGATCATCGCCTGAACACACCAGTCTTGCCAGAGGAACGAGTGCCGCCGACGGGTTCCGAAATCCGCGATCCCAAGGCCTTGAATGGTGCTGAGCTGTTCAATCTTCTCCCACACCCGGGTCATGGCGCGGGCATAAAGAACCTGCAACTCGAACCGGCGCATGTGGTTCAATACCGCGCGGGATCGCAGTTCCATCAGCACGGCCAAAGCAGGGATTTCCCACAGCATGACCTCATGCCATTTTCCTTCAAAAGTCAGTTCGTATTGGTCGCCCTTACGCTCCAGGTGGTAGGGCGGCAAACGCATGTTTTCGAACCACTCCATGAAGTCCGAGCGGAACATCTGCCGTTTGCCGTAAAACATGTTGCCCCGCAGCCAGGTGCTTTCCCCTCGGCTGAGGCTGAGCGAGCGGATGTGGTCCAGCTGTTCGCGCAGTTCGCCTTCGTCGATCAGGCGCGCCAATGGCACGTGATTCGAGCGGTTTATCAGTGAAAACTCGACATTTGTTTGAGGCTTGTTACGAAACACTGACTGGCACATCAGCAGTTTGTAGAAATCCGTATCGATCAAAGACCGCACAATCGGATCGATTTTCCATTTGTGATTGTAAACACGGGTCGCAATATCGACCATGGGGAACTCCTGCGATTTCCGTTGTTAGATCAATCGGCACGACGAATAGCAAGAGTCGCTGATTTGGTGACAATGCCCGTTTGACGCCACAAAGCGGGCATATTGTTTGATTGGATCACCGATTAGTGAGGGTGCGGGATGGAAAGATAAGGTTGTTAGTTGTGAATGAGTCTTCGATACGACTTTGATATTTTAAGAACAGCATCAGACGATCAAACATTTGAAACACTTTCGGGCGAGACCAAAGATGGGGTTCGCCCGGTGGCGATGTTTCGGGATGTGAAGACGTCTGATGCATTGCGCGGGGCGTCGCCCAAGATTCGCAAGATATTTCAGGATGCGGGGTTCGAGCTGGCCGCGCATGACAGCGGAATTGCGCCCGATGTATACTCGCCCGCAGATAAGGCTGACCGCGACCAGATTTTGCAAGTGCTGTTTGCCAACATCAAAAACCAGGGCGTTCAGGGTGAATACAGTGGTGAGTTCGATCTTTTGCAGTTCCTGGCGCATGTGAAACGCGCGCGGCCAGTGCAGGGGATCGTGCAGCCTGTTATGATTGCCCCCGCGCCCGAGCCAATGCCGACAAACCGAACCAGACGGCGAGCAGTGCCGGGCCGCATTGGCTTTGCCCTAGGGCTGGCCGTCATTCTGTTTGTTCTGTTCAAGTTCCTTGAGGCGACCGGGACCTCGACACCCTAAATTAGAACCACCCCTGCGGTCCGCATCGCCTGCTCAGCCGCTGCCATCGACCCGTCCATATCGATCCCGCGACAGGCATCCAGCCGAACGGTCACATCCAGCCCCAGCTGCGCGGCATCTACGGCAGAGTAATGAACGCAGAAATCCGTAGCCAACCCGACGAAGGTGACCTTCGACAACCCACGTGTGTCAAGATAGCCTTTCAACCCTGTCGGCGTCTCACGGTCGTTTTCAAAAAAGGCAGAATAGCTGTCGATTGCTCTGCGAAACCCTTTGCGGATGATCAGATCGGCATCGGTGCGCAGACCGGGGTGAAACGCGGCGCCATCCGTGCCCTGAACGCAGTGATCGGGCCACAGGACCTGCGGGCCATAGGGCATATCGATCATTTCAAACGGGGCTTTGCCCGGGTGCGAACTGGCAAAGCTGGAATGACCTGCAGGATGCCAATCTTGCGTCAGGATCACCGCGTCGAAATCATCCATTATGGCATTGATCGGTGCCACGATCTGATCCCCGCCTGCAACGGCCAGCGCACCCCCGGGGCAGAAATCATTTTGAACGTCGATTACGATCAGGGCGTGGGTCATCTGAGGGCCTCCTTTGATGCCTTATCGGTAGGCGGGCGGGGGCTGGCCGTCAATGCGGTCTCTTGCGACTCTGCGCTTGCAGGTTTAGACCGCGCGCATGTACACGATCGCTGCTCTCTATCACTTCACCCGCTTTCCGGATCAAGCCGCCTTGCGGGATCCGTTGCTGGACCTGTGCCGCGCCCAATCGGTCAAGGGCACGCTGCTGCTGGCGCAGGAAGGGATCAACGGCACTATCGCGGGTCCTCGTGCTGGGATTGATGCAGTGCTGGGGCATATAAAGGCACTGCCTGGATGTGCGGATCTCGAGTGGAAAGAGGCAACCGCAGACCATCCGCCATTCGGCAAGATGAAGGTGCGGCTGAAGAAAGAGATCGTGACCATGGGCCAACCGGATGTGGACCCTCGGGCCCGTGTCGGCAACTATGTTGAGCCGGAGGAATGGAACGACCTGATCCGCTCGGACGATGTGGTGGTGATCGACACACGCAACGACTATGAGGTGGCGATCGGTACGTTTGAGGGTGCAATAGACCCTGAAACCGCCAGTTTCCGGGATTTCCCGGTCTGGTGGGAGGAAAACAAGGACCGCTTTCACAACAAGCGCGTGGCCATGTTTTGCACCGGCGGCATTCGTTGCGAGAAATCCACCAACTATCTGCTGGGGCAGGGGGTCGAGGATGTGTATCACCTGAAAGGCGGCATCCTGCGCTATCTCGAAGAGATGCCTGCCGAAGACAGCACCTGGCAGGGCGAATGCTTTGTGTTCGACAATCGTGTTTCGGTCGGCCATGGGCTGGTTGAGGGGCCGCACCGTCTGTGCCATGCCTGCCGCCGCCCGATCCTGCCCGAAGATATGAAACGCCCTGAATACGAGCACGGCGTGGCTTGTCATCGCTGTGTCGTTGAAACGACTGAGGCAGATAAGGCCCGGTTTCGTGAACGGCAAAAGCAGATTTTGTTGGCACGCAAACGTGGGTTCGAGCACCTGGGTTCGAGCTAAATTCAGCTTGCGGGTCCGCCCCTTACGACAGATGATCAGGGGCACACCTGCGGGACGGAGCCTCAATGCATCGTGAACCCAAAACTCTGGAAGAGTGGAAATCGACCCTGCTGGCCGCATTGGGTTTGGTGATTGCCAGTTTTCTGGCGTGGTATGGCCTGTCGCGCCTGAGTGATGCGACCGCTGGCGATACAATCGGCTCTTTCGCCTCAGTGGGTCTGTTGATCTGGATCGCTTCGCAATCGTGGTACTATGTGACCCAGGTGAAGTCCCCCCGGCGGCTGTTGCTGCTGATGGGCGTGTCCTTCATTCAAGTCGTGCCATTCCTGTTTGCCGCCGTCTATGGCGCCTTTGGCTATAACGACAACTGTGTGATTGGCGCGCAGGGGCCAGCAGACATCCTGTATTTCTCGTATGTCACCTTCACCACCGTCGGCTATGGCGATATGTCCCCAGTCGGACTGTGCCGCGCACTTGCTGCGGCCGAAGCGGTCACCGGCTACATCCTGCTGGGTATGTTTGTGGCGGCCGCGGTTGCGATCTATGCACGCAACCACAGCCCAAATAGACAAGATTAGAGCCTATTTGTTCTGGTCAATCCAGCGCGACATCATCCGTTTGTCATGGAAACACTCGGATGGGATAGGTCTGCGTTTGCTGCGCGAGATACGCTCGGCAAAGGCGACCTGCTTGCCTGTTGGGTAGTTGTCAAATTGCGAGGTCGCGCGGGGCTTGTGCGCTGAAATCCAATCCGACAGCATCTTGCGGTCTCGCTGCACATCCACGGGGATTTCCAGCGCAGATTGCTCTGCAATCGCACGGGCGTACCGCATCTGCCGGTGTGTTACAGGAAGCAGGTGATAATCGTTGCTTGGCTCACCCAGAGCCGAATTTCGGATGTGCTGGACCATCGGTTTGTCCTCTGACTATGTAGAACATAAATAGAACATTAACCAACTATTTCAAGTATTCTGTGGGGTTTGGTGTGTTGTTCGGCGCTTTTCCTCCAACTCAACCCTGTATGACAGGCCCGTATCCAAAAGGTTCACAGGGTTACTCCACATAATCTCGAAGCTTTCAAAATATCATAAAGGATTCAATTGGGTTGAGTTAAACTCATGTTACGAAAGCCCTGTTCCCGACATTTCGCGTCGGGAACAGAACATATGCCCATTCCAACCTATGGCTGACTCTTGTTTACACCTGCCGAGCGGGCAGCGCCCGATTTTTTTAGGAGAGATCTCATGAAAACCCACGCACAGGCCGTCGTTATCGGAGGGGGCCTTGTTGGTTGTTCAATCCTTTACCATCTGGCCAAGCTTGGCTGGACAGATGTTGTTCTGCTGGAGCGGGATGAGCTGACATCCGGCTCGACATGGCATGCGGCGGCCAATATCCACGGGCTGCATGACAACAACAACGTCACGCGCATCCAGCACTATACGATGAATCTGTATAAAGAGCTGGAGAAGGAAACCGGCCAGGGTTGCGGTGTATTTCAACCGGGTTCGCTGTACCTGGCCCAAACCGAAGACCGCGAACATCAGTTGCGCTTGCAAGAGGCTAAGGCGCGGTTCTACGGTCTGAACTTCTATGAAATCAGCCGGGAACAGGCAAAAGAACTGCATCCGCTGGCGCAGTTCGATGATATCCGCTGCATCATGTACGAACCCGAAGGCGGCAACGTCGATCCGTCCGGTGTGACCATGGCTTATGCCGCTGGGGCGCGTGCCATGGGAGCCACGATTGAGCGGTTTTGCCCCGTAATAGGGACGGAACAGCAGCCCGACGGCTCTTGGATCGTGAGGACCAAAAAGGGTGACATCCGCGCGCAATGGGTGGTCAATGCCGGGGGCCTGTGGGGGCGTGAGGTTGCGGCTTTGGCGGGCATCGAATTGCCGCTGCAACCGACCGAGCACCAGTATTTTGTCACGGAATCCATCGACGAAGTGGCCAGTATGGGCCGCCGTCTGCCCTCAATCGCCGACCGGGATGGCGAGTATTACTTCCGGCAGGAAGGCAATGGCCTGCTGATCGGGGCTTATGAGAAAGACATGCGGTTTTGGGCCGAAAATGGCACGCCGCTGGATTTCGCGCATGATCTGTTCCCTGACGATCTGGATCGGATCATGGAGAACGTGATCCGCGCCACCGAACGCGTGCCGGTTGCCGCCACCGCGGGCGTCAAACGCGTCATCAACGGCCCGATGATCTGGTCGCCGGATTCAAACGCAATCTGGGGACCGGTACCGGAACTAAAGAACTATTTCTGCTGCACCGGTATCATCCCGGGCTTCTCGCAATCCGGCGGGCTGGGCCTGTTGGCGGCGCAATGGATGATCGAGGGCGAGCCGCAATACGACATGTTCGCCTGGGATCTGGCTCGCTTTGGCGATTGGGCCGACAAGAAGTTCACCAAAGCACGGGTCGAAGATCAGTATTCGCACCGTTTCGCCATCCACTTCCCGAACGAGGAACGCAGCGCTGGTCGCCCCGCCCGCGTGCGCCCGGCCTATGAGATGCAAAAGGCGATGGGGTGTGTTTTTGGCCTGAACTGCGGCTGGGAACATCCGCTTTGGTTTGCCGACCAGCCCGGCACGGTCGAAACCAACGGATTTACCCGCCAGAACTGGTGGGAGCCGGTGGGGCGCGAGGTTCAGATGTTGCGGGACGCGGTCGGCGTGATCGATATCTCGAACTTTGCCAACTATGTGATCAAGGGCCCCGGTGCCCATGACTGGCTTGATCGGCTGGTCGCCAACCGCATCCCGACTGAGATTGGGCGATCTTGCCTGACACCTCTGATCTCAGTGCGCGGTGGCGTGGCTGGGGATTTCACGATCACCAAGGTTGCCGACGACGAATACATGATGATCGGCTCGGGCATGGCCGAGCGCTATCACCAGCGTTTCTTCAACATGGTCGACCTGCCCGACGGTACCACGCTGGACGTCGCAACTGACCGGATCGCCGGATTCAACGTGGCCGGTCCGAAATCCCGCGATGTCCTGCAACGCCTGACCAACGCGGATCTGTCGAATGAAGCGTTCCGCTTCATGCGCTCACAAACCATCGAAGTCGCAGGTGTCACCTGCCTGGCCATCCGCGTCAGCTTTACCGGCGATCTGGGGTGGGAGCTGCATTGCGCCGAATCCGACCAAATCAGACTCTATTCAGCGCTTTTAGAGGCCGCTAAGGACCATGGCGGCGGCCCGGTTGGCGGACGCGCGCTGGGGTCGCTGCGGATCGAAAAGGGTTATGGTTCTTGGGGGCGCGAGTACTCTCAGGAATACTGGCCGCAAGAGGTTGGTCTTGCGGGTCTGATCAAGCTGGATAAGGATTTCCTGCACAAAGACGCCTATCTGTCTATCAAGGACAATGCCGCGCGCGAGGTTCTGTCGATCTTCGAGGTTGACGCAGCCGATGCAGATGCCAGCGGCGGTGAACCGATCTTCGCCCCGGATGGTACGTCGGTGGGCCGCGTGACCTCGGGCGCATACGGCTATTCGGTCGGGAAGTCGCTGGCGATCGGCTATGCGAACCCGAAAGTGGCCAAGCCAGGCGATACGGTTGAGGTTTTCATCCTCGGCAAACCGCACAAAGCGAAGATCCTGTCAGAGCCCCCGTTTGACCCGGCAGGCCGCCGACTGCGTGATGTACAACCGGTGATGGAGGGCGCGGCGTGACCAACAGCTTCGCCCGCGTTGCCGATTTTGCGCTGATGCGGGCGGCTGCCGACATGCCGAACAGCGCGCAAGAGGCTGCGGCGCTGATGATGCTGGACACGATGGGCATTCTGATCGCGGCGGGACCGATGGAGGCGGGCGTGATCGCGCGCGATGCCGCGGCCCTATTGTATGCCAGCACTGATCCAGCGTTCAGCGCCCGCATGATGTTTGATGGCCGCGCGGTCAGTCTGGCAGGTGCGGCTTATGCGGCCGCGACTCAAACCGATAATCTGGACGGCCATGATGGCTATAACCCTACCAAGGGTCATATTGGCGTGGTCGTTTTGCCCACTCTGGTGGCTTTGGCTGAACATCGCCCCGATCTGTCAGGCCTCGAGGCTTTGGCAGCGGTGATCACAGGCTATGAAATTGCCGGTCGGGCCGGAATATCGCTGCATGACAGCGTCACTGACTATCACACATCGGGCGCGTGGAATGCTTTGGGTGTCGCGGCCATGGCCGCGCGCATGCGGGGGCAAAGTGCTGAACAACTGCGGCAAGCCATGGGCATCGCCGAATACCATGGACCCCGCAGCCAGATGATGCGCGAGATTGCAAACCCAACCATGCTGCATGACGGGTCAGGCTGGGGTGCATTGGTTGGTCTGTCCGCCGCCGTGCTGGCCGAGCGCGGGTTTACCGGAGCCCCGGCCATCACGATCGAATCCGATGAAGCGGCATCGCATTGGTCAGATCTAGGGACCTTCTGGCAGGTCGAGCATCAATATGTGAAACCCTATCCCATCTGCCGATGGGCCCATGCGGCCATCGATGCAACGCGGGCGGTGATGATCGAACACGATTTGAGCCCTAGTCAAATTGCGACCCTAAAGGTGAACAGTTTTCATCAGGCCGCCTGTCTTTATTCAGGTATCCCTCTGACAACATCTCAAGCGCAGTATTCTTTGCCTTTTGCGGTGGCCGTTTATGCACTTCATGGTCGGATCGGTGTTGAGCATATCTCGGGGCCCGGCCTTTCTGATCCAGAGGTTGCTGAGTTCATGTCCCGTATTCAGGTTGCAGAAATTGAGCGGCACACCGCGCGTTTCCCTAAAGGGCGCTGGGCTGATGTTGAGATTACCACGATGGATGGGCGACTTCTTCATTCGGGTGATATCCATGCCCGAGGCGGCCCCGAAGCACCGTTTTCGCGATCAGACGTAATTGCGAAATACATGGAATTCGCTAAGCCTGTGGTAGGCGCGGATCGCGCCGAGGCCATCCGCGACGCGATATTGAGCTGGACCGATCCGCATTCGCGCTATTCGGATTTGGCTGCGCTTCTGTATGAACCACCAGCGCCATAGTCTATTTCCTAAGCTCATAGAATTAAGACCGCAATTGGCGTCGCTGGGTTGGTCTATTCTGTTTCAACGATCTCAAGCAAAGCAGCGATTCTTGCGCGTGCCTGAGCACTTTCATCCAGCAGGTTCACAGCATCTGCCAAGGGTTTGTCCTCGATGCGTTCAGGTGCGTCCGCCAGTGCTTGCGTTGTCGCATTTAACTCAGCGAACTTTCCGTTCGAATCCACATCGGCTCGGTCTGGCAAATTTGCCAACCAGTAATATCTGTTTGCGGCCTGCACATCGCCGACCTCCTGCAACAAAGCTGCGGCGTTGGCAAAATCGCGGCTGGCGATCATCGCCTCGATCCGCAAAGCATTGGCGGCCTCTGATGGATCATCGGCCAACTCCAGCACCGCCTGATAGGGGCGACCAACCTGCAACGCTGCCTGCGCCCTTAGCAGCGCCCGTTCCGCGCGCCTCGCGCGGTCTTGGCCGCGGTTGGCCAGTGCCGCCGCCTGCGTGCCGAACCCCAACTTTGTCAATCGCGCGGACAGGGCGATGGCTGTGTCGGTCGACACCGCATCCTTCTGTGGCTGTGACAGAGTCAGGCTCTGCCGCAAAAATGTTAAGTCATCGGCGCGTTCTGCAAGCAATTGCAGATGTCGGTCAAGCACGGCAGGATCTTCTGCGCTATCCGGCAATGTCTCGATCAGCTCAAAGGCCTGTTCGAATTCCTGCACAAGACCTAGTGCAACCACATGTGTTCGGGCCATCATTGGCCCCATTTCGGTTTTACGATATTCGTTCGCATAGGCGGCGGCGAGATCCAGTTCCTGCAGAGAAACAGCCCCTCGATCGTTCCATCGTTTTTCAACCAACCGCGCCAAGGCCAGCGGCGCCTCGGTCGAGGCTTCGGGTGCCCTAATCACTTCGGACAAGAGGCTTTCTTCTGATGGGCCATCCCCTTCGGCATAAGCCACCTCGGCCTTGGCGTTGAAGAGTGAAGGAGTTGTCTCCGGTTCAACACGCTCTACCGACCGCAAGACCCGCCGCGCGGCTTCAAGTTGTCCTGCTTCAACCAGAATAGAGGATAGCCGGGGCCCCAGGTTGCGGCGCAGATGGTCGGGCAAGCGGACAAAGCTTTGTTCGATTGCCTCAACGCGTGCATCGGTTGTCAGTTCCCGCTCTGCAAGTGCAGCCCAAAGCGCGGCATCGCTGTCGCATCGCTGCAGGCCGTGAAATGGGCTGCGATGTGGAAACGGTTGATCGTCAACGATGTTTGCAATTGCTGCAACCTGTTGAGCCTCATCACTTTGCAAGCCCGAAAGACCGAGCACTTGAAGGGATTCCGCGCCAAACCCGTAATAGGCATAAAGCTTGGACAAAGCCAAAGCGCGATCTGCGTCCAGCCTGTCGAACTCCTGAAACAGCCCTACGCGCAGCTGTGCGACCTGATCCTGGAAAGGTCGGTCATTTGCCCAGGTTTCAAATCCAAGCTCAACGCTTGTGAAACAGGCAGGTTTGGCTTCGATCTGCGGGAATTCGGAACCCAGCAGCGCGTTGAGTTCATCCAATGCAGTTGAAAGCTCCACATTCGAGTTCAAACCAACCGTCAAAGGCAGTGCCTGCAGCTCGGGCCGTCGCCTTGGCCCGATGGTAGCAAGATTCAGATCCAGCACATCCCGATCCGCCCCTTGCAACAGACGGGTCGATAGCTGGTCTTTGAAACTTTGCGCGCCAAGGGGCAGCGAAGGCAACTCTATGACTTCTGGCGGGTTAGGGCGGGACGAAAGGTCCGGCTCCGGCGCCGATCGGGGTGGCGGGATATTGGCCAGCAAAGGCGGCAGTATCGCGCCGGGCGCAATATCCAGAACGATCATTGAGTCGCGATAGAGAAATGCAGAAGCAACGCAGTCGCAGCCAAAATCCAGTTCAAGCCCATCGCCCGGCTGTTTCTGCGACAAAGAGGCGAGGCGGTTTGTTGTCAGCCGGCTGAACACCCCTCCGGTCTTGTAGGTCACATCGTCGAGATCGACCATCAACCGCGCGCCACGTTTGCGGTGTTTCACAACCCAATCCGTGTTTGGCGGAACAGTGAACACAAGGCGTGTGTATCCATCATGCTCGCCAGAGCGAACAGTCACCTCTTGTGAAGATGCCCAGGTCGCCCAGGCGATCAGTGCGAATACCAGCGTGACAAGCCGGGTCATGCAGCCGCCTGCTTCAACTCTTTCAGGGCATCTTCCAACTCGGTGAAATCAGGGCGATTATGTGTAGGCGTGTTCTGCCGTCCGACCTCGATACACATGGCTGCGTTGTGGTTGTGAAGATTGGCGACAAGCACCTCTTTTATCAGTTGGTAGAAATGGTTGTCCTCTTCGACCACGTTTTTCAACTTGCCTGCAAACGGCCCCACCAGACCATAGGCGAGGAAGACGCCCAAAAAGGTTCCAACCAGCGCGCCGCCGATCAGCTTACCCAGCACTTCCGGTGGTTGATCAATCGAGCCCATGGTCTTGATGACCCCCAGAACCGCAGCAACGATGCCCAAGGCCGGAAGGCCATCTGCAACGGTTTGCAACGCGTGGCTCGAATGCATGGCGTGGTGAAAATTCGCCTCCATCCGTTTTTCCAACACTTCTTCAACCTGATGAGGGTCGTCATAGTTCATGGCGGCAGAGCGCATCGTGTCGCAGATCAGGTCCACCGCCTCTCTGTCGGATTGAATCTTGGGGTAGGCAGAAAA
The DNA here is from genome assembly GCF_056541325.1 of Ruegeria sp. AH7. Lineage (NCBI taxonomy): Bacteria > Pseudomonadati > Pseudomonadota > Alphaproteobacteria > Rhodobacterales > Roseobacteraceae > Ruegeria > Ruegeria sp. AH7. The sequence goes on along the minus strand of NZ_JBQFYF010000003.1, from coordinate 227,563 downwards.
CAGGCTTGAGCTTTCGGGGTCTTCGATATGTTGCTCCACCTCAACCGGGTTCGCGCGCGCAATGCGGATGAGCGTGAATAAAAGGCAGAGCAGATCGCGGTAATCCTCAGGTTTCCATTTCGGCCCTTTGAAGACTTTGCCCATGTCTTTGATCGTGTGTTTGATGCCACCGGCATCGTTGCTGATCAGAAAGGCCCCGACAGCGGCACCGCCGATCATCATCATCTCGTAGGGTAGTGACTTCAGGATGATCGTCATCTTGCCACCGGCTGCAAGATAGCCACCGAAAACCATCACAAAAATGACGACAATTCCAACAATTCCAATCATTTGCGATCTCCAGACATTTTCCGGGCAGATGTGCTGTCCATGGGGTCTATTCCTGTGGTGCGGTCGCGTTGCGACCCGCCATCACGACGCTGATGGTATAGGCTGCATCCGGGCTGAGACCGGCCAGTATGCTCGCCGCAGCCTCGGGCGGCATGCGCGACAGAAAGCCGGACGCAAAGGTTGGGTCCATTGTCTCAAACAACGCGGCTGCGTCTTTCGGTTTCATGTTCTGATAGACATCTGTCAGCTGGGTCAGGTCCGTTTCGGCGGCTTTGTCTGCCACAGCCAGGGTCGCACGCAGTGACTCTTCGGCCTCTTGCAAAGTGGCGAGGCGCATGTCGATGGCCTCATTGGCAATTTCCAGCGCCTTTTCCTTTTCCATAATCTTGTCTTCGCGCTGTTTTACGCGTTCTTCACGGCGCAATAGTTCGACCAGAAGAATTTCAACATCGCGCGTCTCAGTCGTTGCGGGTTTCTTTTCGGTCTGTTCGGCGTTGGTGGACTTTGCCAGCGCTGGCCCGGCTTCCAGCCCGACACGAATAATCGCTGATCCGATCATCAACAGCGAGATGACCGTCAACACCCCCGCGCGCGGGCGATTTTGCCCTTTATCCGTAGTGTTGGCGCGCATCAGGTAGCCTCGTTCATGTTTCGGCCATGTCTGAAGAACATTAGCCCCTCGGGCGCCTTGGCCGGGGCCTCGTCCGGTTTGTCTTCGGGCCGCTCGTCAGACGGTTCCACGACGGCTTCAGCGGTATCGTCCTCCACTTCAGACTGCGGCTTGGACCCAACCGATTGATCCGCAATGTCGGCCACCTCGGGCTTGGTCTCCTCTGTAGGGATCACATCGTGCATTGATGCCATCATCAATTCCAGGCGTTGCGCCACGCTTTCTGCACGCTCGGTCAACCCCTTCAGTGACTCGCCTGACTGATCCGAAGCCATGCGGGCATTGTCGAGGGATTTCTTCAACTCATCTGCCTGTGAAGACAGAACCGCAACAGCTCCGCCTACGCCCTTTTCAAGATCGGTAAACCGTCGGAGCCGGCGCGACAGAACAAAACAATACAGCCCTGCACCCAGCGCACCCGCGACCAGCAAAATATCCGCAATGAGCTCCAATTTCGCCTCCTAATTCAGCACAAATTCCATGACCAGAACATCGCGTACCCGACCTTCTCCGGTGACAATTTCGATGCGCCGCAGCAGATGCCCTCTGATCCGGGTCAAAGCCATCGGATCCTCCAGATCCGATACCTCGACCGCGCGTAGATAGCCGTTCAGCACATCCATGATTCGTGGTTGCATTTTTTCCACATCAGCGATGTACGGAGCGTTAACTTCGAGCTGTGCGTGAAATTTCAAATGACGCGCCTGGGTTTCGGTCAAAGAGATGACCACGGGCGGAAGATTTACGAATCCCACATCCGCAAGCGGTTCGACCTTGGTGTCGCCTTTGTCACCTTCGGCATATGTTTCCTCGGATTTTGCACCGAAAGGTAGAAGGCCTGATGTGGTCAAAAAATATCCTCCCGCCGCGCCAGCGACGGCCAGAATCAGCCCGATCATCAGGCCCTTTTTTCCATTTTTCTCAGGCGCTTCTGCCTCTTCTGCCGTTGCGTCTGTCATGACGTCCTCATCCATCCGTTGTGAATCCGTCATAACCCGCCAGGGACTAACCGATTGTTAAGGGCAATGGTCCAAACAGAGAACGCGCCGGGCAGAATGTCGGCGAGTCGGAGGTGAGCGTGCAGCAGATCGGAACTGTCTGGGCAAGTTTGGACAGGCGAAAACAAATCATCGTTGCTGGTGCAGTTGTACTGGTGTTTCTGGGAATATTGGGCATGTCGCGGTTGGCATCCGCGCCGTCGATGACCTTGCTTTATGCGGGGCTGGAAAGCGGGGCAGCGGGCGATATCGTCCGCTCGCTGGATCAGCGCGGCGTACCGTATGAGATTCGCGGCGGGTCCATCTATGTGCCGGGCGGGCAGCGGGATGAGCTGCGGATGACACTGGCCAGCGAAGGGCTGCCTGCAAATGGCAATCGTGGGTACGAATTGCTCGATTCGCTGAGCGGGTTTGGCACCACCTCTCAGATGTTTGATGCCGCCTATTGGCGCGCCAAAGAGGGTGAGCTTGCGCGCACGATTGTCGGCAGCCCCCATGTCAGCCAAGCGCGCGTACATATTGCCAACGGATCCGCAAACCCGTTTCAACGCAGCGTGGCCCCAACTGCATCGGTTTATCTGGTGTCGACCGGGGCTGAGATCACCGGTGATCAGGCCAAGGCCATCCGGTTTCTTGTTTCTTCAGCCGTCAGCGGGCTGGCCCCGGAAAACGTGGCGGTGATCGATTCGAAGGGCGCGGTGATCGGAGGGCAGGAGACTGCTGTGGCTGCGGAAACGGCCGATGACAAATCGCGTCAGCTTCGTGAGCGTGTTTTGCGCCTGGTTGAGGCGCGCGTCGGCGCGGGCAACGCGGTTGTCGAGGTCAGCGTGGATACCGTGACCAAAACCGAATCGATCCGCGAACGACGTTTTGATCCCAAAGGGCGCGTTGCCATCAGCACCGATGTTGAAGAGCGTTCGGACAGCGCCCGCAACCAATCTTCGGATGTAACGGTGGCCTCGAACCTGCCGGATGGTGATGGCGCTGGTGGGGACGAATCGAACTCGAACGCAACCCAGACACGTGAGCGGGTGAATTACGAGGTCTCAGAAACCGAGCTTGAAGTGCATACCGCGCCCGGCGCCGTCAAACGCCTGACGGTTGCTGTGCTGGTCAATGGCACACGCGTGGTCGATGCTGCAGGGGCTGAGAGCTTTGCGCCACTTCCGCAGGCCGAGTTGGACGCATTGCAGGAACTTGTTGCGTCGGCGGTGGGCTTCGACGCCGAGCGCGGGGATGTCATCACCCTGAAATCGCTGGATTTACCGGTGGTTGAACCGCAAGGCACCCTGGTATCCGCATCGATGTTTCAGAACGTTCATCTTGATGCGATGTCTCTGGTTCAAATGGCGGTTCTGGCGGCGGTCTCACTGGTTTTAGCCCTGTTTGTCATTCGCCCGATCCTGATGAAACCTGCGGTCGTGCCCGCCTTGCTGCCGGCGAGCGGGGATGTTGAGGCCGAGAATGCGCAGGTGCTGACGGGTGAGATTGCCCCTGATGGTATGTCAGAGTTCGCACCTTTGGCTGCGCAAGCCGACGCGCCCGCAATCGGCCTAGATCAATCGCAAGACCCTGTGGATCGTTTGCGCGCGATGATTGGCGACAAGCAGGAGGAAACGGTCGAGATCCTGCGCAGTTGGTTGGAAGAAGGTGAGGAGCGTGTCTGATGTCGATCGCCCATCTTCTTGAAGATTTCACCATACTTGCCGGAGGCGGTCAGGTTCATCTGCTGGACGAAGACGCCCTGGAAGAACAGCGCCTTGCGGCCTTCGAACAAGGCTACGGTGCGGGATGGGAGGACGCGACGCAGGCGCAGGAACAAAGCCGTGGGCAAATCTCGTCTGAATTGGGGAAATCACTTGAAGACATGTCGTTCACTTACACCGAAGCGGTCACCAGGATGTCCCTGTCTCTGGAACCGATGTTCGACAGCCTGACGCGGCTGGTTTTGCCCGAGATGATCGATCGTGGATTTGCTGCGCAAGTTGTTGAGCATTTGACCGAAATGGCCCGCGCGCAGGTTGGTCAGCCCATGCACATCATGGTTCCCGAGGGCCGCGCAGCCGAGGTTGAAGCGATGCTGCCCGCAACTCTCAGCTCGCCCCCAAAAGTCATCGAAGACCCCGCTTTGCAGCCGGGGCAGGCCCGCCTGCAGGTAGGTATCTCGCGCAGTGAGGTGGAATGCGGCGCCGTTCTGGCCTCGGTCGCGCGAGCCTTTGACGCATATCTATTTGAAGCCAGAGAGGCATTGGAAAATGAGTGACGCCCAGATTCAGAAACCCGAAAAAGCCAGCCCGTTCGACGCGGTCCCGATTGAGGTCACGGTCTCAGTGGGTCGTGCCCGTCCGTTGATCCGCGATTTGCTGAACATGGGCGAAAACGCTGTTTTGACCTTGGATAAACGGATCGAAGACCCGGTGGATTTGTATGTTGGCGATCAACTGGTTGCGCGCGGCCTGCTGGAAGAGATGGAAGGTGATCAGGCCGGACAACTGGCCGTACGCCTGACGGAAATCGCAGATTTGCAGAACGGGATCGGCTGATGCGCCTTCTGATCGGGCTGGTGCTTGTTGCAGCGGTGCTGACACCGTCGCTGGTCGTCGCGCAAGACCTGAGCCTGTCGCTGGGTGACGGAGAATCGATCTCGGCGCGCACCATCCAATTGATCCTTTTGATCACGGTGCTCAGCCTTGCGCCGGGACTGGCGATCATGATCACCTGTTTCCCCTTCCTGATCACGGTGTTGTCGATTTTGCGGCAGGGGATCGGATTGCAGCAATCACCACCGAATATGCTGATTGTCAGCCTGGCCCTGTTTCTCACCTACTTCATCATGGACCCGGTCTTTACCGAAGCTTGGAGCGCCGGAATACGCCCGATGATCGACGAAACGATGGAAGTGGAACCCGCTCTCGAACGCGCCTTGCAACCGTTTCGGGCCTTCATGGCTGCGCGTCTGGATGTAGATACATTTCAAGCCATGGCGGCGCTGAGACCAGGGGGTGAAGCGATGGAGTTATCGCCTGAGGCTCCGCTGTCTGTCCTGATGCCGTCGTTCATGTTGTCCGAGATTGCGCGGGCCTTTCAGATCGGCTTTCTGATTTTCCTACCGTTTCTGATCATTGATCTGGTTGTCGCGGCGGTGCTGATGTCGATGGGTATGATGATGGTGCCCCCGGCCATCGTCTCGTTGCCTTTCAAGCTGGCGTTCTTTGTAATTGCCGATGGTTGGGCTCTGATCGCCAGTGCGCTTGTGCGTAGTTACATGCCCTAGGCGGGCCTAGAAAATGAAGGGCCCGGTGTCAATCATAACAAAAGGGCCGCGTTGCCCGTGGCAATGCGGCCCCTTGCATACGAAACCGAAATTTAAGCGGTCCGGTTCAGATCTTTGATCAGCTGGTTGAGATTGCCACCACGCGCGTCCAGCATTGCCCCGATCTCGGTCCGTTCGGTCAACAGCAGGTTCACGCCTTCGATGAACATATTGTAGAACTTGTCGCGCCCGGATTTGTTCGACACCAGAAAGGTAACCTCGAACGGGGAGGAACCCTGCAACTTCACCCGTGTTCTGACCTCGTAACCGGCGCGGATTTTGCGGGCGTTTCGCACATCGACCTGGCCGCCGATGAACTCTCGGAATCGGCGACCGTATTTGCGCGAGATATAGCCCTGAAAGGCGTTGGTGAACTGTTTCAGCTGTGCTGGGCTAGCAGTGCGCGCATCGGCCCCAAGGGCATAGCGTGCCATGATCGGAACATCGGCATATTGCGCGAAAATTTTTTCGAAATCGCGCAGCATGGCGCTTTCAGATTTGCCGGACGCGATCACGCGGTTGATCTCGGCCACAACACTATTCACCAGCGCCTTGGCGCTTGCTTCGGTCTGGGCAAAGGCGGATCCAGGTAGCGCAGTCAGCGCCAATCCGGTCAGGCCGGTGAAAACAAAATGACGTCGGTTCAAAGATTTACTCGGCATAGGGGTCCTCGTAAGGGTCTAGATAGGGGTCCCTGACAGGGTCGGTTCCGATTTCAGCATAGGGATCGGAGTACAGATCCAGATAGGCATCCTCATCATCGCGCGCCAGTTCAAAGCGGCGATTTTGCAAATAGATCAGGCGGGCCTGTGCATAGCTGTCGGCGCTTTCATACAGGATCGAGTCAACCGTATCCGAGAACCGCCCCCGGTCGCCCATGCGGCGCACGATCTCGGCATAAACGCCAAGGTTGTCGGCGGGGCGTGTGGGGGTAAAGTTGATCGGGTTCGAGAACAGGTTGACCACAACGCCTACCGCATCGCGGGTTGTTGAGGGGCCGTAGAACGGCAGCTCGACATAGGCGCCCTCACCAAATCCCCAGACATGTAGCGTTTCGCCGAAATCCGTATCCACGGGCGGCAGGTTCAGCTCATCAGCGGGTGCGGACAGACCAAACCCGCCTACTGTCATGTTCACAACAAAACGCAACAGGGCGTTGCCCATCTGTTTTGGATTGCCTTGCAGCAGATAGTCGACGGCCTGACCCGGCAGCGAGATATTCTCGGCAAAGGTGCTGAAGCTGGTCACCATCGGATCAGGGACGATTTTGACATAGCCTTTCGAGGCCGGGCGGAACAGGAACCGGTCAACACCCAGATTGAACTTGTGGATGCCCCGGTTGGTCTTTTCGTAAGGATCGAACACCTCACCCCGGGCGGCCTGTTCCGGGGGCTGCGTGGCGCAGGCGGTCAGGATCGGCAACAGGGACAGCACAACAAGGTGTTTCAGGCGCAATCTGCTCAACACGGTCTTTGCCACTCCAAAGTAATCCGGCCCATGATTGCCAGATATTAAATCGATAATAGTGCCGCGTTGGCACAAGTCTTGGTCACATAAATGTTTCAGGTTCAAATTGAAACATCCAGCGTTTAACGCGTCTGCCTGCGCGCGGTAAAGTGACATCGCTTCAACACTGCGGAATAAGAGAAGTTATGCCCAGATAAGCGCCACGTTCAAAAATGCCAGTTTCCTGCTTTCCCTGTCGCGCCCAAGGGGGTAGCGTCCGCCGGAGTCAAATGAGGGATGAGGATCATCGCATGAGTATCACCGCAAAACTGGAAAGCCTGGGCGTCAGCCTGCCCGACGCCCCTGCACCTGCAGCGAACTATGTGCCTTTCGTGCGAGTAGGCAATATTGTGTATATTTCAGGCCAGATTTCCAAGGCGGATGATCTGATCACAGGCAAGCTGGGCGATAACATGGATGTCGAAGCGGGCGCCGCGGCAGCGAAGGTCTGCGCTATCAACCTTCTGGCACAGGTCAAAGCGGCCTGTGGTGGCGATATCGAAAAACTGGTGCGCGTGATCAAGCTAACCGGCTTTGTGAACTCGACCGCCGATTTCACCGCGCAGCCGCAGGTGATCAATGGCGCGTCCGATTTCCTGGTTGAGGCGCTGGGTGATGCAGGGCGTCATTCCCGCTCGGCCGTCAGCGCGGCATCGCTGCCGTTGGGCGTTGCGGTTGAAATCGAAGGTATTTTCGAGGTCCAATGACCCCAAAACTGCCAGCCGAATTTCTGCGGGCCCCGATCGCGCATCGGGCCCTGCACGACATCTCGGATCGCCGTCCGGAAAACAGCCGGGCGGCCATTCGTGCCGCGGTGGATGCCGGGTACGGGATTGAGATCGATCTGCAGCTGACGTCGGACAACCGCGCCATGGTCTTTCATGACTATGATATGGCGCGTCTGACCGGACAGGCGGGTCCGATCCGACGGATCACTTCCGAGCAAGCGTTGGAAATCCCCTTGCTGCATGGCGATGATGGTATCCCAGCGCTGGATGAGGTGCTTGCGATGGTCGCCGGCAAGGTGCCTTTGCTGATCGAGCTCAAGGATCAGGATGGCGCAATGGGCACCGATATTGGCCCGCTTGAGGCTGATACCGTGCGGGCCCTGCAAAGCTACAAAGGCCCGGTGGCGTTGATGTCCTTCAACCCCAACAGCGTGGCCGAACTGGCGCGTTTGGCCCCGCATTTGCCACGCGGGATCGTGACCAGCTCATATGATCCGCAGGATTGGCCTCTGTCTGATAGCATCTGCGATCATCTGCGCAGTATTCCGGATTTTGACCGCGTGGGGGCCAGCTTCATCAGCCATGAGGTTCACGACCTGAACCGCCCCCGTGTTGCCGAGCTAAAGGCACAGGGCGTTCCGATTCTGTGCTGGACCGTGCGTTCGCCTGAACAAGAGGCACAGGCCCGCGCCGTTGCCGACAATGTGACCTTCGAGGGGTATTTGGCCGCTCATCCGGGTTGAACCTGACCCGCACTGTCACAGATAAAGAACAGACGCGGAGGGTACATGGATCAGGCGCAGATAGAAGTTCAGGTACTGAACTCACTGTCGCAGATTTCTGCGGCAGAGTGGGATGGCTGCGCTTGCCCCGAGGCGGCAGATGGCGGGCGCCCTCTGGATCCGTTCACCACTCATCGGTTTCTGTTGGCGCTTGAAAACAGCGGGTCGGTCGGGTCGGGAACTGGCTGGCACCCGCAATACCTGACCAGCTATCTGGACGGAATGCTGATCGCTGCCGCGCCGATGTATGCCAAGTCGCACAGTCAGGGTGAATACATCTTCGACCATAGCTGGGCGCATGCCTATGAAAATGCGGGCGGGCGGTACTATCCCAAACTGCAAATTGCCGTTCCCTTCACGCCTGCAACCGGGCGGCGGTTTCTGGTGCGACCGGGCTATGAGGCGATTGGCATGTCCGCGCTGGTGCAGGGTGCGGTACAACTGGCGGCCGACAATCAGGTCTCCTCTCTGCACGCAACCTTCTGCACCGAGGATGAGGCGCTGGCGGGCGAACAGATGGGCCTGATGCTGCGCAGCTCGCAGCAATTTCACTGGTTGAACGACGAATATACGGATTTCGACGGGTTTCTCGCTGCTCTGTCGTCGCGCAAACGCAAGAATATCCGCAAAGAACGGGCGCAAGCGAACGGGTTTGGTGGTGAGATCATCACATTGACCGGGTCAGAGCTGCGGCCCGAGCATTGGGATGCGTTCTGGCGGTTTTATCAGGACACCGGCGCGCGGAAATGGGGCTCACCCTATCTGACGCGGCAGTTCTTTGACATCGCACAGGACACGATGGCGGATGACATGGCGCTGGTTCTTGCCATGCGCGATGGCACTCCGATTGCAGGGGCGCTGAATTTTATCGGGCGCGAAACGCTTTTTGGTCGCTATTGGGGCTGTGTCGAACACCATGCCTGCCTGCATTTCGAACTGTGTTACTACCGGGCCATTGATTTTGCGATTGCCCAGGGTTTGTTGCGGGTCGAGGCAGGGGCGCAGGGCGAGCACAAATTGGCGCGCGGCTATCTGCCGACGCGCACGCACAGCTTGCATTGGGTCGGTGATCCGGGTTTTGCTGATGCTGTCAAAAGATATCTGGACGCCGAAGGCCGCGCCGTAGGAGAAGAGATTGAGATTCTGACGGACTACGGACCGTTCAGAAAGTCGAACCCGGAGGAACAGCAATGACCGAGCTTTTGTCGACCGAGACCCGAGGCCCCCTTTTGGATCCGCTGTTTAGCAACGGTTGGACCATGGTTGAAGGCCGGGATGCAATCACCAAGACCTTTAGCTTCGACAATTTTGTTGCCGCCTTTGGTTGGATGACCCAGGTGGCGATCTGGGCTGAGAAATGGAACCATCACCCGGAATGGTCCAACGTCTACCGCACGGTCGAAGTTGTGCTTTCCACCCACGATGTGGGCGGTTTGTCATCTCTGGATGCCAAACTGGCGCGCAAGATGGACAGCCTAGTCTAGCCGCGATCCCCGCGCGATCCCATTCCACCAGCCAATGAGGCGGCAACGCCCATCTGTTCGAACTCGGCCGGTGTCACGGTTCCGTCACTGACATTGATGTTGCCCGGAATTCCGGTTGTGCGGTTGCCCACCTGACGCACGCTACGCGCAGCCGGATTAATATCCAGACACTTTGTATTGTAGCAGGTCAAACCACTGGTATTGATCTGAATGCGTGCTTGGCCATCCGGCCCCGTTATGATTGGGGCTTGGGGCACATCGCATGCGCAAAGGGCGGCAAGCGCCCCAAAGGCGATCCATTTGTTCATACCACGCTCCTGTTCAGAGTTGGCCTAGTCCAGTTGGCCGTTTCCGTCCTGATCCGCAGTGGTGAAATCATTGCCCATCTGCGCGTCGTATTCTGCCCTTGAGATAAAGCTATCGCCGTTCCGGTCAACGTTTTGAAACTGTTTGATGTCCAGAAACGGCTTGGCCTCATCCAATCCCAGCGTGCCGTTCTTGTCCTCGTCCATCGTCTGAAACGCGTAGTCGGAAAAGGCGTTGAACTCGTCCTTGGACAGGAACCCGTCATTATTGGCATCAATAGCACGCAATTCGTTTTCGTGTAGCTCGGCCACGTTTTCGGCATTGGCCGCAGCGGCAAACGCAACGGACGCGATGAAAACAAGCGGTTTCATTTTCAGTGCTTTCAACATGCGAACCTCTGCCCTTCGATACCACCCGCAGCAGCGCCGGCCGCAGTCAGAATGGTTTTGCCGGAGCCGCCCCCGAACTGATTGCCGATTGCGCCGCCGATCAACGCGCCACCCAATGTGCCACCAAGGCAGGCGATTTCGTGCTGGCGTGCGGCTTGTTGTTGCGGGGTCGGGGCTGGGCCGCAGGCTGCCAAAACGCCTACGCAGACAGCGCAAAGGGTTAAAAATCTGAGTTTCATCAATCAACTCCCGTGTTTATGCGCCAAGTATTCGCACAACGGGGCGTTGTCGCAAGTTAACTAGGGTTCATCTGGCCCCGACCTCGGCCGGGGCCAGATCGGTTCAGATTGCGTCCAGCAGCGCCTCGCCAGCCGAAACTTCGCACACCCCTGGGTTTTCTTCCAGGTTCAGCGCGACCACCTTGCCGTTCTCGACCAGCATCGCATAGCGTTTGGACCGCGCGATCAGGCCTACGGGCGGTGCATCGAAATCCATGCCAAGGGCTTTGGTGAATTCCGATGTGGCATCGCCAAGCATGGTCAGCCCCGCCGCAGCGGCGCCGGTGGATTCGCCCCAGGCATGCATGACAAACGGGTCGTTGACAGAAATGCAGATCACCTCGTCTACACCCTTTGCGTCGAACTGATCCTTGGTCCGGATAAAGCTGGGCACATGGGCGGTGGTGCAGGTGCCGGTATAGGCACCGGGAACGGCGAAGATCACCACTTTCCGGCCTTTGGTTTTGTCGGAAATCCGCACCTCTTCCGGGCCGTCAGCACCCATTTGGGTCAACGTGGCATCGGGCAGCGTGTCACCTGTTGAAATCATTTCTTACCTCCTGTCGTTTGGATTTGCAGAGTCGGGCTTTGCCGCAATATAGGTGGTCGCGTGGATGAGACCACGGTAATTCGACAGGGTGGGAGGAACATGAGCCATATTGTCGTGATCGGTGCCGGACAAGCAGGCGCTTCGCTTGTCGCGCGGCTGCGCAAAGACGGGTTTGATGGTGACATCACCCTGATCGGGGCTGAACCGCATCTGCCCTATCAGCGCCCGCCCCTCTCCAAGGCTTATCTGTTGGGTGAAATGGAATTGGAGCGTCTTTTCCTGCGGCCCGAGAGCTTCTATGCCGACAACAATATCACTTTGCGTTTGGGGCAGCGTGTCACCGCAATTGATCCGCAGGCCAAGACGGTGACGGTTGGCGATGATGCCATTTCCTACGACGAACTGGCGCTAACTACTGGATCGGATCCGCGCTATCTTCCCGCCTCGATTGGGGGTGATCTGCAAGGCGTTCATGTGGTGCGCGATCTGGCGCATATCGATGAGATGGAGCCTCGTGTCACTGAGGGCGCACGCGCGTTGATCGTGGGTGGCGGCTATATAGGGCTTGAGGCCGCGGCCGTCTGCGCCAAGCGCGGGGTCAAAGTGACTCTGGTCGAGATGGCCGAGCGCATCTTGCAACGCGTTGCTGCGAAGGAAACCAGCGACTATTTCCGCGCATTGCACAGCGAATACGGTGCGGATATCCGTGAAGGCGTTGGGTTGGATCGGTTGGTCGGTGACAACGGCAGAGTGGTCGGAGCGTTTTTGACGGACGGGTCCGAGATCGAGGTGGATTTCGTTGTTGTCGGTGTTGGAATCGCCCCGTCGACGCAACTGGCCGAGATGGCGGGGCTGGAACTGGACAACGGGATTAAAACCGACGCCCACGGCCGCACCTCTGACCCGTCGATCTGGGCGGCAGGCGATTGTGCATCCTTCCCGCATGGCGAAGGGCGTATTCGTCTAGAGAGCGTCCCAAACGCTATCGATCAGGCCGAGATCGTTGCTCAGAACATGCTGGGTGCCGCCAAGGACTACACTGCAACGCCGTGGTTCTGGTCGGATCAGTATGACGTCAAGCTGCAGATTGCCGGGCTGAACACAGGGTATGACCGCGTGGTAACCCGCAAGGGTGAAGGCGCGACAGTGTCCTTCTGGTACTACAAGGGCGATAAGCTAATCGCGGTCGACGCCATGAACGACCCTCGCGCCTACATGGTTGGCAAACGCCTGATCGATGCGGGCAAGACGGCTGATCCTTCCGTGGTGGCGGACCCGGAAGCGGACCTGAAGCCGCTGCTTAAGGCGTGAGGATCATTGCCGGAGACTTCCGGGGCCGTGCCTTGACGTCGGTCGGCAAAGGCGATGCGGGCGCGCATCTGCGCCCCACCACCGACCGAGTGCGCGAAAGCCTGTTCAATGTTCTGACGCATCAGATCGATTTCAATGGTCTGCGCGTGTTGGACCTGTTTGCAGGCACCGGCGCATTGGGGCTTGAGGCGCTGTCGCGTGGGGCAGCGCATGTCACGTTTGTGGATGACGGTCGAGTTGCACAGGGTTTGATCCGCAAGAATATCGAACTGACACACAGTGCTGATCGTACCGAATTGGTCCGTCGGGACGCGACGCGGCTGGGCGACAACCCATACGCCCCTTATGATCTGATTTTTCTGGACCCGCCCTATGGCAAGTCGCTGGGCCAAAAGGCGGTGGCTGCCCTGACCGCCGGTGGATGGGTGGCTGATGACGCCTTGTTGGTCTGGGAGGAAAACGCACCCATGGCAGCGCCTGATGGGTTCAGCCGGTCCGACAGCCGGAAGTATGGAGATACTCATATCTCCTTGATATGGCGCAATGTTTCAAACTGAAACCTGTTGCGCGAATTGATGCCGCTTGCCGATTTGCGCATTAACCTGCGCTCGGGTACGGCGATTGAAAAGCAGACGGAGGCTTTATGCACGATCTGGTCATTTTCGATTGCGATGGCGTTCTGGTCGACAGTGAGCCGCTGTCCAATCAGGTTTTGGTAGACAACCTTGCCCGCTATGGACTGGACCTGACTCTGGAAGACAGCGTTGGTTTTTTCTTGGGCGGTACAATGGCTGGCGTGCGCGACAAAGCACGTGCGCTGGGGGCTGATTTACCCGACGACTGGATCGATGAAGTCTATTCGGAAACCTACGCGCGTCTGCGTCAGGGCGTGGCATTGATGCCGGGTATTCGGGACTTGCTTGATCGGCTCGACCACCACGGTATCCCATTCTGCGTGGCCTCAAATGGCAGTCCGGACAAGATGGCGATCACACTGGGGCAAAACGGGCTTTGGGACCGGTTTCAGGGTGCCATGTTCTCAGCCCACCAACTGGGGACAGCAAAACCGGACCCAGAGATGTTTCTGTTGGCGGCGAAGCAGTTCGACGCATCCAAACCCGTCGTGATTGAAGACAGCCAGAATGGTGTGACTGCCGCGGTACGCGCGGGCATGCGGTGCCTTGCCTTTGTACCAGAGGGTCATGGTGTCAAACTGGCGGAGATCGGGGCAGAGGTTTTTCACAACATGACCGAGGTGCCGGGTCTTTTGGGAATTTGACACAACCGTGCTAGTGTCGGGTTATGGACCGCGTACTGAACCCACCGATCTGGTCATTTTCGCAGGATGCTGACGTCACCCCTGCGCCCGAGCGTAAGCCGATGCGCGCACCTGTTTTCATTCACGACGCGATAATCCCTTGGCGAGATGAAACGCTGTTGCTCAAGCTGCTACGCGATCAGGCCGTCGATCAGGACGAATAGGTCGGATGGTACTTCCCGCCGGGTGACAGGGTGAAAATCTCTACCCCATCGGCTGTCACACCCACTGAATGCTCAAACTGCGCGGACAAGGATTTGTCGCGGGTTACGGCGGTCCAGTCATCGGCCAGCGTTTTGGTTTCCGGGCGGCCTAGATTGACCATCGGTTCGATGGTGAAGAACATGCCTTCTTCCAGAACCGCACCGGTTCCCGGACGCCCGTAATGCAGGACGTTTGGCGGTGCATGGAACACACGGCCCAACCCGTGGCCGCAAAAATCGCGGACAACGCTCATCCGGTGCGCCTCAACATAAGCCTGAATGGCGTGGCCGATATCACCGAACGTGTTGCCGGGCTTGACCATTTCGATGCCCTTGAACAGCGCGTCATGGGTGACCTGAATCAGACGCTCGGCCTTGCGAGGCAGTTTTCCTGCAACATACATGCGCGAAGTGTCACCGAACCAACCATCGACAACGACGGTCACGTCGATATTAAGGATATCGCCATCTTTCAGCTTCTTATCGCCGGGAATGCCGTGGCAAACCACGTGGTTTACACTGATGCAGCTGGCGTGCTGATAGCCTTTGTAGCCGATGGTTGCTGAGGTCGCGCCTGCATCCTCGACCATCTGCGTAATCAACCCGTCAAGCGCGCCGGTTGTCTGTCCGGGAAACACATGATCGGCAATATCGTCGAGTATCCGCGCAGCCAAGGCCCCTGCCGCATGCATGCCGGCAAAGTCACCCTGTTCATAGATACGGATGCCGTCTTTCGTCATACGGCCGCGATGCTCTTTCATCGACGCTAAGCTCCAAATGTGTCGCGCAGCACTCTATTTACGCTGCTTGTGCAGAAAGTTCCAGAGGGCGCGGGGCTGTGGCTCCTAAATTGGCGGGTGTGTCGCAGTGTTCAAGTATCGCCAGCAAGGGCGTGTTGCCTTAAATTTCTTTCACGAAGTAGTGCATATGCGGGCGCAGCATAGGTTGGTCTTTGTAGGTTGTCGTCTCAATTGCTTCATCGACTTCGACAAAGCCCAGTTTTGGATAAAGGCTGCGCATTTCAACATTGGGTGTAAGCGTATCGGCGACCAATCGTGTCAGACCCATCGCGCGCGCGGCCTGTTCTCGGGCTTCGATCAGCGCTTTTCCGGTACCTGTTCCTCTTGCGCTCTCAACAACAAAGACTCTCTTGAGTTCACCAGTCTGGTCATCAAGCCGTTTCAGCATACCACATCCGATGATTTCACCCGTGGCATCTCGCGCCACAACGACGCAGCCGTTCGGAGGCAGATAGTCGTTCGAATTGGCCCAGAATTCGGCCATTGCGCTTTCGGGTGCGGCCGGGTCAATGTCGAAACCCATATCCTGCATTCGTTGGACGATGAGGCGATAATACTGCGATAAAATGCTACTGAATGCGTCCTTTTCCGGTAACTCGGTACAGGTTTCAATTGATACTTCTACCATCAGGGGGCTCCTAGCTGGCCGCACTGGCTTTTGCCTCGAACAGGTTTCACCGACATCCTGCGATCATATCTTGGTTTCGGATCCGATGCAGGCATTTGTATCAACCCAAACGCCCTCGGGCGTTATCCGAGTGCCATAGGCCAACCGTTCCACTCCTTTCACCTGTGCAGCCTTAAACGCCGCCGCATAGGCTGGATCAATGTCTGCGGCCAGCGCGAAGCGGTCGCAATCGGTGCGTTGCACCAGATATAGCAAGATCGCCCGGTGCCCTTGCTCGACCATCTCGGCCAGCTCGCCCAGATGTTTGGTGCCGCGTGCGGTCACGCTGTCGGGGAACTCGGCCAGACCGGTTTGGCGGGACAGGGTGACGCTTTTTACCTCTACATAAGCATCGGGTAAGCCGGGCCTGGATAGCAGAAAATCGATGCGGCTGTTTTGGCCGTATTTAACCTCGGCCCGAACGGTATCATAAGCGGCCAGTTCGGGAATCTCACCCGATTGCAACGCCAAACGCAGGGCTTTGTTGGGCACGGATGTATCGACCCCGGTGAAATGTCCGTTCTCATGATCGACCAGCCGCCAGCCGTATTTCAGCTTTTTCTTTGGATCGTCGTTGGGCTCTAGCCAGATTTTCTGCCCGGGCTCTGCCAGCCCCATCATCGAACCGGGATTGGCGCAATGGGCGGTGACCTCGCGGCCGTCCTCCAGTGTGCAATCGGCCAGAAAGCGTTTGTAGCGGCGGATCAGGCGGGCGGGGACAAGAGGGGTTTCAAATCGCATAGCCTAGGGCCTATACCTGCCCCAAAGGTCGATCAAGAGGGGACGTTCCATGGCCAATCCAACCGCTGCAATGCTGGTGATCGGGGATGAGATTCTGTCCGGTCGAACGCGCGATGCGAATATGCATTACCTTGCTGGGGAACTGACCAAGCACGGCATCGACCTGAACGAGGTGCGCATTGTCAGCGATGATGCCCCGGCGATTGAGGCCGCTGTTAAGGCGTTGTCCGACAGCTATGACACTGTGTTCACCAGCGGCGGTATCGGCCCGACCCATGATGACATCACCGCCGACTGCATCGCGCGGGCCTTTGGGGCGCATATTGGTGTGCGAGACGATGCACGTGCTCTGTTGCAAGCACATTATGACAAATCAAGGTTGGAACTGAACGAAGCGCGCCTGCGCATGGCCCGTATCCCGGATGGGGCGGTTCTGATTGATAATCCGGTCTCAACTGCGCCGGGATTTACCATTGGAAACGTCCATGTCATGGCCGGTGTGCCGTCGGTGTTTCAGGCCATGGTGGCCAGCGTTTTGCCCAAGCTCACCGGAGGCAGCCCGCTCTTGTCTCAGACCCTGCGTGTGGACCGGGGGGAGGGCGATATCGCGGCAACCTTGGCCTCTCTGGCAGAAACCTACGATGATCTGTCGATTGGCTGCTACCCGTTCCAGATCAACGGAGTTTTCGGCGCAAATGTCGTGATCCGGGGGACCGACGGCGCGCGGATCGACGCTGCCATGACCCAACTGGCAAAAGAGCTAGACTTGTGAGCGTCAATTGGGCCGAGGTTGTCGATGGCACCTGGCCTGCTGCCAGCTATAAGCAGTTAGGTCCGTTTCAACTGCGCCAAGGGCAGGGGGGCGGATCGCGGGTTTCGGCAGCCAGCGCCATCGGCCCGGTCAGTGAAGCGGATATTGATGCGGCAGAACAGGCGATGCTGGCCATGGGGCAAAGGCGTATCTTCTGCCTGCGTCCGGGTGACGAGGCGTTGGATGCCCAGCTTGCAGCGCGCGGCTATCAGGTGCTGGACCCGGTTAACATATACGTCTGTCCTGTCTCACAACTCACAGACCGCGCGATCCCACTGGTCACGGTTTTCCAGATTTGGGAACCCTTAGCGATCATGCGGGAAATTTGGGCAACCGGCGGCATCGGCCCCGAACGGGTGGCGATCATGGAACGTGCCAAAGGCCCCAAAACCAGCCTGCTCTTGCGTCATTCGGATCAACCTTGCGGAGCTGCATTTGTGGCGATGCATGATGACATCGCCATGCTGCATGCGCTTGAAATTCTGCCAGATCACCGACGGCAGGGTATGGGCGAATGGACGATGCGGGCCGCTGCGATCTGGGCGCGTGACAACGGCGCGCAAACGCTCAGCGTGATCTGCACCAAGGCGAACCAAGGGGCAAATGGTCTCTACCGCGCGCTTGGGATGGAGATCGTGGGCGAATACCATTACCGTCAGCTTATCTGACGAAGAGAGGCCCCCCGTGACACAACAAGATATGCCTACCGCGCTGGACCTGCCTATGGTCGATCCGCTGCCGTCCGAGACGCAGAAATACTTTGATATCTGTGTCGAGAAACTGGGCATGGTGCCGAATGTGCTGAAGGCTTACGCGTTCGATATTGATAAGCTCAACGCTTTCACCACCATGTATAACGACCTGATGCTGGCCGATAGCGGATTGTCCAAACTGGAACGTGAGATGATTGCGGTTGTCGTGTCGTCGATCAACAAATGCTTCTATTGCCTCGTTGCCCATGGTGCAGCGGTGCGGCAATTGTCTAGTAATCCGCAATTGGGAGAGATGCTGGCGATGAACTATCGCGTCGCGCCTCTCGATACGCGTCAGCGTGCCATGCTGGATTTTGCGGCCAAAATGACCAAGGCCAGCGCCGAGATTGAAGAGCCTGACCGCCAGCACTTGCGCGATGTGGGGTTCAGTGATCGTGACATCTGGGACATCGCCAATGTGGCCGGCTTCTTCAACATGTCCAACCGGGTCGCCAGTGCCACCGCCATGGCGCCAAATTCAGAATATCACGCGCAATTTCGATGATCCGAACGCTGATATTTGTCTTTTTGGTCCTCGCGGGACCTTTGGCTGCGCAAGAGCTGACCTTGCCGCAGACGGCACAGCAGATCAGTGACCGCAGTTCGGCCTTGGACAGCTATGATCTGCCAACCGGGCCGTTTGCAGATGGGGCTGTGCCATCACGGACCGTTGAAGGGCAGGTTGAGCGATACACATGGCGCCTGCAGGCCGGGTCAAGCACGACCCTGCAGTTGCTAGCCCCGTTGCGGGATCAGATCGAAGCGCAAGGATATGACATCCTTTTCGAATGCGAGGCGCGCGTTTGTGGCGGCTTTGACTTTCGGTTTGGAACCGAGGTCGTCCCCACGCCCGACATGTATGTTGCGATTCAGGATTACCGGTTTCTGGCAGCACAGAAAGGGCAAACCGTGCTAAGCCTGCTGGTCAGCCGGGATACGCCCGACGGCTATGTGCAAATGGTCCGCGTCACCCCTGTTGACGCGCCCGCACCCGCGCCAATCGTTGTCGACCAATCCGTCGATGGGGCCCAAGGCCTCTTGGCCGAGCTGCAGCAAAACGGGCACGTCATTCTGGACGACCTGCATTTCCGCACGGGTGAAGTGGCGCTGGGGGACGGTCGGTTTGCCTCGCTTGCCCTACTGGCCGGATTTCTGACAGATAATCCAGGCCTGCGTTTGGCGCTGGTTGGCAACACCGATGACACTGGCGATTTAGATGCCAACATTCGGGTCAGCACACGCCGGGCCGAGGCGGTTCGTAGCCGGTTGATCGAAGCTTATGGCGTCGCGGCTGACCGGATTGAAGCGCAGGGCGTGGGTTATCTTGCCCCGATAACCTCGAACGCGACGCCCGAAGGGCGAGACCTGAACCGCCGGGTCGAGGCCGTTTTGCTTGTCAATTAGGCTCGGTCTAGCCTGGTCAGAGACAAAAAAAGACCCGCACATTTCTGCACGGGCCGTTCCAGTTCACAGGGAGAAACTTACCAATCCATCGGACCCTTCTCGTTGAAGGATTCGACCAGAAAATCAATGAATGCGCGCACTTTCGGCTGGGTAAAGCGGCCGGGAGGATAGACCGCATATACCCCCTGCACCTCATCCGGTAGCGATGGCATGGCATCCAGCACAAGGCCAGATTTCAACGCATCCGCATACAGGTAGCTGGGCAGGTGGGCGATGCCCAAGCCCGAAATCGCGGCATTCAAAAGGGACTGTCCGTCATTCACACTTAGCCAGCCGGCGGTGCGGACCTGCCGTTTTTCACCCGAAGGCGCGGTCAGTTTCCACACACTGCCCGAGGATTGGCTGGAGTAGTGCAGCAGTTTGTGTTCGTTCAGATCGTCGATCTTTTGCGGGCGTCCGAACTTTTCGATGTAACTGGGTGCCGCAACCATGCGTTTGACGGTTTCTGTCAACTTGCGGGCGCGAAGGGTGCTGTCTTCCAGTTCTCCAATGCGGACCGCCACGTCAAAGCCTTCGGATATCAGCTCAACATATCGGTTATTCAAAACCATGTTCACGGTGATGTCGGGATAGGCTGACAGAAATTCGGACAGGACAGGCGACAGGTGATTGACGCCAAAATCGGTCGCAACGCTGATGCGCAGCAGGCCCGATGGTGCCGATTGCATCGAAGTGACCAGCGCATCCGCCTCGCCCGCATCATTCAGAACGCGGCGCGCGCGGTCATAATAGGCCAGCCCGATCTCGGTTGGTGAAACCCGGCGCGTCGTGCGGTTCAACAGCCGTGCACCCAGCCGCGCCTCAAGGCTCGACACGTGTTTCGACACTGCCGATTTGGAGATACCCATCTTCTTGGCCGCATCGGTGAAGCCACCTTGGTCCACCACGTTGGCGAAGGCTTCCATTTCGGTCAGTCGATCCATACTCGTTCCCCAGGTCTTGCTCTCGAAGGTGATATTGGTTCCGAATCTGGGCGGAAACGGGGCAGACATGGGATAATATCAGGGTTTTGAATCGGATCGTTTGCAGTTCAGAAACGCGGAAACAGTGGTTTCCGATCCGTCAGCATCGGCGATAAGCACCGAATTCTACATAATTTCGCGTTTGTGCTATGGTTAGAATGGCAATTTTGTGACCTGGGAGGAGTTAATGAAATCGTTTCTATTCACCGCCGCGTTCTGTCTGAGCGCAAGTTTTGTCTGGGCTGGGGGTGAGACCCCTTCGAATCCCGATGCCAAGGTCTATTTTGTGAATCTTGCGGATGGCGACAGCGTTCAATCTCCGGTCACGGTGGTCTTTGGCCTCAGCGGAATGGGTGTCGCGCCTGCAGGAACTGAGGCTGAGAATACAGGCCATCACCACCTGCTGATCAACCGCCCACCGATTGGTGAGGGCGAAGACGGCGCGGATGAGTTGGCCTATGGCCTGCCCGCCGACGACAATCATATGCATTTTGGCGGCGGCCAGACTGAGGTGACATTGGACCTGCCTGCCGGGCAGCATACGCTGCAACTGGTGCTGGGGGATGCGGGCCACGTGCCGCATAATCCACCTGTGGTGTCCGAGGTGATCACGATTACCGTGGAATAAGCGGCGCGTTCGCGGCCACTGTTTACATCCCATCAGAAGTGATGAACTCTGCGCAGACCAGCCGGAGGGTTCCATGTCGCTTGAGTTTCTATTCACGTCTTTGATCGTTGTGCTATTGCCCGGTACGGGTGTGATCTACACGTTGGCGATTGGCCTTGGGCGTGGGTTCCGCGCCAGCGTCGCGGCAGCGGTTGGGTGTACCATTGGTATCCTTCCAGCGGCTTTGGCAAGCATCGTTGGTCTGGCGGCACTGTTACATACAAGCGCTTTGGCCTTTCAGGTGCTCAAATACCTTGGAGTGTTGTACCTGTTCTATATGGCTTGGGGAATTTTCCGCGACGGCGGTGCGATGGAAGTGAATGCCAATAAATCCACCCGAAGCTACCTTAAGATCGCCGTGACCGGCACGTTGATCAACGTGTTGAATCCCAAACTGTCGCTGTTCTTTCTAGCCTTCCTGCCTCAGTTCGTACCAACTGACACAGCCCATGCGGGTCTGGCGCTGGTTCAACTTGCCGCCGTCTTTATGGTAATGACGTTTGTTGTTTTTGTTGTGTATGGCGCATGTGCTGCGTTTGCACGTGACTATATCGTCCACCGCCCATCGGTCATGGCATGGATCAAACGCTGCTTTGCCACAACTTTTGGTGCGCTTGGGGTCAAGCTTGCCCTATCTGACTGACAGCGCCTAAAGCGCTGCCGCCAGTCTTGTCCCCTGATTGATCGCCCGTTTGGCATCCAGTTCGGCCGCCACGTCAGCGCCGCCGATTACATGCGGGGTAATCCCGCGATCAATCAGTGCATCGGCGAGGCTCCGGTCCGAGACCTGACCTGCGCACAGGACAATCGTGTCCGCCGCAATCACCGTGGGGTCGGCGCGCTCTTCGCCAAAGCTGACATGCAGGCCATCTTCGTCGATCCGCTCGTAGTTCACGCCGCCAACAAAATTGACATCCTTCATCTTCAGCGTCGCGCGGTGAATCCAACCAGTGGTCTTGCCCAAACCCTTGCCATGCGCCTGTTTCTTGCGTTGTAGCAGGGTGATCTGACGGGCTGGCGCTTCGGGCTGTGGTCCTTCGGGTGCAAGGCCCGAGCGGTGCTCGGCAGGGTCTGTCACGCCCCATTCTTTCATCCAAAGCGGCAGATCGGTGGTGGTGCTGTGCCCGTCTTCGAGCAGGAATTCAGAGACGTCAAACCCGATGCCGCCAGCGCCGATCACAGCCGCTGATTTCCCGACCTCGACCTTGTCGCGCAACACGTCGATATAGCTGAGCACATTGTCCCGATCCTGACCAGGGATTTCCGGATCGCGAGGGGTAACGCCGGTGGCGATGACCACTTCATCAAAGGCGGTCAGGTCATCCACGCTGACCTCGCGGTTCAGTTCCACGTTTACGCCCAGATCGTCCATCATGGTGCGGTACCAATCGACAAGGCCCCAGAACTCCTCTTTCCCAGGAACCTGTTTGGCCATGTTGAGTTGCCCGCCGACCTCGGGCGCGCGGTCGAACAGGGTTACGCAGTGGCCGCGCTGGGCCGCAGTCATCGCAGTAGACAGGCCTGCCGGACCCGCCCCAACGATTGCGACGGATTTTGGTGCTTCGGCTTTCTCGATCAACAATTCGGTTTCGTGGCAGGCGCGCGGGTTGACCAGGCACGACGTCAGCTTGCCGCTGAACGTGTGATCCAGACAGGCCTGATTGCAGGCAATGCACGGCGCGATTTGAGTCGACTGCCCGGCGATGGCCTTGTTTACAAAATCCGCATCCGCCAGCATTGGTCGCGCCAATGAAACCATGTCGGCGCAGCCGGTTGCCAGAACCTCTTCGGCCACTTCGGGCGTGTTGATCCGGTTCGAGGTAATGACCGGGATCGATACCTTGCCCATCAGCTTCTTGGTCACCCACGCAAAGGCCGCGCGTGGAACGCTGGTTGCAATGGTTGGTATGCGCGCCTCATGCCAACCGATACCGGTATTGATGATCGTGGCACCGGCCTTTTCAATCTTTTGTGCCAGTTGCACAACCTCGTCATGGGTCGAGCCATTGGGCACCAGATCGATCATCGACAGGCGGTAGATGATGATGAAATCTGTGCCCACAGCCGCGCGCGTGCGGCGCACCACCTCAATCGGTAGGCGCATGCGGTTTTCATAAGAACCGCCCCAGCGATCCTCGCGCTTATTGGTATGAGTCACCAGAAACTGGTTCAGGAAGTAACCCTCGGACCCCATGATCTCGACGCCATCATAGCCAGCCTTTTGCGCCAGAACCGCAGCATTCACGATGTCGTTGATCTGTTTCTCAATGCCGTCTTCGTCCAGCTCATGAGGGGGGAAAGGAGAAATCGGGGATTTCACCGGGCTGGGGGCAACGCATTTCGGGCCATAGGCATAGCGCCCTGCGTGCAGGATTTGCATTGCGATTTTGCCACCTGCTTCATGCACGCGCTGCGTCACGATAGAATGGTTCGCTACTTCCTTATCATTGGTCATCATCGATGCGCCGGGCAGAACCGAGCCTTCGAGGTTTGGACCGATGCCGCCTGTCACCATCAAAGCCACGCCGCCGCGCGCCCGGTCTGCGTAGAACTCGGCCACGCGGTTCCAGTCACCGGTTTCTTCCAGCCCGGTATGCATCGAGCCCATCAGCACGCGGTTCTTCAGCGTGGTAAAGCCCAGATCCAGCGGGGCCAGCATGTTTGGGTACGCAGTCATGGCGAAACTCTCCCTCCCGAAGTTGCGAACTAAATTGACCTGCACGTCACCTTTGTCACGCGAAACCTAACGTCACCCCCTTTGCGGGCGCTTGTACCCTTGTTAGAGGTTGGCCGGACAAGTGACGAGGCCACATATGACCCCTGATGAGATTGCCAAACTGCCCTATCGCCCCTGCGTTGGGCTGATGCTGATGAATGCCGACGGCAGGATTTTTGTGGGTATGCGAAACGACGGCCCACAAGACGCATGGCAGATGCCGCAGGGTGGGGTGGACAAGGGTGAAGACCCGCGCGATGCGGCCCTGCGCGAGCTTTGGGAAGAAACCGGGGTGACCGCTGACCTGGTCGAGATCATCGCCGAAACCGACGGCTGGCTGCCCTATGATCTGCCGCACGAGATTGTGCCGAAGATCTGGAAAGGCCGTTATCGGGGGCAAGAGCAGAAGTGGTTCCTGCTGCGTTTCAAGGGGACCGATGATCAGATCAATATCGCCACGGATCATCCCGAATTCACCCAGTGGAAATGGCAAGCGCCGAACCAGTTGGTGAACGAGATCGTGCCATTCAAACGTGATGTCTACGAACAGGTTCTGAGCGCGTTCAAAGCCTATCTGTCTTGAACGCACCCTTTGCGCGAGGCCTAACGTTAGGGAAGGTTGGACATTTCCCGGGCTGGTGGTTAGCGCGGAGATGGCATGTTCGGGCTACTCATGACGTATACGACCTTTCCAAGCACCGCTCGGGCACACCGTAGTGCAGACATGGCCGTTCATGCGGTCGGGTTGCTGCTGATCCTGTCAGCGGGCAGCGTTCTTGTGATCAATGCCTATGCCCGACTTGAGACGGCTTTGTTTCTTGCGGTTGTGGTCTATGTTCTGTGCGCGTTGGTCTCGAACCTGGCGTCCTGGGCCTATCACTTCGCCCCCTGGCATGATCGTCGCCCGGTGTTGCGCCGGATCGATCATGCAGCAATCTACCCCAGTATCTGCGGAACGTTTACGCCCTTCTTCGTTCAGGCGGGTACGACGTGGACCATGACCTTGCTTTGGCTGTGCTGGGGTCTGACCATTGTGGCGGTCTGGAACAAGATCGCAAATGAAACCATCAAATCCAAATGGTCGACCGCCTCCTATCTTGGGCTTGGGGCCATTGGATTAAGCGCGATGCCCGATATGACGACTGTTCCGGTGGCGACCCTGTGGTGCATCGTGGCCGGGGCTGCCAGCTATGTAATCGGAACGGTTTTCTATGCGCGAAAAACCATGCCGTTTCGTTATGCGATTTGGCATACCTGTGTGAATATCGGCGGGATCTTCATGTTCGCGGGTATTTGGCTCGCGCTGTTTTCGGACATATGAAAAGGCCGGAGCGTGCGCTCCGGCCTTATTAAGGTCGCTAAGCAGAACCGCTTAAAGCAATCCCTCGCTTTTAAGCAGCTCAACCATATTCGCTTCAGGGCGCGGACCGATATGGCTGATCACTTCGCGGGCACAGACATTGCCGATCTTGGCGCAGGTCTCAAAATCCCGACCTGTGGCCATGCCAAACAGGAAACCGGCCGCGAACTGATCGCCTGCGCCGGTTGCATCCACCGGAACCACCTTTTCGACCGCCACATCCACGCGCTGACCCTCGTGCAGCACGGTCACGCCGTCGCCCGACCGGGTGCACACGACCAGCGGGCAAATCTCGGCCGTTTTGGTCAGCGCTTCTTCCAGATCGTCGGTTTCAAACAGAGATTTGATCTCTGCCTCGTTGCCGATCACGAAGTCCAGCTCATTCTCGATCAGCAGCAGGAAATCGACCCGGTGACGCTCGACGCAGAAAGGATCGGAAATGGCGATACCGGCCTTGCCTCCGCCCTTGTGGCAGGCGCGCGCGGCCTCAAGAAACGCAGCTTTGCCCTTTTCCTTGTCGAACAGATACCCCTCAAGGAACATGATCTGGCTGTGTCCGGCAACCTGATCCGAGACGTCCTGAGACGACAGTTCCGAGGAAATACCCAAATAGGTGTTCATCGACCGCTCACCATCGGGTGAGACAAATATCATCGAGCGTGAGGTCGGCAACTCGCCACCCGGCACAGGCGGGTTCACGAAATCCACGCCGTCTTCGTTCATCGCATCGGCATAGAAGCGACCTAGCGCGTCATCATGCACACGGCCAATGAAGGCTGCATCCAGACCCAGCGCACCCGCGCCCGCAATGGTGTTCGCGACCGAGCCGCCCGGCGTTTGCACCCGCCCCTCCATCGAGGCATAGAGCACTTCGCCGCGCTCCTGCTCGATCAGTTGCATGATGCCTTTTTCAATGCCCATCAGTTCCAGGAAACTGTCATCGGCCTGGGAAATGACATCCACAACGGCATTTCCGATGCCGGTCAGTTGGTAGGTTTTCATAGGGTCTTGTCCTCGAATTGACAGAGATCACGGATGATGCAGGTCGGGCATTGCGGCTTGCGCGCTTTGCAGTGATAGCGCCCGTGCAGGATCAGCCAGTGATGTGCATGGAGTTGAAAGTCGGCCGGAATATTGTCCTCGATGGCGCGTTCGACAGCGTCTACGTCTTTGCCGGGGCAAATACCAGTACGGTTGCCAACACGAAAGATATGCGTGTCCACCGCTTGCGCCGGTTGCCGCCACCACATGTTCAGAACCACATTGGCCGTCTTGCGCCCGACACCGGGCAGCGATTGCAGCGCGGCGCGGGAGTTGGGGACCTCGCCATCATAGTCCTCAACCAGTATGCGGCTGAGCTTGATGACGTTCTTCGCCTTCTGGCGGAACAGGCCGATGGTTTTGATATGCTCGATCAGGCCCTCTTCGCCCAGATCCAACATCTTTTGCGGAGTATCTGCGATCTTGAACAGCTCACGCGTGGCTTTGTTGACGCCCGCATCAGTCGCCTGCGCCGACAGCGCCACTGCGACGACCAGAGTATAGACGTTCACATGTTCCAGCTCGCCCTTGGGCTCGGGGTCGGCCTCTTGAAAGCGCGTAAAGATCTCGCGGATCGTGTGGTAATCGAGTTGCTTTGCCATCCGAGCCTTAATGCCGCCCAAGGGCCAATGACACAAGCCCAAAGCCAATGCGCAAGTTCCGGGTCGCAGGGGACCGACCTGCGCGTTATTGTTCAGCTCAACAGATGAGGTGAAAGCCATGAACGTCCAGACCCCCGAAAGTGGATACCACTACAACGTCATGCGCCGCGCGATCGAGGTGATTGATCAGGGCGGCGAAACCCTCAGCCTCGACGAACTGGCGCGCCAGATGGATATGAGCCCGGCGCATTTCCAGCGCTTGTTTTCGCGCTGGACCGGGGTGTCACCGAAACGCTACCAGCAATATCTGACGCTGGGCCACGCCAAGGCATTGCTGCGCGAGCAGTTCACGACGCTGGAAACCGCCCATAACGTGGGTCTGTCCGGCAGCGGTCGCCTGCACGACCTGTTCCTGAAATGGGAATCCATGAGCCCCGGCGAATACGCCCGCAAAGGCGCGGATCTGACGATCTATTGGGGCTGGTTCGAAAGTCCCTTTGGCCCTGCGCTGGTCATGGGCACCGACAAGGGTATCTGCGGCATGGCCTTCGGGGCCGAGACTGGCGAGGAAGAGGCGATGGAGGATATGCTGTCGCGCTGGCCTTTGGCCGAGTTTGTCGAAGACCCGATGCACCTGCGGCCTTGGGTTCTGAGTGCCTTTGGGTCGGTCAGTGACCGTTTGCAGCCAACGCCTTTGTACCTGATCGGCTCTCCCTTGCAGATCAAGGTTTGGGAGGCGCTGATGCACATCCCTTCGGGGCGGGTCACCACCTATTCTGAAATTGCGCAGCGGGTTGGCTCGCCACAGGCCGTTCGTGCAGTCGGAACGGCGGTCGGGCGCAACCCGGTAAGTTGGCTGATCCCCTGCCACCGGGCGCTACGCAAATCAGGCGGCCTTGGTGGGTATCACTGGGGCTTGCCCGTCAAGCGGGCGATGCTGGCCTATGAAGCCGCGCAAGCTGACGCCTGATTGACAAGTGATCCAAACATCGCCAAAAGGCGCGGCAGGTTCGGGTCTCCTGCCGTTCGCGGCCCTTGGCTTTGGTGAAACCCGTTTGAATGAACATCTGTTGCCCTTTTCTGGCGCGTGGATGGAAATGCGAACCCCGTTCTGACTTCGCGCCCGTTACAGAAAACGAGGCACATGATGACACGATCTGACTCAATCGCTCCGGTGGCGGAGCTGAAATCGCAAGCGAAACGCCTGCGGGAGGCTTTGAAAACCACCGGGGTTATCGTCTCGCACAGCGCGGCGCTGGAGCTTCTGGCCCGGCAGCACGGCGTGCGGGATTGGAACACGCTGACGGCAATCGCCGGAAGCCGAATGCATCTGAGCGTGGGTGACCGGGTAAAGGGCCGATATCTGGGTCAGCCCTTCACTGCGGAGATACGCGGATTGACCGTTCTGGGTGATGGTGCGCAACGTAGGTTGACCCTGCAATTCGACGCGCCGGTGGATGTGGTCCGGTTCGACAGTTTCTCGGCGATCCGGCAGCGCGTTACAGGTGTGATCGGTTGGGATGGCCGATCCACCCGGTGCACCTCGGACGGCGAGCCTCAGCTTGTTGTTCAACCGGCATAAAAAGGGGCGAGGCACTGGATGCGCCTCGCCCTTTCATGACTAATTACGCGTTGAGTTACTCAGCAACCCAGCCGCCGACGGCTTTGACTTCCAGGAAGTCTTCCAACCCCCAGACGCCGCCCTCGCGCCCGTTTCCGGATTGCTTCATGCCGCCGAACGGCGACCCAGCGCTGCGCGATTTACCGTTCATCTCAACCATGCCTGACCGCAATACCCTTGCCATGCGGTTGGCGCGCCCGCCGTCTTGTGTCTGGACATAGTTGGTCAGACCATAGGGTGTGTCATTTGCTATCTCGACTGCTTCTTCTTCGGTGTCGAAGGGGATCATGGTCAGAACCGGGCCAAAGATTTCCTCGCGCGCGATGGTCATCTGGTTGTTGGCGTCGGCAAAGACCGTGGGGCGGACATAGTAGCCCTTGTTCAGCCCGTCGGGCCGCCCGGTGCCACCGGCGACAAGGCGCGCGCCTTCGTCGATACCTTTCTGGATCAGATCTTGAATCTTGGTCCACTGAAGTTCGTTCACCACAGGCCCGATATGACGGCCTTCCTCCGCCGCGCTAGCGACAGATACGGAATTGGCCACCTCAGCAGCAGTTTCAACGGCTTGATCGTAGATCGGGCGCTGCACCAGCATTCGGCTGGGGGCGTTGCAGCTTTGGCCCGTGTTGTTCATCATATGCAGCACGCCGCGCTTTATAGCTTTCTCATCCGCATCGGCAAAAACCAGGTTCGCGCCTTTGCCGCCCAATTCCAGATGGACCTTCTTCAGGGTATCTGCCGCATTTTTGGAGATGGCCGTCCCGGCACGGGTCGAGCCGGTGAAGCTGACCATATCCACATCGGGGTGTGCTGAAAGTTGCGAGCCAACCCCGACCCCGTCACCGTTCACAAGGTTGAATACGCCGGGCGGGAAACCTGCCTCATCCATCATTTCGGCAAAGATCATCGCGTTCAGCGGGCTTTGTTCTGAGGGTTTCAGCACCATGGTGCATCCCGCAATTGCAGCTGCCCCCACCTTGAGCGTGATCTGGTTCATCGGCCAGTTCCAGGGGGTGATCAGGGCCGCGACGCCTACTGCTTCGTAAATGATGCGGTCATTTGGCGCGTGATCACCCAGGGGCCGTTCAAACGAAAAGGCTTTGGCGGCTTTGATGAAGTTTTGCAGATGCCATGTTCCGGCACCGGCCTGCTGTGTGCGGGCCATATCGATGGGCGCGCCCATCTCAAGCGACATGGCTTGAGCCAGATCTTCGCTGCGCGTCTGGTAAATCTCGATCAGTTTCTCGACGAGCGCGATCCGCTGTTCGACTGGAGTGGCCATCCAGCCGGGCAGCGCGGATTTGGCTGCTGCCACGGCGGCGTTTGTATCCGCCTCGGACCCCAGTGAAATCACTGCACAGGGATCTTCGGTCGATGGGTTGATCACCTCAAAATCATGGGCTTGGGACTGGGCAACCCATTCACCGTTGATATAGAAATTACGCTTTTCGATCATGGCGAATCCTCCGGGATCGTGATGTCCTAAACTGGGGTTGCGCACACACTGTCACCGACCCCGGCGCGCGACAAGAGGAGAATTTGATCAAATTTCTTGCGGGTGCTTACTCAGAAAAAAGCAAAGCTGGATTTGCGGAAGGTTTAACTCTGGCGCAAAGTGGTTAGGTTCACAGCATTCGACTCGGTCAGTAACCAAAGAAGGAGATGCCCCCATGGGTTTGCGCATCAACGACACGGTCCCGAATTTTACCGCAGAAACAGATCAGGGCACCATTCAGTTTCACGATTGGATTGGTGACAGCTGGGCGATCCTGTTTTCGCACCCAAAGGACTTTACCCCGGTTTGCACGACCGAGTTCTCGGCCGTGGCTCAGCTGAACGATGAATGGGCTGCACGCAATACCAAGGTGATTGGTGTCTCGGTCGATGGGGTTGAGGATCACAAGAAGTGGAAAAAGGACATCGAGGAATACGGCAAGGCCAATCCCGGCTTTCCGATTATTGCCGACGATGGTCTGGCTGTTTCCAAAGCCTTTGACATGCTGCCTGCCGAAGCCTACCTGCCCGATGGCCGCACGCCGGCCGACAGTGCCACGGTACGGTCTGTCTTTATCATCGGGCCCGACAAGCAGCTAAAACTGTCAATGACCTATCCGATGACCGTGGGTCGGAACTTTGCCGAGATCCTGCGGGCGCTGGATGGGTTGCAGATGTCGGCCAAAGGTGTGGCGACACCTGCCAACTGGATCCCGGGCGAGGATGTGATTATCCCGCCGAGCGTTTCAAACGAAGATGCCAAGGCGAAATTTGGTGAGTTTGAAACGATCTTTCCCTATCTGCGTAAGACCAAGGCCCCGTCGTAAGGCGGGACCGGGTCAGGGGGGCTGTCTGCCCCCCGTCGCGCCTAGTGGCGCGACTCCCCCCGAGGATATTTGTGGCCAGATGAAGCAAGTGGCTTCGGGCCCTCAGGGGTGCACGCAGCCGCAGAACTTTAGCGGATCAGAAACTGTAGCGCAGCCCGAAGTTCACACTGAACGTATCCAGATCATCTTCGACCGTGCCAGTCAGCGCGCCGTTGGGGGCCAAGCGGGCCGACGACACATCGAAAGCGCGTGAATAACGGGCATCAACCGTGAAGGCGGTGGACGCGTTGATTTCATAGGCCACACCCGCGATCAATTGAGCAGCGAAGTTGGTATCGCTGTCATCAAGAGCGACGCCCGGGCCGTAAGCAAAGTCGATGTCAGAATAGGTAGCGCCCAGACCAAAGCCAGCAAACGGGGTAACCTTACCGGACTGTTTGAAATCAAACAGAACATTGGCAAACAAAGAGGTTTGCGCGATATCGCCCGAAACATTGCCTTCTGGCGCTGGCCCATTGCCCGAGAAGTTCACGCCATCGACATCATTGTCGCGATAGGACAGTTCCAGCTCCAGGCGAGTGCCGATCCGGTCATTTGACCATTGCGGAATTTCTTTACCGATCGCGATACCGATACCATATCCCGCATCGAAATCGGTATCGACAGATTGTGTTGCGCCTCCGATCGTGCCGGAGAAGTCGCTGTCCTGAAGCTGACTATAGCCCAGAAACCCCTGTATATATGCACCATCAGTCAGGCTTTGAGCTGAGGCATGCGTTGCGGCAAGGGCCAGGGTTGCCGATGCCAGAATACCGCGAATGACCATGATCGTTGTCCTTTGTTCCGATTGATTTCTCGCAGCAATATGAGCGGGCAAGATCAGAAGAAAAGGCAGCGGGCCTTCACGTTGGATCACTCTAAATTGGAAGCTGGTGAGGGAATAAATTCCTGTTTCAAGTTGTTCCTGCATCCCTCGATTGGAGGTGTGTCGATTCCGCGGTGCAGGGCAATTGGTGTCGTATGCGTTACGCCGCTTTCTCTTGGGCGTGGTGCTGCATCTCTAACTGTGGCGCGGTGAGAACGGATTGCAGCGCTCGCGCCTCGTAGTTTTTCAGCACAGGTAGCACTGTTGAACCGTAGCCTACTGCCCCTTTCGAAAGATCCGGAAACAGTTCGAACAATTCTCGGCGGGTTGCAGGAGCCATTGCATTGACGGTTGTATCGCCGGGAAAAAAGGATTCAGACCACAGTCCTTCTACATTCACCAGCTCATGCCGGTCGAACAGGATGTGGATGTATTCAACACCGTTCTCGGGTGTTTCCTGCGTTATAGTGTTCTGATTGATCAGCGCTTTGGCTGTGGCCAGCATGAGCGGTTCGCAATGTGTTAGCTCCATGACGGGGGACGTGACGGCGATCCGGTGTTGTGGAGAGACCAGCAAATCGCGGCGCGGGCAACCGTGGCCAAAACTGTTTGCCCTGATCCGAACCGGGCATAAATGGGGGTTGGCCTGCAAATCGAGGCGGCTTAGGCGACGTCGGCCGATCCAGCGGATGGTGCTGGTTTGACCTTGGGCAACACAAGCCGGATCGCCGGGTTGCAACGTCTCGACCTTGCGGAGGCCATACGGTGTCAGGATCAGAGACCCCGATGTGAAACACACGAAGGAGGGCAGGGATTGATACGCCGCCGACTGAGCGGTTCCAGCAAAGACCGTATCCGAGATTGTGTCACCCAGCGCAGCCTGCCCCGAGGTGACGATGATGTATCGCGGGTTGCTGAACTGGATCAGGGTAAAGCGCACCGGCGCCCCATTAACTGTGCCCGTATAGCTTTCGAACGTGCTGAAGTTCTGGGACGAGCCCGAAAACCCGGGCAGGGATGTCAAATCAATCTGTGCGCTGTCTGGGTCAGGGTCTTGGAGGAAGGCATCATTGTCGATGATCTCAACCGAATACGCCTGCGTGATGTCGACGCTACGATTGCTGAACGGGTCCGCACTGATTTCGAATACGGTAACTGAGGCCACGATCGAAAGGCATCCCTGGAAACGACAAAACAAACCTTAAGGTTGAGCAAATACACGCGATAAGAGTTAACAATTGATTTACCAATCCGCGGTGCGGTTGTTTCGTAGGTGGGACTGTGAGGGGAATCCGCATCGTCCAGTGTTGCGTTCGACGCAGAGCGGGACAAAGCGAGCTTTCGCTGCATTTGCTCCAATGTCCGGTTTGGTTTCATCGGCCAGGCTGGGATCGCAAATCCTGCAGAAAGTTTGACGCAGTATCCATGCCAGTTTTGATGGTGGAAATGTCGGATGCCGAAAACGCTTTTGCCATCTGTCCGACCACCTTTGTTTGCACTGCTAGCGCCTCCTGCGCGAGACCCTGGCCCTTCGGGGTCAACGATAAACACCACGCGCGTTGGTCTTTTGGAGAAGGGTTCCGCGCGATAAGATCATCGCGCTCAAACCTCGAAATCAACATGCTAATTCCGCTTTTGGCGGAATAGCACCTTTGCGATAGCTGTCTTTGTGTCATCCCGTCAAACCGCAAAAGGTTCATAAGAACTTCATGCTCCAGCAGTGACAGACCCAGCGGAGAGAGGTGGTGCAACAACGTGGCGCTGCATTCATTGTAGGCCCGTACCACCGACAGCCATGCCTCCGTCGCATCTTCCAGTGTGGGCGTGTTGTTCGTTGTTTTGGTGGTGCGGTCGATCATGACACCCTTCTAACCTCATTCTTGTAAAGTTCAAAGTTGATCTATAATGTTCAAGATTGAACCAATTGGGGTGTCGCTATGAATTTGTATCTTAGGCTTTTCTGGACACTATTGCGGGCGTGGTGGCTGCCCAAACTCACCATCACGGAGCCGTTCGAACGCACCTTTCGCGTCCTTCCAAACGACATCGACATCAACTTGCACATGAACAATGGTCGTTATCTGACAGTTGCTGACCTGATGATCGTTGAATATTTCGCACGCACAGGATTCTTGAGGACCCTGCTGAAGAACAAATGGAAACCAGTGTTGGGCGGCTCGATCATCACATATCGGCGGCAACTCAAACTCGGACAGCAATACAAAGTAAGCTACCGCTGGACCGGCAGTGACACTCATTGGAACTACCTGTCCTTTCAATTTACATCGCTGGACGGACGGTTATGCGCTAGTGGCTACTGTAAAGGTGCGGCGGTCTCTCGCGATGGGCTTGTGAATAACGCAGATGCGTTCCAAGCGCTTGGCATCCCGATCCCTGATCATCCCTTGCCTGGCGCGGTTTTGCACTGGAAGGAAAGTGAGGTGAAGCTGCTCGCCTGTACTTCGGGTGACCAGACCTAGCGGTCATTGGTGCGCACCGCAGCATCCAGTACTTTGGGCTCGAAGCCGAAATCGGGAATGAACTGAGCACTTGTAGGGAAGAGCGCTACCACAAGCGACCATACAAAAAGACCCCGGTCGAAACCGGGGCCTTTGATGATCAAAAGAAGGGCAGTTTACTGTGCGTCTTCTTTCTTCTCTTTCTTCTCGGGCACGACTTCTTCGCCGGTTTCCTGATCGACCACTTTCATCGACAAGCGGACCTTGCCGCGATCGTCAAAGCCCAGCAGCTTGACCTTTACTTCCTGGCCTTCCTTCAGAACATCCGACGGATGGTTCAGGCGGCGGTTTTCGATCTGGGACACGTGGACCAGACCGTCGCGTTTGCCAAAGAAGTTCACGAAGGCACCGAAGTCGACGATCTTGACCACTTTTCCGGTGTAAACCTGACCTTCTTCCGGCTCGGCGACGATCGAGTGGATCATCTCATAGGCCTTTTTGATCGATTCCCCGTCTGGCGAGGCGATCTTGATGACGCCGTCGTCGTTGATGTCGACCTTGGCGCCCGACACTTCGACGATTTCACGGATGACCTTACCGCCCGAGCCGATCACTTCACGGATCTTGTCGGTCGGGATGTTCATGGTCTCGATGCGCGGCGCGTGGACCGAGAATTCGTTGGTCTCGGACAGGGCTTTGCCCATCTCACCCAGGATGTGCATCCGGCCGTCCTTGGCTTGCGCCAGGGCTTTCTCCATGATCTCGGGCGTGATGCCTGCAACCTTGATGTCCATCTGCAGCGATGTGATGCCGTTTTCGGTACCAGCCACCTTGAAGTCCATGTCGCCCAAATGGTCTTCGTCACCCAGAATGTCCGACAGGATGGCGTATTCGCCGTCATCTTCCAGGATCAGGCCCATGGCCACACCGGCAACCGGGGCTTTTAGCGGAACGCCCGCATCCATCATCGACAGCGAACCGCCGCAGACCGACGCCATCGAGCTGGAGCCGTTGGATTCGGTGATCTCCGACACGATACGGATGGTGTAAGGGAAGTCGGTCGCCGCAGGCAGCACCGCCTGCAGGGCGCGCCATGCCAGCTTGCCGTGGCCGATCTCACGACGGCCCGGGCCACCCACGCGGCCAACTTCACCAACCGAATAGGGTGGGAAGTTGTAGTGCAGCAGGAAGTTCGATTTGAAATTACCATGCAGCGCGTCGATGAACTGCTCATCGTCGCCAGTGCCCAGCGTAGTCACGGCCAGCGCCTGAGTTTCACCACGGGTGAACAGGGCGGAACCGTGTGTACGCGGCAGCATCGAGGTTTCTGCAACGATCGAACGGATATCGGTGGTCGACCGACCGTCGATCCGCTTGCCACCCTTGACGACGTCGCCGCGCAGGATGCCGGCTTCCAGCTTTTTCATCGCGGAACCGAGGTTGCCGTCTTCCAGCTGTTCCTCGGTCAGCGCTTCCTTGATCGCTTCACGGGCAGCGGCAACAGCGGCGGTGCGCTCTTGCTTGTCGGTGATCGCGAAGGCTGCGCGCATCTGCTCTTCACCGGCAGCTTTGACGGCGGCGTACAGATCAGAATAGTCGGGTGCTTCGAACTCGAACGGCTCTTTTGCAGCGTCTTCGGCGAGGCTGATGATCAGATCGATCACCGGCTGAATCTGCTCATGCGCAAAGTTTACCGCGCCCAGCATTTCCGCTTCGGACAGCTCGTACGCTTCCGATTCCACCATCATCACTGCGTCTTTGGTACCGGCAACAACCAGATCCAGACGCTGTTCAGGGTTCAGGCGCAGGTCCTGCATGTCGTCGACGGTCGGGTTCAGGACGTATTCACCGTCCTCGAAACCAACACGTGCACCGGCGATCGGGCCGCGGAACGGCGCGCCGGAAATGGTCAGGGCAGCAGACGCCGCGATCATCGCGACGATGTCGGGATCGTTGACCAGATCGTGGCTCAGCACTGTGCACATGACCAGAACTTCATTTTTGAAGCCATCAACGAACAGCGGGCGGATCGGACGGTCGATCAGACGCGCGGTCAGTGTCTCTTTCTCGGTCGGGCGCGCCTCACGCTTGAAGAAGCCACCCGGAACCTTACCGGCGGCATAGTATTTTTCCTGATAGTGGACGGTCAGCGGGAAAAAGTCCTGACCGGGTTTTTGCGCCCGTGCAAAGGTCACGTTTGCCATGACGCTGGTTTCGCCCAGCGTGGCAATCACGCTGCCGTCGGCCTGACGGGCAACCTTGCCGGTTTCCAGTGTCAGCGTTTCCTCGCCCCACTGCATTGATTTCTTCGTTACATCAAACATATGCGTATCCTAGAACGGAGCACTCCCGCCCCTGCGGGTCTCCGGTTTGCATGGCGGCCCCATTGCCGCCGACCCCACTTTATCTTCCATTCGAGTGCCGGGGTCAGGGCACAACGTCTCAGATAGCGCGCGCATACAGGAGATTGGGGCCGAAGGGAAGCGAAACCGAACAAAGCAGCGGCGGGTCGCCATCCTGCATCTATAGGCCCACCCAAATGAACGCCATGGCAAACGGCGTAGGATTGCATACATGGTCATGCATATCTGATAACTGAGGGTGCGATGACCTTTTGCCGGCTGTTTCTTACCGTCATCATATTGGCCCTTTCAGGCGTTCCATCACTGGCAGCGCCCGTCCAACCTATTGAGTGGTCCGCCTTGCCTGACCCCGCAGCGCAGGTCTTCGAAGATCCGTTTCGTGATCTGAATGATGAGCAGGCCGATGACATCAGGTTTGCGCTGCGGTTGCGTGCACGCTTGCAACAGGATGTCGGTAGCGCGGAAGAACGACAGCAATGGCAAGAGATGTTGATCGAAACCGAAGCCGCCCTGGTCGCTGATCAAATCGATATCGACTGGCTCATGTCTCAGCGCGAGGCGGTGATCCAGCGGCGTGAGACTGCCAATACCACAGGCAATCCTGTGATCGACGATCAGATCGTTTCGATCGCGGGCTACGTGATCCCCGTAGCGCCTGATGAACAGGGTCGCGCGGTTGCCTATCTGGTGCCTCAGCCCGGTATGTGCAGCCATCTGCCGCCGCCGCCGCCCAATCAGATGATCCGCCTTCTGCTTTCAGATCACTGGGCCCCGGCCGGCTACTATGAGTATGTGCGTCTAACGGGTCGTTTGGCGATAGCACCAACCGAATACGAGATATTTGTCATCGATGGGCAGGTTCCGATGCTCGCAACCTTCCGCATGGAGGTTCAGGAGGCCGAGATTCTGAACGGCGGGGAGGGTCAATTCAATGAATTTCTAACGTTGCATGATCGGTTACGTGCAGCATTGGGGCGCAAGTCCAGCGGTACTGTTGATGCACCGTAACCCGATACCACAGGGCAAAAGATACATTCGAAAAGCAGAATAGTTTTGTGTAAATTTAGTGACAGTGTAGGCTTGGCCTACAAGACCTATGGTCGTGAGGACGGTAACGCGCCAAGGTAACACAAGAACAGATGCCGCCTCCGACCGAAGACCTTGGCGTTTGCACCTAGCAAACTGAGGGAAAGTCGAATGGCTCAAACCAAGAAAATGCTGGATCCGGATCCACGGATCTATGATTTTGAGACCGAATACGAGCTGGGGCAGGACAATGTCCGCCCCTTCGGTCTGGACATCCACAATCCTGTCTTTTTGATCTCAAGTATCCTGATCTTTGCGTTCGTTCTGATCGCTTTGGCCAATCAGGAATCCGCTGCTACGTTTTTTGGCTGGCTGCGTCCCTGGTTGACCAGTACGTTTGACTGGTTTCTGGTGCTTTCAGTCGATGCAATCACCCTGTTCTGTCTTGTTCTGATCGTCCTGCCGGTCGGCAAGGTTCGGATCGGGGGCAAGGATGCCAAACCTGACTATTCCTATGCCGGATGGATTGCGATGATGTTCGCCGCCGGTATTGGCATCGGTCTGTTGTTCTTTGGCGTGATGGAACCGGTCTATTACAACTTTGCCGAAGGCGGAAACGCTGTGCCATTGGGTATCGACATCGCGGTTCCGGGCAATGAATACGCCGGTATTGTGGGCACGATCCACCATTGGGGCCTGGAAGGTTGGGCGGTTTACGCAGCCGTTGGTCTGAGCCTTGCGATCTTTGCCTATAATCTGGACCTGCCGCTGACCCTGCGGTCGGCTTTCTACCCGATCCTAGGCGAGCGCGTTTGGGGCTGGTGGGGCCACCTTATCGACACGCTGGCGGTATTTGCCACATTGTTCGGTCTGACAACCTCGCTGGGTCTGGGCGCGCAACAGGTTGCTGCTGGTCTGAACGAGGTGTTTGGTATCGAACCCAGCCCGACCGTGACGGTTCTGTTGATCATCGGGATCACGCTGATCGCCTTGGGGTCGGTTCTGATGGGCATGGATGCAGGTGTCAAACGGCTGAGCGAGATCAATATGATCATGGCCGTTGGCTTGTTCATCTTTGTGATCGTCGTGACCGGCGTCGGCACCGCCATCGCCCGGTACTTCAACGTCATGGTGGATTACGTGACGCATTTACCCGCGTTGTCAAACCCCTTCGGGCGCGAGGACACGAGTTACTTCCATGGTTGGACAACCTTCTACTGGGCCTGGTGGATCGCGTGGTCACCCTTTGTGGGCATGTTCATCGCCCGCATCTCGAAGGGCCGCACGGTGCGTGAGTTTATCCTGTGCGCGCTACTGGCTCCGACAGCGGTCTGCGCGCTGTGGATGTCGACTTTTGGCGGCGCCGCCATCGACATGTTGAACGCGGGTGGAGCCGAAGGAGTGCGTGCCACAGTGATCGACAGCTATGCGCCCGAAGGTGCCCTGTTCGGCTTCCTGAAAGAGCTGCCGCTTTACGGGATCGTCGCGCCCATCGCGTTGGTCCTGATCGTGGTGTTCTTTGTCACCTCGTCGGATTCGGGCTCGCTTGTGATCGACACGATCACCGCAGGCGGCAAGATGGACGCGCCGGTGATCCAGCGGGTCTTCTGGTGCACGCTCGAAGGTCTGGTCGCCATCGCGCTGTTGCTGGGTGGCGGACTGTCCGCCCTGCAGGGTGCTGCGGTGTCTACGGGCATACCGTTTACACTGGTGGTTCTGATCATGTGCTATTGCCTGTGGCTGGCACTGAAATCAGAAAAGGCGAAGATGTAAAACACCTTAAGCCATGAGAAAATGAAACGCCCGCCTATTTGGCGGGCGTTTTTTATGTGTGAGGTTAACCACAGAGAAAATCCAAAACCCGTCTATTCTACCCGCGTTGTTGTTTCATAGTTTAGCAAAGGTTTTCTCATGCAGCTTCATTCCGCCTCAGGCATTTCATTCAATCCCGATGTGTTCGATGAATCATTTGTCGATATGCTCGACAATCTTCCCGAAGATGCGGTCGAGGATATTGATATAGACGAAACTCCTGAAATGCCGCTGATGACCGCCGCGCCAACCGCCGAGCCAAGTGACGCGGATATTGCCGCGATCATGGAAAGCGCGTGGCATGAGCTTTATAACTCTGACGAGGGGGCCGATATCCGGTCGCTTCCCGAAGAACAGCAGGCACAGATTAAGGCGCGTTTCCTGTCGCCGGACCCGATCTCCGAAGCTGATGCCGCAACTGTCCCGATCGATGATGCGCCTTTCTCGATTGAAGAAACAGCGGACAGCCTAATCCTGATGCAAGGCAATACGCCACTGCTGGGCGCGCCTCTTGGGTCCAGCAAAAGCCAGAAGAAAAAGGCTGCATTGAATACATTTATCGGCGCGGCAGCAAAGGCCTTTGCCGATATCATCACCATGGCGATGGCCGCCTTGGGGGTCTATCAAGCGCTAGGCAGCAAAACCGTGACAAAGGCAGGTGCCGGTATCGCTGTCAAATGTAGCAAACCGATTGCCCGCCATGCAGGTGCCATCGCAAAGGCTGGCAAAGCAGGCAGTGATGTCGCCAAGATGAAGACCATGCTGGGCGTGGCCAAAGCATCGGTCGGCTTCACCAAGCTGGCAGGTATCGTTCTGACCGATATGAGCGGTCTGGAAAAGGCGGCCGCGATTGCCACCTGTGTGGGCGGCATGACACTGGCTTTGGCTTCGGCCAGCGGATCGTTCTGGCTGTCGATGGTCGCGATGGTGGCTGCGGTGGCGATGTTCGTAATCGACACCGCGCTGGCGGTTGATACCTACAAAAAGTGGCAGGCGATCTAAGCCGGAAACCAAGAACGCCCGCCAAAGTGGCGGGCGTTTGAATTCTGCAAGCGGTGAGATCCAACCTTAGCGGCGGATGCCCAGCTTTTTGATCAGGTCCTGATAACGTGCTTCTTCTTTGCCCTTCAGGTAGTCCAGCAGCTTACGGCGCTGGGCAACCATTTTCAGCAGACCACGACGACCGTGGTTGTCTTTCTTGTGGGTCTTGAAGTGCTCGGTCAGGGTGTTGATGCGCGAGGTCAGGATGGCAACCTGGACTTCTGGCGAACCGGTGTCGCCATCCTTGGTTGCGAATTCTTTCATGACGCGTGTTTTTTCAGCGGCAGTGATCGACATCGGGGTCTCCTTCAAAGGTTAGAGTTAATGGCGCAGGCCGGGATGTCGTCCAGCGCAGGCCCATGGAGAAAACCGCACCGATTCCGATGCGGATGGGCGCGTATAGGCGCTTTTGAAAGGAATGGCAAAGGGTTTCTGGGGCCCTAGCCTATCGATCCATATTGGGCCAGTTCGGCCTCGGTGATCAGCTGAATATCATCAAGGCTGATGCCGTCAGCGCCAAAGACCTGGGCAACCTCTTCTCCGTCAACCACGATTCGGGTCAGGTTGGGAGTGTCCTCATCCCGTTCGATCTGAATGTCGGGATTGGTCTGGTCTTCCCAGGTGATAAACAATTTGTCCTCTCCCGGTTCAAAGCCCATGATGGTGACATCCTCGGCCTCCGAACTTAGGACAATGTTATCAGCCCCGTCGCCCCCATTGGACACATC
The DNA here is from genome assembly GCF_056541325.1 of Ruegeria sp. AH7. NCBI lineage: Bacteria > Pseudomonadati > Pseudomonadota > Alphaproteobacteria > Rhodobacterales > Roseobacteraceae > Ruegeria > Ruegeria sp. AH7. The sequence goes on along the minus strand of NZ_JBQFYF010000003.1, from coordinate 186,578 downwards.
TGATGTATGGGCCACGATGGTATCTTCGCCATCACCCCCGTTCAGAAAGTCGGTCTGGTCGAACCCTCCGTCGTCACGGCCAAGCAGCAGATCATCGCCATCGCCCCCGAACAGCGTGTCGGTGCCCGCGCCCCCCGACAGCCTGTCATCGCCATATCCGCCATGCAGCGCGTCATCTCCTTTGCCACCCGCCAGTTCATCATCGCCCTGACCACCGTAGAGCGTATCGTCGCCCGCGCCACCGTCCAGTTCATCGTCACCGAAATGACCCGCAAGTAGGTCGTCGCCCTGATTGCCGAACAGCAGGTCGTCACCATCTTCACCGTGCAGCGTATCCTCCCCATGACCGCCGAACATCACGTCCTGCCCATCGCCGCCATGCAAAACGTCATTGCCGCATCCGCCGTTGATCAGGTCATCGCCGGCATAGCCGTTGATCTGATCGGTCCCCTCTTGCCCGGTGATCTCATCCACGCCGTCCGTTCCTGCGATCACCAGATCGCCCAGATGTTCGGAAATCACCGTACCTGTTGAAATGCCGGGGATGTCTTCTGTCGCAGGTGGATCGACATATTCGCCGACCTCCAGAAACTCACCTTCGGGGATGTCGTCGGCAATATTGTCCTGTGGTTCGTCTTCGTCCCGCTCGTCTTCTTCTGAGGTCAGAACATCGCCAATCGCATATGCTGCGCCACCAACGGCTGCCAATCCAATTAGTCCGGCCAGAAACATGGGAACCCTCCGAAAGCAAACTGCTCCGAGGATGGACTATCCCATCCGGCCTGTCGGTTGGTCAAAGCCAAGCTGGAGGTGTGGTTAACCCTTTGTCACCAGGCTTCGGGCTGTTGAGTGTATGCGATATACAGCGGATGCTTCGGGTGGCCGTCTTTCGTCAATCCCAGATGGAACAGAGGGTGCCCGGTGGTCCGCAGCAGGGTTTCCACTGTTTGTCCGCGCTCCAGATGCGCGCCATGGGTGCCCCAGGCGGCGATGACCTGATCGGCCCACTGAACGCCTTCCAGAATGGCCGCGTCGTTCTCGGGGCCTACCGGATCGACAGCGGCGCGCATCTTGCGTGGGTCGGTATCGCGCCAAGCAAAGATGTTTGTCACTTGAAACGCCCCAAAGCCTAAAGCGCGCGCGCGGCGTTCACAGCGTTCAACCGTGGGATCATTCTGCACCTCAGTCGCGGTCGACGGGTTCAGCATCACAAACAGCGCCTTGCGACCCTCGGGATCCCAGATTCGGGTGAGGCTATAGCGATAGTTTTCGCAATCAGAATAAACAGCGGTTGATGGCGCATCGCCTTTGGTGTGGGTTCGAGTGATCATGCCCATCGCCTAGCACGTGGGTCAGGCAACGAACACCCGGCTAGGATGCAATTCGCCCGATTTATAGATGCCCACCGCCACGGCTTTGCCGTCGAGCGAGGCCCAGGCCTCATCGCCGTATTTTGCGTCTGAGGCCAGAACCATACCCGGATTACCGTTGCGCAGGCGGGTGGCGCCTTCGGGGGTGCATTTCAGTTCGGGCAGGTCCGACAGGCCGGTTTCCAGCGGGTGCAGGTAGTCGTCCAGCGCGGTGGTCTTGGCCATCTCGTCGATCTGGTTGATGGTCAGCCCATCCTGTGCCTCAAACGGGCCGGACCAGATGCGGCGGAGTTCTTTGACGTGGCCGTGGCAGCCCAGAGCTTCGCCCAGATCGCGGGCGATGGAGCGGACGTAGCCCCCTTTGCCGCAAGTCATCTCCAGCACCACATGGTCATCGTCGGGGCGATCAACCAGTATGAGTTCTTCGACCCACAAGGGGCGAGCGGACAGTTCCACATTCTCGCCATCGCGGGCCAGCTTATAGGCGCGCTGCCCGTCGATTTTCACCGCCGAGAACTTAGGTGGCACCTGCATGATGTCGCCCAGAAACGGGGAAAGCGCCTGTTTGATCTCGTCATCCGAGGGGCGCATATCGCATTGTGCAATCACCTCACCCTCGGCATCGTCGGTATTGGTGGCCTGACCCAGAAGCACAGTGAAGGTGTAGGCTTTCAAAGCATCTGTGATATAGGGAACGGTCTTGGTCGCCTCACCCAGAGCCACGGCCAGAACCCCAGTCGCCTCAGGGTCTAGCGTCCCTGCATGCCCCGCCTTCTTGGCGTCCATCGCCCAGCGCACCTTGTTGACCACCGCGGTCGAGGTCAGGCCGGCGGGCTTGTCCACCACCAGCCAGCCAGAGATATCGCGACCTTTGCGTTTGCGTCCCATTTTGCACCTAGAATCTTGCCGAGGCGCGCGAGTTAGCGGATCGCCCAGACGCTGTCAATTTGCAGGCGCGTCCTCGACCACGCCGACGATCGGGCCCAACGAAAACCCGACATCCGACCGGTTGCTGGCGCGTTCATACATGCGAGAGATATTGCCGTCGAAGAACAGCGCATTTGGTGTTTCCAGAACATCCCGAAACAGGCTGCCGAATTCGTGAAAAGTGACGTAGTCATCAGAGATCGCGAACGCTGCGCGCGTCCCATCTGCGCTGGTGCCGACCCCGTTGCGCACATAGACCGAGGTGGAATCGGGCAGAAAGCGCGGGTGCAGTTCGCCATCGATCACCAGCATCGGACCGGATTGAGTCGCAAAACGACACTGCGGGGCCTGTTCGACAAACTCCAACGTCTCAAACACATCGGCACGCCCGTCGCGGATGCAGAACACGCCATTGGGTAACAAACCGAAATTGCCGGGGCCCGGATTGGCAATCACGCGCATCTGTTCCTGACCATACTCGACATAGTGGCCCACGGGCGACCGGTCGTCGTGATACATGCCTGCGTTCATCGCAAAGACGAGGCGTTTGCCACCGGGTTCGAGCGCTTCGTTGACCGAGGAAAAGTGCCCAAGCAGATCGCCGTTTTCATCGTTTAGAAACAGTCGCAGGTCTTCGCTGGCGGCATCTACCTCGCAGATCGTATAGCGCTTGTCCTGATGCGTGACCTTCTCACAGGTCACCGCACCCGCTTGCACGGCCCAGAGAACCGCGCCCAAAATGGTCAGTGACCGGATCACTCGTCCAGATCGCGGCGCACCGCGTCCTGTTCGAACATGCGACGGGTGTCGTCCAGACGGTCAAACGTATCATCCAGACGGAATCGCAGATCGGGTGAAAATTTCAGGTTCAGTTTCTTACCGATCACGCGCCGCAGCTCACCTTTGTTACGGGCGAGCAGTTCGATCACGTCCTCCTGCCCCTTGCCACCCAGTGGAAGCACATAGGCGGTGGCGATCTTCAGATCGGGCGAAGTGCGCACCTCACCCACGGTAATCGACATGCGGTTCAGGTCGGGGTCGTGGACATCTCCGCGCGCCAGAACCTCGGACAGGGTGCGGCGGATCAGTTCGCCGACTCGCAGCTGTCGTTGGGACGGGCCGGGGCCATCGTGGAATTTGTTCTTTGCCATAAACCCCGATCTAAGCGCAAAGCAGGGCTTTGCCAAGCGGGCGCGAACCGGGTAGGAGGCTTTGAGCAGTTTGCAGCAAGGGAACACCGCCATGACCCATATTCCGGGGATCGTTATCACAGGGGCTTCGGGCCGTATGGGGCAGATGCTGATCAAGACCGTCAGCGACAGCGATCAGGCGCGTCTGGTCGGCGTGGTCGAGCGCGCGGGCCATGATTGGATCGGTCAGGATGTAGGTGAGGCCATGGGCGGCCCCGCGCTGGGTGTCACAGTCACCGATGACCCGTTGGAAGCCTTTGCGCAGGCGCAGGCCGTGATCGATTTCACAGCACCCGAGGCGACGTTGGAATTCGCAGCATTGGCGGCACAGGCGCGCTGTGTCCACGTGATCGGTACCACCGGCATGAGCGACGACCAAATTTCGGCGTTGGAGCCTGCCTCGCGCCACGCAGTCATCGTGCGGGCGGGCAACATGAGCCTCGGCGTCAACCTGCTGGTGCAACTGACCAAAAAAGTCGCCGCCGCGCTGGATGAAGACTTCGATATCGAGGTCATCGAAGGCCACCACCACCACAAGGTCGATGCGCCCTCGGGCACCGCGCTGATGCTGGGCGAGGCTGCTGCCGAGGGGCGTGGAGTCAAGCTGGCCGATGTCTCGGATCGGGGCCGCGACGGTATCACCGGGGCGCGCAAACGTGGCGATATCGGGTTTCACGCTATTCGTGGTGGTGACATTGTAGGAGAACATGACGTTTTGTTCGCAGCACCGGGCGAACGTATTGTTCTGCGCCATCTGGCAACCGACCGCGCAATCTTTGCCCGAGGCGCACTGAAAGCCGCGCTGTGGGGGCAAGGCAAGGCACCGGGTCAGTATGACATGGTGGATGTTCTGGGACTGTAGCCCTGCGCAGCACCAGCGAGGACAAGTGTTTGTTGCCCTCGGTGGTCGCTTGTGATTGCGTCAATCGGTCTTAAGGTGACGGTCGACCATGCGCTGCACCATCGGCGCGAAATGAGTGAAATCCGGTGTTTCCATATCGGCCCGTTTGCCTGCCTCATCCAGATAGCGCACCTGAATGATCTCTTTCAGGTTTGGATTGGCCTCGAACTCTGCCACTTCCTCGGCGCTCATCGGGCCGCCCTGCAATTCCAGCGTATGGACCGAGGCGGCGGACAGCCGGTTGAAATATTCCGGCTTGGTGGCGCAGAGATAGCGCTTGGCCGCAACGTGATAGCGGCAGCAATCGGTGATGACCGATGGAAAGAACTGCTCCAGTACTTCGGCCCCGGCATCCTCGTGATGCCGGTCTTCGGTGTCGTCGGGGTGGTAGGTGCCAAACTCGGACGTGAAATGGCCGATATCGTGCAACAACGCGCCCACAATGATCTCTTCGGCCATGCCGTTTTGTTCTGCGATGGTGGCGCCCTGCAGCATATGTTCGGCCATGGTGACCGGCTCGCCCAGATACTCTTCACCGCCGCGTCGGTCGAAGATGTCGCCGATGAAGGCCACGATATTGTTGCGGCTCAGCGTCGTGAAATCGGGTTTCATTCCGCTGCCTCCGGCTGGGCCATTTCCATTGCGGCCAATGTAGACAGCAAGCCATCTTTGTCTGCGTAACACCCTTGCAGCCAACGCGATCCGGCGCCGGAATAGCCCAGACGCGCGTGCAGAACGCGGGTGTTGTCGACGATAAAGCTTTCGCCCGGCTCCAGTTTGAACGACACGCCCATCGCCGGGTCATCGATGATTTCGGCCAATTGGCGATAGGCGGCGTAGTAGGCTTCCATCTTTTCAAAGGGCACGTCAACAAACGGGGCCGAGGAGCGGTTGTTGAAGCGGATGCCAATCAACTCTCCATCCGGGGACAGTTCGATCATCGGGCGGCGTGACCGCAGGCAGACCCCGTCTGAGCCTTTGTATTCGAACCGGGCTGGGTAACCTGCCAGCAGGGCAAAGCCTTCGGAGTTCTGATCACGGAGCTTTTCGGCCGCGCGGAATCCGTCAACCACGATGGAGTCGCCGCCTTCAGCCGAGTTTTCCAGGCAATAGAGGATTTGCAGTGTGGGCACCGGGTCGCGGTAAGGGTTGTCGGTATGGGCCTGTAATCCAAGCCCGGTATAGGCCAGGTTGGTCGGGTTCACTTCGGTTCGGACCTCAAAATAGGGGCCATAGTTGGTTTTGCGCACATAGCCGAACAGGTCGGCCACTTTCAGCAGCGATTCCGCCTCGGTCGGGCCTCCGGTTAGCTTGGCAAAGCCATATTCAGCCACCGCTGCCAGCCAGTTGCGCTTGGCGGAAGGATTGGCATGAACCTCAGACCAGTCACCGCTGGGCGCATCGATGCCACGTTCCCATGTGGTGATGCCGGGCGCGACGCGGCCCGGCACAGCATCATGATCGCGGTCATAGCAATGTTCAGCCAGCCAGTCGGCGGGGAAGATGACCGTCTTATCCTCGGGCTGGAACGTGACCTGCAGATCGCCCGCAACAACTTGCACCGCGCTGACCGAGACGTCGGAGGGGATGTCGCTGATAGTAATCAGGCGCTGGCCATTGCCGGGCGCACGGGTGTCCGGGTCCAGCGCGTTGTCGCGTAGCCAGATGGCGTGAAAGCGGGCCTCGGTTCCGCTGTCAAACACAACAGTAACGACAGAGGCGGTGTGAGTGGCGGTGCGCAGCATGGGGGGTCTCCTGTTCAGCGCGAGCTTTGGTTGAGCAGATACGATGTTCATGGCATTACGACAATTAATCCTTCTTGCGGCTGAGGCTCGGAAAAACTTATGGCTAAGAAAAAGATCGGATTGCCGCCCCTGGACTGGCTGCGGGTGTTCGAAGCTGCGGGCCGGTTGGGCGGGTTTTCAGCGGCGGCAAAAGAGTTCGGGCTGACGCAGGCGGCGGTCAGCCAGCGGATTGCCAACCTCGAATCCTGGCTGGGCCGGTCCTTGTTTGTGCGTGAAGCGCGCGGCGTGTCACTGACGGTCGAAGGTGAAAGCTATCTGCCGCTGGTGCAGGACAGTTTGCAGGCGTTGGAACGCAATACCGAGGACTTGTTCGGAAAATCCCCGCGTGAGCTGCGGGTTGCAGGGCTATCATCGAGCATTCATGCGCTTGTTCTGCCCTGTCTGGACCGATTTCAGGACATGCGGCCCAAGGTGCGCGTGATGACAGATTCAGTTGCGCGCCGGTCGTCATTGGATGAAGAGCGCACCTGGCTGCAAATCCGCTATGGGCGCGAAGCGTGGCCGGGGCGCGATGCCGCGCTGATCGCGTCCGAGGTTCTGGTGCCGATGGCCGCACCCGGTGTCGTTTGGGGCGCGCCGCTAATTGATCTGCGTGGCGAACGCCCGGGCTGGCGGGACTGGGCAAGGAAAACGGGCGGGGCGGAGCTTCCGCCGTCAAAAGTGAGCTTTGATTCGATGGAACATGCGATTTCCGCAGCCCGGCAGGGGCAGGGTGTGACACTGGGCTCGGTGCCTCTGGCGCAGGCGGATTTGCAATCGGGGCGATTGCAAAGGCTAGACTTGCCAGAATTGCAGACCAAGGATGGCTATTGGCTGACATGGCCCGAAGACCGGGCGACATCCAAGAAGCAGCGCGCGTTGATTCAGGACTTTCTACAGGCGCTGCGCGGCTGATCGCCTAGAAATCGATGGCGATGCCCTTTTTCTCCCAATCGCCATAGCGGGCAGGGTCTGGCCCGTCACGACCGCCCAGTTCTTTGGGCAATGCCTGTGCTTTCGCTTCGGCCTTACGGCGGCGTTCTTCCGCTTCGGCCAGCGCACGCTGGGCAGCGGGGGGCAGGTCTTTGCGGTCGTCACTCATGACATCGGGTTCCTTTCCGGGCACAGCCTTGATATACGCCCGCGTCCGCCAATGGCAATGCGGGCGCGGGTCATATGAAGGCGGGATCATGTCAAACAGCGCGACAGCAGCAAGGCGCAGCGCAATCTATCTGTTGGATCAGGTGCTGGGTGAGGGTAGGTTGCTATCCGAATGCCTGGCCGCAGGTGCGCTGGACCGGCTGGGCCCCGAGGATCGCGCGCGTGCGCAGCGCCTGACCGTTGAAACGCTGCGCGGGTTGGAGCGCGCCGACCGGCTGCTCGACAACCATCTGAACCGAACACCTACGCTGACGGTTCATAACGCACTGCGTCTTGGGGCGGTTGAGCTGTGCAATGGCGAAGCTGCACATGGGGTGGTGAATTCCATGGTCGAGATCGTCAGCCGGTCACGCAAGCATGGTCGACTGAAGGGTTTGGTCAACGCGGTTCTGCGCAAGGTCGCTGCCGAAGGGCCTGAAGCCTGGCCCAAGATGCGTGTCCCGCGCTTGCCCGAGTGGTTGCGTGATCCCCTAATCACCGCTTGGGGCGTGAATGCTGTTACTGGCATGGAACAGGCCCATTTTGCCGGGGCTCCGCTGGATCTGACCGTGAAACCGGAGGCTTCTGCCCCGTCGTGTGAAACGCTGCCAACAGGGTCGGTGCGTATCCAAGATGCAGGTCAGGTTTCGACCTTGCCGGGATATCAGGCCGGGGCGTGGTGGGTGCAGGATGCGGCGGCTGCCTTGCCGGTACGCGTTCTGGCCCCGAAGCCGGGTGAAAAGGTGCTGGACCTTTGCGCCGCGCCGGGCGGGAAGACGATGCAATTGGCCGCTGCCGGGGCGGATGTCACAGCGCTGGATATCTCAGAGGCGCGGATGGAGCGGGTACGAGAGAACCTCGCACGGACCGGATTGAAGGCAGCGGTTGTTGTCGGCGACGCACTGGAGCATGCGGGACCGTATGATGCGATCCTTCTGGATGCGCCCTGTTCGGCCACGGGCACGATCCGCAGGCACCCCGATCTGCCTTTTGCCAAGGATGGGTCCGAATTTGGTGGTTTGATCGATCTTCAAGCGCAGATGCTGGCTCATGCCTGGGGTCTGCTAAAACCCGGCGGGCGGTTGGTTTATTGCACCTGTTCTTTGTTGCCAGACGAAGGCGAGGTGCAGATCGAAGAGGCGCTGGCAAGCCATCCGGATATGGTGGTGGATCGCGTGGCGCTGAACCTGCCGGGGGTCGAAAACAGCTGGATCACCGAGGAAGGCGGCTTGCGCCTGCGGCCGGATTATTGGGCGGATCGGGGTGGCATGGATGGGTTCTATATCGCCTGCCTGAGTAAATCCGCCTGAGGTCACGCTTTTCGATGACTTGACGATCAGCCCGGTCTATCGTTGGGTCGCAAGCGCCAGCAGAGCGCAAGGGGCAGAGTAAAACGCGTCATGTCAGAAACGGACACCATGACCAGCCGGTGGATGCGGTTTCAGAACCGGTTTTATGCGCGTCTAAGTCAAAGACAGCGGGCGGTAACCGGGTTTGTTTCGCAGCCTGAACCGCGCACCGTTGGGTCTTATGCGCGGGGGCGTCAGCTGGTCGCCGGAAACCTGCTGTTCTCTGGCTATCTGGTCGAGGCGCAAGATACTGGTTTGTGGGAGGTCGCGGCCCCAAGCGTTGGATTTGATGATGAACGCCACGGCTTTGCCTGGCTGGATGATCTGGCTGCGGTTGGAGACAGTCGCGCCCGGGAAAAGGCGCAGCGTTGGGTCTGGGGCTGGATCGCGGCCCATGGGCGCGGTCGCGGACCCGGATGGGTGCCCGATCTGACGGGCCGACGGGTCATGCGCTGGATCAACCACGCGCTGTTCTTGCTGCGCGGGGTCGATGATGTCCAAAGCAAGCTTTTCTTTCGGTCTCTGGCCCAGCAAACTTGGTTCCTGTCTAAGCGTTGGCATGCGGCGACGCCGGGCCTGCCGCGGTTCGAAGCATTGGCCGGACTGGTGCAATCGGGCCTTGCCCTTGAGGGGCTGGAGGCGATGGCCGACCCCGCAGTCCGTGCTCTGGCGCGGGAATGCGAACGACAGGTGGATGCACAAGGCGGAATCCCGACCCGCAACCCCGAGGAGTTGCTGGAGGTTTTCACCCTGCTGAGCTGGACCGCCGCCGCCCTGAATGATGTGGGTCGAGGTACACCCGTGGCGCAGGCCAACGCGATCAAGCGGATTGCACCCACTCTGCGCAGCTTGCGCCACGCGGATGGGGCTTTGGCCCGGTTCCATGGCGGAGGTCGCGGGGTCGAGGGACGACTGGAGCAGGCGCTGGCCCAAAGCGGGGTCAAACACAAAGCGGCGACCGAGCTGCCGATGGGCTATTCTTGCCTCTCTGCCGGTCGGACCACGGTTGTTGTCGATGCCAGCCCGCCGCCATCCGGTGCGGCCTCGTTCAACGCGCATGCCTCGACTTTGGCGTTCGAGCTAACGTCGGGTCGTCGTCCTCTGATCGTCAATTGCGGGTCCGGGGCCAGTTTCGGGCTGGATTGGCGGCGGGCAGGCCGGGCAACGCCGTCTCATTCCACTTTGTGCCTGGACGGCTATTCCAGCGCCCGACTGGCCCAGCCGGTTCAAGGTAGTGAGCAGCAGGCGCTTGTCGACGCGCCGCGCGGTGTTCCATTTGATTTTGAGGACGCGATCGAAGGCATTCGCTTTATGTCCGGGCATGACGGGTACGCCAAAGTGTTTGGCCTGACCCATGCGCGCACCTTCGAGTTGCGTTTTGACGGACGCAAATTGACGGTCGAAGATATTCTTCTGACCGCAACCGACAAAGCCAAGCGGCAGTTTGACAAGGCGATGGATGCCTCGGGCCTGTCGGGCATCCCCTTTGACATTCGTTTTCACCTGCATCCGGATGTGGATACGGCCGTTGATCTGGGTGGGGCGGCGGTGTCGATGGCGCTCAAAAGCGGCGAGATCTGGGTTTTCCGCCACGATGGCGTGGGAAAATTAGACGTCCAGCCAAGCGTTTACCTTGAAAAAGGGCGCCTAAAGCCCCGCGCGACAAAACAGATCGTTCTATCTGGCCGCGCAATGGAGTATGCGACGCGCATCCAGTGGACGTTAAGCAAGGCGCAGGATACTGCCTATGCCGTGCGTGACCTGCACCGGGACGAGCCAGAATTCGACTGACGCCAAAAGGACCTTTGGACCCATGACCGATCTTCACCCCGTGCGCCGCGCGTTGCTTTCCGTTTCCGACAAGACCGGATTGATCGAGCTGGGAAAGGCTCTGGCCGAACGCGGGGTTGAGCTGTTGTCGACCGGCGGCACTGCCAAAGCGCTGCGTGACGCGGGGCTTGAAGTTCGGGACGTGAGTGAGATCACCGGCTTTCCCGAGATGATGGATGGTCGGGTGAAAACGCTGCACCCGATGGTGCATGGAGGCCTGCTGGCCCTGCGTGACAACGACACCCATGTCGCAGCGATGGACGAGCATGGCATTGGCGCAATCGACCTGCTGGTCGTGAACCTCTACCCGTTCGAGGCGACCGTTGCCAAAGGTGCGGGCTATGATGAATGTATCGAGAACATCGACATTGGCGGGCCTGCGATGATCCGCGCGGCCTCAAAAAACCATGCCTTTGTGAATGTTGTTGTCGATGTCGAAGATTACTCTTCCCTGCTGGATCAGTTGGAAGAGAACTACGGCAAGACCTCATACGGGTTCCGCCAGTGGCTGGCCCAAAAGGCCTATGCCCGCACAGCGGCCTATGACACAGCTGTTTCGAACTGGATGGCGGAGGCGCTGCAGCTGGAGGCCCCCAAGCGCCGTGCCTTTGCTGGCGAACTGAAACAGACCCTGCGCTATGGCGAAAACAGCCATCAACAGGCAGCGTTCTATACCGACGGCACGAACCGTCCCGGTGTGGCGACAGCTGTTCAGCATCAGGGCAAGGAACTGAGCTACAACAACATCAACGACACTGACGCGGCCTTTGAGTTGGTGGCAGAGTTTGATCCGGCACAGGGCGCGGCCTGCGCCATCATCAAACACGCCAACCCCTGTGGTGTTGCGACAGGTGAAACCTTGCTCGACGCTTATAAATCGGCCTTCGATTGCGATCGAACCTCAGCCTTTGGGGGCATTGTAGCCCTAAATCAACCGCTCGATACTGAAACCGCGCGGGAAATCACCGGGATTTTCACCGAGGTCGTCATTGCCCCCGGCGCGTCGGATGAGGCCAAGGCGATCTTTGCGGCCAAGAAGAACCTGCGCCTGCTGACAACCGAGGCTCTGCCGGACGTGACCGCCGGTGGCAAAACCGTGCGTCAGGTGGCCGGTGGCCTGCTGGTCCAAGACAAGGACAACGGCTTTGTTGGCATGGATGACCTGAAACTGGTCACCAAGAAAGCGCCAACCGACGAACAGATGCGAGACCTTCTGTTCGCGTGGAAGGTGGCCAAGCATGTCAAATCCAATGCCATCGTCTATGTCAAAGACGGAGCAACTGTAGGTGTGGGTGCAGGGCAAATGAGCCGTGTCGACTCCGCACTCATCGCAGCCAAGAAAGCTGAGCGCATGGCCGACGCGCTAGGCTTGGCCGAACCGCTGACCATCGGTTCGGCCGTGGCGTCGGACGCGTTCTTCCCCTTCCCCGACGGTTTGATGGAGGCGGCGCAGGCCGGTGCCACCTGCGTCATCCAACCGGGTGGCTCCATGCGCGATGATGAGGTGATCGCAGCGGCAGATGAGGCCGGCCTGGCGATGGTCTTCACTGGCATGCGGCACTTCCGGCACTGATGTCCTATCGGCTGCTCTACTGGGCTGCGCTGGTGGCCATTCTGATCGACCAGATCAGCAAATATCTGGTCGTTCGGGTACTGCGCGTGGCGGATCAGCCCGGCGGTATCGACATTTTGCCGCCTTTGGTCGTGTTCAAATACGGTGAAAACCGCGGTATCAACTTTGGCCTGTTTCAGGGCAACTCTGATGCCGCGCGCTGGGTTCTGGTCGCGATCTCCGTTGCGATTTGTGTCGCTGTTTTTATCTGGCTGCGCCGGTCAACCCCGTCCAAACTGATGCTGATCTGCGGAGGGTTCTTGATCGGTGGCGCGCTGGGCAATGTGGTCGACCGGGTGCTTTACGGTTTTGTTCTGGATTTCCTGAACATGTCTTGCTGCGGTATCAGCAACCCGTATGTGTTTAATTTGGCGGATGTTTTTGTTTTCGCAGGGGCCATCGGGCTCGTTCTGTTTGACGGGAAAAAGCCCTCGTGACGCGCCGAAGGATATGCGATAAAACGTCCGAAACTGGTTGGAGACTCTGATGCGGTTGTCGCGCGCACCCTATGTTTTGTTCTTTACCGCTGCAGTTGCGGCGTGCTCGAACCCCGGTTTGCGCGAACTGACGCCTCCCGGGGATGGCCCGGATGAGTTCTCGGTGCTGCCGGTCAAACCTCTGACAGAACCCAAGGATTATGCATTTCTGCCCGCCCCAACCCCGGGTGGTAGCAATCTGACAGACCCGAATCCCAAGGCAGATGCGGTTCTTGCACTGGGTGGTAACCCGGCAGCGACGAATCCGAACGGGGCGATCCCGGCCTCGGATTCCGCGCTGGTGACCGCGTCCAGCCGCTATGGTGTGCCGGCGAACACGCGCCAGATCGTTCAGGCCGAAGACGATGAGTTCCGCCAGCGTCGTGGCCGGTGGACCGGCCTGCGCCTGTTCCCGGTGGATCGCTATCAGCAGGTCTATGAACGTCAGGCGTTGGACCCCTTTGCGCAGACGGAAGCTGCCCGCCGTGCCGGGCTCGAAACGCCCTCGTCACCGCCAGATGAATAAATTTTAACTTTTTGTCATCTGACTTGAACCTGCCGCGCACCACCGTAGTTTATGCTCATAACGAAACGGAGGATGCCCCATGGTTCGGGCCTTGGCACTTTCTGCCGCCCTGATTGCCGCGACCCCGGTTTTTGCCGAGGATGGTCAAGAAGCGGTCACGACATTTACGCTTGATAACGGAATGGAAGTGGTCGTGGTCGAAGACCACCGTGCGCCTGTCGTGCAGCATATGGTCTGGTATCGGGCGGGGTCGGCGGATGAGCCTGCGGGTGTATCAGGTATCGCGCATTTCCTGGAACATCTGATGTTCAAAGGGACCGACACCCTGAAACAGGGGGAGTTTTCGGCGACCGTTGCAGCCAATGGCGGCGATGATAACGCCTTCACCTCATACGACTACACCGCCTATTTCCAGCGCGTCGCTGCGGATCGGCTGGAGCTAATGATGCAGATGGAATCCGACCGGATGCGAAATCTGCGTCTGACCGAAAACGATATCACCGCTGAACGCGGCGTGATTTTGGAAGAGCGGAACCAGAGAACCGAAAACAACCCACGTGCCTTGTTTGGCGAACAGCTGAGCGCGGCGCAGTATCTGAACCATGGCTACGGCGTGCCGATCATCGGCTGGATGCATGAGATGGAGGCGCTGGACATGGACGACGCGCTGTCTTTTTACGCTGACCATTATGCACCCAACAACGCCATTCTGGTTGTCACTGGTGATGTGGATCCTGAAGAAGTGCGCGCGCTGGCTGATCAGTATTATGGCGTCATCCCATCAAATCCCGAGATTGTCGAGCGCGCCCGCCCACAGGAACCTCCGCAGACAGCGGAGCGTCGCCTAACCTACAAGGACCCGCGCGTGGCGCAACCCTATGTGCACCGCAGCTATCTGGCACCCGAACGTGACCCGGGCGAACAGGAGAAAGCCGCCGCGTTGTTCCTACTGGCCGAACTGCTGGGGGGCAGCACCACATCTTATTTGAACGAAGAACTGCAATTCGATCAGCAGATCGCGGTTTATACCGCTGCGTTCTATCGTGGCGTTTCGCTGGATGACACGACCTTTGATCTGCTGGTTGTCCCAGCGCAGGGCGTAACGTTGCAAGAGGCCGAAGATGCCATGGATCAGGCCGTAGCAGACTTCATCGCTGAAGGCGTGAACCAAAAGGATCTGGACCGGATCAAGATGCAGCTCCGCGCCTCACAGATCTATGCCCGTGACAATGTGGATGGGATCGGCAACCGCTACGGTCGTGCCTTGGCCAGCGGTCTGACAGTCGAAGACGTACAGGCCTGGCCCGATATTCTGCAGGAGGTTACCGGTGACCAGATCATCGCGGCCGCACGCGAGGTCTTGCAGCCCGAGACCTCGGTGACCGGCTGGCTGATGCGCGACGATGAGGTGACGCAATGAAACGGCTTTTTACAACTCTGTTCGCCCTTCTGGTCGCACTGCCGGCATGGGCAGAGATTGAGATCAAAGAGGTGACATCGCCCGGGGGCATCACCGCCTGGCTGGTCGAGGATCATGCGATCCCGTTCACTGCGCTGGAATTGCGTTTCCGTGGCGGGACATCACTGGATGACCCCGAAAAACGCGGTGCGGTCTACCTGATGAGCGGTTTGATCGAAGAAGGTGCAGGCGACATGGATGCCCGTACCTATGCCCGCGAGCTTGAAGCGCTGGCCGCGTCATTCAGCTACAACGCGAGCGATGACACCGTCTCGATCTCAGCGCGTTTTCTGACCGAGAACCGCGATGAGGTGACGGATCTTCTGCGCACCACGATACACGAACCCAGGTTTGATGAGGACGCGGTCGAGCGGGTCAAGGCGCAGATCCTGTCCGGGCTCAAATCAGATGCCAACGACCCCAATGACATTGCTGGCCTTAGCTTTTCGGCCATGGCCTATGGCGATCACCCCTACGGGACCGAAGGGAAAGGCACCATCGACAGTGTTGCATCCCTGACCCGCGATGACGTGGTCGAGGCGTATTACAGTGTCTTCGCCAAAGACCGGCTTTATGTCGGTGCGGTTGGTGACATCACCGCCGAAGAACTGGGCGTGCTTCTGGACAAATTGCTGGCTGATCTGCCTGACAGCGCAAAGCCAATTCCGGGCAAGGCAGAAGTGTCGATCGAAGGCGGGGTCACCGTTGTCGACTTTGACACGCCGCAATCGGTTGCCTTGTTCGCCCAGAAAGGGATCGACCGGGACGATCCGGATTTCTTCGCGGCCTTTATCTTGAATCACATCCTTGGCGGCGGTGGGTTTGAAAGCCGCCTGATGCAGGAGGTGCGCGAAAAGCGCGGCCTGACTTACGGTGTCGGCACCTATCTTGTGCCCAAGGATTTGGCCTCGGTCTATATTGGGTCGGTCTCATCCTCCAATGATCGCATCGCCGAAGCGGTTGAGGTTATTCGCAGCGAATGGGCGCGTGCGGCGGATGAGGGCGTGACCCAGAAGGAACTGGATGATGCCAAGACCTATCTGACGGGGGCTTATCCGCTGCGATTTGACGGCAATGGTCAGATCGCCGGGATCATGGTTGGAATGCAGATGGAAGGTCTGCCTATCGACTATATTGCAACCCGCAACGATCAGGTGAATGCGGTGACCTTGGAGGATGTGAACCGGGTCGCGAGTGAACTGCTGGACCCAGAAGGTTTGCACTTCACTGTCGTGGGCAAGCCAGTCGGGCTGGACGGATAAAGCTCAGGCCGCAGCCGCCAACATCGTGCGCGCCTTGACAGTGTGATTGTTGCTGCTCAGCAGTTTCTGGCGCGCATGCCGGAAATGCGCGGCCTTGAGCGCATCGTCTATCTGGCGGTTGCGCCGCAACACCCGGGCCAGACGCTGGCTGTCAAAGACCAGGCAGACCGTCGGCTCATCGGTGCGCACCGTGGCTGTTGCGGGTAGGCCGATGCCGAAGGTCAACTCTCCCAATATCTGGTCTGGGCCGCATTGATTAATCACCTGACTGTTCTTCAGAATCGTGGTTCGGCCTGACAGGACATAAGCGAGAAAGTCACTGGTCATGCCTTCTTCGATCAGGGTAACGCCGGGTTCGTAAGTGATCAGCTTTGCGGTATTCAGCAGCTTGCGCGCGTGATGGGGTTTGAGCGTTTCAAGGTAGTTGTCAACAAACTGCTGTTCGGGTTCGGAAAACCGCACCAGATGATGTGAGAGATATCCGCGTAACAAACCCAGCACCGAGATCAGGATGTAAGCCAGCTGGATAATTGATCCTGCCAGATTGAATTCTTCCGCCATGCTGATTAGCACGCAACTTGCCGCAACGATGACCAGAACGGGATACAGAACGCCTGACCCGCGCACGATCCCCATTTGCAACAGAAAGTAGTTGAGAATGTATAGCCCGGCACCGAATACGCCGATCATAACGATCAGCTGTGCAATGTCTGTGACGTCCGTCGGCAGTATTAGCATCTTCAGGCCCACCCTTGCGATGTGATAGGCCAAAGGCTGTCTTCAAAACTGGATGCTGTATATGAACAGCTTCACAATCTATTAACGATTATGTCCGTGCTTTTGCCTGCGTGCGCAGCATACCCCCCATCATCTGACCGAATTTGCCCGACCCACGCTGATAGAGTGCACCGTCCACGGCCATTACCGTCCCGCTGATGTAACTGGCCAGGTCCGAGCTGAGGAACAGGCAGGCATTGGCCACATCCTGCGGCTGCCCCCAGCGGCCCAATGGGATGTCCTTGCGTATTTCTTCATGCGCGTCTTCCGAAGGCGTGAGACGTTTGGCGCCCTCGGTGCCTTCAATGAAGCCAGGCACGACCGAGTTCACCCGGATCCCTTCGATCCCCCACTCCATCGAAAGCGTGCGCGTGATTTGGTCGACCCCGGCTTTGGCGGCGCAGACATGGGATTGGCCTTCGTAGGGCAGGTAGGATTGCGGGGCCGAGATGTTGATGATGCTCGCACCGGGACGTTTCAGATAGGGGTAGGCCCCTTTCATCACGTGGATTGTGCCCATCAGGTCGATATCGATCACGGTTTTGAAAGCGTTGACCGACATCTCAGCCGCCAGCGCCGGAAAGTTGCCCGCCGCGCCGGAAACCAGAACGTCGAATGTGCCGAGCGCATCGTGGAACTGTTTCAGGCCTTCTGCAACGGCCTCGGGATCGCGCACATCAAAGGCTGCTCCGATGGCCTGTTCAGCACCCGCCGCTTTTAGCGCCACGACGGTATCATCCACTTTCTCCTGCGACCGGCTGGCCACAGCCAGTTTCGCGCCCGAGGCTGCAAAGGCCTCGGCAATGCCACGATTGATACCGCTGGTCCCACCGATGACGACGACGGTTTTTCCTGAAAAATCCATATGGGCCTCCCATGGTCGGGAGCCCTACTCTCCGTAGGGCACCCAGATGTTTTTGACTTCGGTCGCAGCTTGCAGGAAGCGGCGGGAATGGTCCACGCTCCAATCGATTGCCGTCGCGTTATTGACCCAGGTCCGTTTCAGGTTCCCGGCAGAGACCGCCTCGATCTCTTTCGACAAGTCGGTGGATGAGAACGACCAGATCGCATCGACGTTCAGGTGCGAGGCGAGCGGTTTCGCCAGTTCCGCGTGGCTGCCGGTCAGGATGTTGACCACACCGGCGGGCACGTCCGAGGTTTCGAGGATCTGATAGAAATCCGTCGCGGCCAGCGGGTAGGGTTCAGACGCTGCCAGCACCACCCGGTTGCCCATCGCAATCGCTGGGGCCATGGTCGAGACTAGACCCAGCAGTGGTGCCTCATCCGCGCAAAGCGCGCCGATCACGCCGACGGGTTCCTTCATTGCGATTGCCACGCCCCGGATCGGGACACCATGCACCTGACCGTCATATTTGTCGGCCCAGGCCGCTGCGGTGAACAGGCGCTGGATCGAGGTTTCGACCTCTTTCGCGCCGTCTTTTTTGGCGGTCATGGTGTCGATACGGGCGGCAAATTCACCCGCGCGGGCCGAGAGGTTCTCGCCGATATAATAAAGGATCTGCGCCCGCAGATGGCCGGTAGTTTTGGACCAACCTTTCGCCCCCGCCGCAGCCTCAACCGCGTTGCGGACGTCCTTGCGGTTGGCCAAGCCCACATGGCCCAGCAGGCCGGATTTGCCCCAGATTGGTTTTGAATATCCGCTGTCGGGTCGTGCCTGTTTGCCGCCGATATACATCTTGGCGGTGCGGTCGATGGGATCGACCGGAGCCCCTTCGCCCATGGCCGCTTCGACCTTGGCCAGCGGCTTAGCTTTGCCTTTGGGTTTGGTATAGGCCGTCAGCCCCTCCCAGCCACCTTCCCGTCCAAATCCGCTTTCGCGAACGCCGCCAAACCCTGCGGCGGCGTCGAACAGGTTGGTGGCGTTGACCCAGACCACGCCCGCGACCAGCTTGGGCGCGATATCCAGCGCCAGGTTCACATTCTCGGTCCAGACCGTCGCGGCCAGACCGTAACGGGTGTTGTTGGCCAGTTCCACCGCCTCTTCAGGAGTGCGGAAAGTGGACGAGACCAGTACCGGGCCGAAGATTTCCTCCTGCATCAGCGGGTCCGAAGTTTCGAGACCCGAGATCAGTGTCGGAGGGTAGTAGCAGCCGTTTTCCGGTAACTCACAGGCGGCCTGATGCACATGCCCAACCGTGTTGCTATCGACCATGCCCTTGATCGTTCGCAGCTGCACCGGGTCCACCACAGCGCCGACGTCTATGCATTTGTCCAGCGGATCACCGATGCGCAAGCCATCCATCCGGGCGCGCAGCTTGTCGTGAAAGCGGTCGGCGATGCCTTCCTGCACCAACAGGCGCGAACCCGCACAGCAGACCTGACCCTGATTGAACCAGATCGCATCGACCAAACCTTCGATAGCTGAGTCAATATCGGCGTCGTCGAACACGACGTAAGCGGACTTTCCGCCCAGCTCCAAAGTCAGTTCCTTGCCTGATCCAGCGGTTGCTTCGCGGATACGGCGGCCAACCACGGTCGAGCCGGTAAAGGCAACCTTGTCCACATCCGCGTTCACGATCATCTCGCCCACCGCGCCGTCTCCGGTCACGATGTTAACGACGCCCTTCGGCAATCCAGCCTGCGAGCAGATGTCGGCGAACAGCAGCGCGGTCAGCGAGGTATACTCGGCCGGCTTCAGAACCACTGTATTGCCCATCGCCAGCGCAGGCGCGATCTTCCACGCCAGCATCAGCAAAGGGAAGTTCCACGGGATGATCTGGCCGCAAACGCCCAAGGCCTCAGCATCGGGCAGTTCGCTTTCCATCAGCTGCGCCATACCGGCGTGGTAGTAGAAGTGTCGCTGCGCCAGGGGGATGTCGATATCGCGGGACTCGCGGATCGGCTTGCCATTGTCCATGCTCTCCAGCACGGCAAACAGGCGAGAATGCTTCTGCAACAGACGTGCAATAGCATAGAGGTACCGTGCACGACCTGCGCCGCCCAGTTTCTCCCACTTGGGGTGCGCCTTGCGGGCAGCGGCGACGGCAGCGTCCACATCAGCTTGCTTCGCCTGGGTTAGCTTGGCCAGAACCTCTCCGGTCGCGGGGTTGCGGCTGTCGAACCCCTTGCCGGGTTTGGTGAAGGCCCCGTCGATGTAGTGGCCGAACTTGTCGCCCTGATCGACCAGCCAGGCCAGTGCCTCGGCAGCGCTTTCGGGGGCTGGGCCGTAATCCATGGTTTCGAAAATCTCTTTGACTGTCATTGTTTTGTCCTCAGCCCATGGAGTGACGGTAACCGGCGGAATACGCGCCTGTCACATAATGTTCCAACTGCCGCTCGATATCGCCCAGCAGCGATGAGGCGCCAAAGCGGAACAGATCGGGCTCCAGCCAGCGGTCGCCCAGCTCATCCTTGATCAGCGACAGATAGACCAACGCGTCCTTGGCCTTGGAAATCCCGCCCGCAGGCTTGTATCCCACGCGATACCCAGTGCGGTCATAGTAGTCGCGGATCGCGCGGATCATCACCAGAGAAACGGGCAGGGTAGCGTTGACGCTTTCCTTACCGGTTGAGGTTTTGATGAAATCCGCCCCCGCCATCATGCACACCAGCGAAGCACGGGCGACGTTGCGCAGGCTGCCCAGTTCTCCGGTCGCTAGGATCGCCTTCACATGTGCATCTCCACAAGCCACGCGGAACGCCTTCATTTCGTCGTGCAGCGCTTGCCAGTCACCCGACAGTACATGACGGCGCGAGATCACGATGTCGATCTCTTCGGCGCCGGCCTTCACGCTTTCCTCGATCTCGGCCAAACGCAAGTGAAACGGGGACAAGCCGGCGGGGAAGCCGGTGGAAACGGCTGCCACTGGAATCCCAGTGCCCTTGAGCGCATCAACCGCAGTTTCGATCATGTCGTGATACACACAAACCGCGCCTGTGGTGATCGCGGGCATATTCAGCGCCTGTAA
Organism: Ruegeria sp. AH7; assembly: GCF_056541325.1. Lineage (NCBI taxonomy): Bacteria > Pseudomonadati > Pseudomonadota > Alphaproteobacteria > Rhodobacterales > Roseobacteraceae > Ruegeria > Ruegeria sp. AH7. The sequence goes on along the minus strand of NZ_JBQFYF010000003.1, from coordinate 166,046 downwards.
GGTGGCGGATGCAACCGGTTGGCGTGCCTTGGCGCACAGTCGACGCACCCGTCCCACAGTGTCATCGCCCGACAGGGTGGTCAGGTCGATCATCGTGATCGCCTTCAGCAGCCATGCGGCTTGATAGTCTTTCTTCACCGACCGCCGACCCGGCAGGGTGGCCGCTCGGCGTTCGATCGCAGAGGTGTTTGCCTGCACGGCGCGCACCCAGTCCAGGTCAAGGTCCATACCGGGGTTGCGGGGTTCGGTCACTTGCGGCAGATGCGCGGTGCGCACGGGGCTGTCTGAGCTCTGCGTTTCCATTGTCACGTCCTTTGGGAGGTTTGCGCCAAAATCGCACGGGCTGCGGCTAAATGGAAGGCATCAGAACCGCGCGACACAGAATAATTTGACCATTTGGACAAATAATGCGGAATTTGTTGCGAATAATTCTCAATAGCATTGACTTAGTTGCGAATGGTTCTCATATTCAATCTCAACTGAGCCCGAGTTCCGAGGTCTGAATATGATTCGTCGCCATTTCCTTGCCGCATTGGCTGTTGCTGCAACGCTACCGCTTGCCGCTTGGGCCGAGGCTCCTCTCAAAATCGTCGCAACAACCGGCATGATCGCAGATGCGGTGCGTCAGGTTGGTGGAGATCAAGTTGATGTGAAGGGCCTGATGGGGCCTGGCGTTGACCCGCATGCGTATCGCCAGACCCGCAGCGACATCGTCGCGATGACCCGTGCGGATCTGGTTCTGTGGCATGGCCTGTATCTGGAAGCGCAGATGGAGGATTTCTTTGAAAACCTTTCGCGCAAACAGACTGTGGTTGCTGTGGCAGAAAGCATCGATAAATCCAAGCTGCGTGCCCATGACGATTATGCCGACAAATACGACCCGCATATCTGGATGAGCCCAGCCTTGTGGGGCGAGGTTGTGACCGAGATTCAGGCCACACTGACCGCAGCCCGCCCTGAATCGGCAGACCTTTTTGCGGCAAATGCCGAGGCGCATCTGGCTGAGCTGCAAACGCTGGCAGCTTATGCAGAACAGTCTCTGACGGCTGTACCAGAAGAAAGCCGTGTGTTGCTGACCGCCCATGATGCTTTTGGATATTTCGGGGCGGCCTATGGTTATGAGGTCATGGGCGTTCAGGGGATCTCAACCCAATCCGAAGCCGGCTTGAACCGGATCGGAGAGCTCGTCGATACGTTGGTTGACCGTCAACTGACCGCCGTCTTCGTGGAAAGCTCGGTCTCTGACCGTTCCATGCGCGCACTGATCGAAGGGGCTGCGGCCAAGGGGCACGAGGTTTCTGTTGGGGGGGAGCTGTTCTCTGACGCAATGGGTGTCGATGGCACCTATGAAGGCACGTATGTCGGCATGCTGGATCACAATATCACCGTGATTGCAGGTGCATTGGGTGCAGACGTGCCCGAGCGCGGCCTGAACGGCAAACTGTCGGCGGGGTTTTAAACGATGCTGGAACTGGCCGCTTCACAGGGTGTTTCGATCGAAGATCAAAGCGTTGAATCCAGCCCGTTGGCGGTGCGGGGTCTGACCGTTTCTTATGGTCAGAAACCGGCGGTATTCTCGGTTGATATGACCGTTCAACCGGGTGCGATGACGGCGATTATTGGTCCGAACGGCGCGGGGAAATCGACCCTTTTGAAAGCGGCGCTTGGGATCGTGAAGCCTCTGTCCGGTCTGGTAACCGTGTTCGGGAAATCGCTAGAAGATCAACGTGCCCGGATCGCCTATGTGCCGCAACGTGCCAGTGTGGATTGGGATTTCCCGACCCGCGTGATTGACGTGGTCTTGATGGGTCTGTCGTGGCAGCTGGGCCTGTTGGGCCGGGTTCGTGCGCGACACATGGCCCGCGCGATGGATTGCCTGAACCGGGTCGGGATGCGTGATTTCGCAGATCGCCAAATCGGCCAGCTTTCGGGTGGACAACAGCAGCGGGTATTTCTGGCCCGCGCTCTGGCGCAGGATGCCGACCTGTATCTGTTGGACGAACCCTTTGCCGGGGTCGATGCGGCCACTGAAAAGGCCATCATCGCAGTGCTGAAGTCGCTGAAAGAGGCGGGCAAGACCGTGGTCGTCGTGCATCACGATCTGGCTACCGTCACTGACTACTTCGACCATGTCTTCCTGATCAACACCCGCAAGGTTGCTGAAGGTCCGGTGTCTGAGGCGTTCACCGCAGAAACTCTGCAATCCGCATATGGTGGGCGTCTGGCTACCGCGCAGATCGATCAGATTTCGCGCGCAGTCGGGTAACACATGCTTTGGGATGCGCTTGGCCTGCAGCTTGGCTATAACGCCACGCTCGTTGCCATTGGTGCGACGTTGCTGGGGGTGTCGGCGGGTGTCACTGGCACCTTTCTTTTTCTGCGCAAACGCGCGCTGGTCAGTGATGCGATCAGCCATGCAACCCTGCCCGGTGTCTGCCTTGCTTTCATGGTGCTGGTCGCGTTCGGTGGGGATGGGCGCAATCTGTTGGGCCTGCTGGCGGGATCGGCGGTTTCCGCCTGGATTGGGCTGCTGTGCATGAACTGGCTGACACGCCACACGCGGCTGGCTGAAGACGCTGCGATTGGCGCAGTCCTGTCAGTGTTTTTTGGCTTTGGCATCGTCCTGCTGACTGTCATTCAGACCATGGGTGTGGGTCGTCAGGCGGGGCTCGAAGGTTTCCTGCTGGGCTCCACCGCCGGTATGCTATGGGCGGATGCGATGATCATCGCGATTGGTGGCGCGGCCACCCTGGTACTGGTCATGATCCTGCGTCGCCCGATGACTTTAGTGGCCTTTGATCCGGATTATGCGACGGCCCAAGGCTTTCCAGTGCATCGGATTGATCTGGCGATGATGGGGCTGGTGATGGCCGTCACCGTGGTCGGGCTGAAAATCGTTGGCCTGATCTTGATTGTCGCTTTGCTGATTATCCCGCCCGTCACGGCGCGGTTCTGGTCCGACCGTTCTGATCGGGTTGTGATACTGGCCGGTCTGGCCGGTGGATTGGCAGGCTATATCGGAGCCGCTTTGTCTGCCACTGCGCCGAACCTGCCCACCGGACCGATCATCGTTCTGGTCAGCTTTGGTTTCTTTGTCCTGTCGCTATTCTTTGCCCCGATCCGAGGTGTTCTGGCCGCTGTTCTGCGTCACCTGCGGTTTCAGCGCCGTGTGCATATCCGGCAAGGGCTTCTGGCCTTAGCGCAAGACCAAAAGATATATGAGCCGTTGACCCTGCGCCTGCTGCGCCGCGCCGATCTGGTCCGTGCGGATGGGGTAGCAACCGACGCCGGAAAGGCACGCGCCGCCAAGGCATTGCGAGACGAAAAGCGATGGGAAGTGGTGCGCGCGGATCAGGCGCATGAGGCGACAGCGGCGCTCTATGACGGGTTGCGGGATATCGAAACCGTGCTGACTCGCGACCAGATCGCCGAGATCGACCGCCAGATCGGTGGCCCTCAGGAGGTTCCGACATGAGTGGTGAAGAATTTGTTCCCCTTTCCCTGACGCCCTTGCTGATTGGCACCTTTGCCGCCATTGCCTGCGCGCTGCCCGGCAACTTTTTGGTGTTGCGCAAACAGGCGCTGATCGGGGATGCGATCAGCCATGTCGTGTTGCCGGGTATCGTTGTGGCGTTTTTGGTCACCGGTGCAATCTCAACCTGGCCCATGATGCTGGGCGCGGCAGGTGCGGCGATTGTCGCGGTGATCCTGATCGAGGCCATCCGGCGGTTGGGTCAGATCGAACCCGGTGCAGCGATGGGCGTTGTCTTCACCACCATGTTCGCAGGCGGTGTACTGCTTCTGGAACAGACCGATACCTCGACCGTGCATTTGGACGTGGAACACGCGCTCTATGGCAATCTGGAAAGCCTGATCTGGCTGGATGCCACAGGTTGGTCCTCGCTTTGGGATGTCGAAGCGCTGGTGGGCTTGCCGCCCGAACTGCCCCGGATCGCGATCACATTGCTGGGTGTTCTGCTGTTCACCTGGCTGTTCTGGCGTCCGCTGAAAATTTCGACCTTCGATGAGGGGTTCGCCCGCACCTTGGGGATCCGAACCAATGCATTGGGTCTGGCGCTGGTGATTGTGGCTGCGATTGCTGCTGTGGCGGCGTTTGACGCGGTCGGCTCGATCATAGTAATCGCCATGTTCATCTGCCCGCCCGCTGCGGCACGTATGATGACCAACCGGCTTGAGGCGCAAGTTACGTGGAGCGTTGCATTCGCCGTGATCTCAGCTGTGTCAGGATATGTGCTGGCAGGCTACGGACCGCTTTGGCTGGGCGCGGCAGACGCGGTTAGCGCGGCCGGTATGATTGCCACAATGTCGGGTGTGATTCTGGCTCTGAGTGCGATGTTCGGCCCGTGCCGAACCAGAGTTGGTGCGCACACGACTGTGTGAATTGGCGCTTTCCTGCCAGTGCTTTCCGCAGGTCATCGGCTGGACTCTGCCCAGATTGTTCGAATGTGACTCTTAATGAGCCTTCTGAAAATGCGCATGGTACGCGTGACGGTAAGAACTCGTTACCTACCACTCACTTCAGAACGTCCGGGTGGTTGGGGACAAGCGGCACCTTATTTGGTACCCGCCCGCAACTGCCCGGACACCCCTCTCCCAAGTCTAAAATCAAATCGAAACCGATGCCAAAATCGGTGGCGGAATCGTAGTACCATGTGCTAGGTGTGGTGGTATGGCGCAAGCAAACCCCAATATCAGCGACATTCGCCCGGTTATTCGGCAACTCGACGATGCAGCGATCAATCGGATCGCAGCGGGCGAGGTGGTGGAACGCCCGGCGTCGGCTGTAAAGGAACTGGTCGAGAATGCTATTGATGCTGGCGCCAGCCGGATCGCCATCGATATCGCGGACGGTGGCAAGACCTTGATCCGGGTCACGGATGATGGCTGCGGTATCTCCGCCCAGGATTTGCCGCTGGCTTTGTCGCGGCATGCGACCTCGAAAATTGATGGCTCGGATCTGCTGAATATCCATACCTTCGGGTTCCGGGGCGAGGCGCTGCCCTCGCTCGGCGCTGTAGGGCGTTTGACGATCACCAGCCGGGTTTCGGGTGATGAGGCCGCGCAAATTCATGTTGCGGGCGGCAAGATGGAAGCCATCAAGCCTGCAGCCTTGCGCGCTGGGACCGTCGTGGAGCTGCGCGATCTGTTCTACGCCACGCCCGCCCGGTTGAAGTTTATGCGCACCGATCGGGCCGAGGGGCAGGCGATCACCGATACGGTGAAACGGCTGGCGATGGCGGAGCCTTCGGTGACGTTTACCCTGCGCGATGTCTCGGGGGGCGGCGAGGGGCGTGTGACGTTCCGTGCTGACCGCGAGAATGGCGATCTGTTTGACGCGCTGCACGCCCGTCTGGCCCGGGTGATTGGCCGCGAGTTCGCCGAAAACGCACTGCGTATCGATGCCACACGCGAGGGTATCCGGCTTTATGGCTATGCCGCCCTGCCGACCTATTCCCGAGGCGCGGCGGTGGCACAGTACCTGTTCGTCAATGGCCGCCCGGTCCGGGACAAGATGCTGTCGGGTGCATTGCGCGCGGCCTATTTCGATTTCCTCAGCCGGGATCGCCATCCGGCGGCGGCGTTGTTCATTGATTGTGATCCTATGCTGGTAGATGTGAACGTCCATCCGGCCAAGTCCGAAGTGAGGTTCCGGGATCCGGGCGTTGCGCGCGGGCTGATCGTGTCCAGCCTGCGCCATGCGCTGGCCGAGGCTGGGCATCGTGCATCCTCGACCGTGGCTAATGCAACGCTTGGGGCGATGCGTCCGGAACTGGCACAGGCAACCCCGGCGCGGGTCTATCAGATGGATCGGCCCTCCCTTGCAGCGCGCCAGGCCGCGTATCGGGCGCAGGCACCGGGTTTTGCCGAACTAGCCAATGACTACAGCGGCAGCATTGTTGCACCGACCCCGATCGAATCGGTCGCCGAAGAATCGCCGACACAGGATCTGCCTTTGGGCGCGGCGCGTGGGCAGGTGCACGAGAATTACATCATCGCCCAGACCGCCGATGGCATGGTGATTGTCGACCAGCACGCTGCACATGAACGGCTGGTCTACGAGAAACTCAAGGCACAAATGGCCGAGAACGGCGTCGCCGCGCAGGCCCTGCTGATTCCCGAGATTGTGGAACTGTCCGAGGGCGACTGCGCCCGCCTAATGGCCGTTGCCGATGACCTGTCGCGCTTTGGGTTGACGCTTGAACCGTTCGGCGGCGGGGCCATCGCCGTGCGCGAGACCCCGGCCATTCTGGGGGAGGTCGATGCGCGCGCCATAATCCTGGATATCCTCGACGAACTGGCAGATCAGGGCGAAAGCCAAATGGTACAGGCCAAGATCGAGGCGATCCTGAGCCGGGTGGCCTGTCACGGCTCGATCCGCTCGGGTCGCCGGATGCGCGCAGAAGAGATGAACGCCCTCCTGCGCGAGATGGAGGCGACACCCCATTCCGGCCAATGCAACCACGGGCGGCCCACTTACGTGGAATTGAAACTGAGCGATATCGAGCGGCTGTTCGGGCGCAGTTGATCCGATGCTTCAGACCCGTTAAAAAGATCGAAACAAAACGAGAACATATTGAATCACATGATCCAGATCGCAGGCGTACAGATCCCAATAAATGACCCGGTTCTTCTGACCGTTGGTGGGGTTATCCTGCTGATCGTGCTGATGTTGTTCCTGTCGCTGCGCGCGGCCAATCGCTCGGCCCGGATGACGGAACCGCTGGCGCGGCAGATGGCGCATCTGGGCCAGCATGTGCAGGCGCTTGGGCAGGGGCAGGAACAGTTGCGCGGCGGGTTGCAGCATGTCTCGGACACGCAGGCCAATGCGCAGGTGCAGGTGATCCAAACGGTCGAGGCGCGCCTGTCTTCGGTGCAGCAGCAGATGAATGACAGGCTGGCTGATAACGCGATGAAATCGGCGCGTGCGCTGGCCGAGATGCAGGAACGGATGAAGGAATCGCTGCATGGCTCGTCGAAACAGACGGCAACCTCGCTGACCCAATTGCAGGAACGTCTGTCGGCCATCGACAAGGCGCAGGACAATATCACCAAATTGTCGGGCGATGTGCTGTCGTTGCAGGATATCCTGTCGAACAAACAGACACGCGGTGCATTTGGTGAGATTCAGTTGAATGACATTGTGTCCAAGGCGCTGCCGTCAGACAGCTTTCAATTGCAGGCAACGCTGTCGAACGGGCGGCGCGCGGATTGCCTGATCCATCTGCCGAACCCGCCGGGCCCCATCGTGATCGATAGCAAGTTTCCGTTGGAGGCCTATGAGGCGCTGATCGCTTCGACCAATGATATAGAGCTCAAGGCAGCGCTGCAGATGTTCCGCAGCACCGTGCGCAAGCATATCAACGACATTGCCGAGAAGTATATTCTGGATGGCGAAACGGCTGATGGCGCGCTGATGTTCCTGCCGTCCGAGGCCGTCTATGCCGAGCTACACGCCAAGTTCCCCGAACTGGTGCAGGAAAGCTTTAACAAACGTGTCTGGATCGTTTCACCCACCACCTGCATGGCGACGCTGAACACCATGCGCGCGATCCTGAAAGATGCCCGCATGCGCGAACAGGCGGGTGCGATCCGTAAGGAACTTGGGGCACTGCACAAGGATGTTGAACGTCTGGGCGATCGGGTGACCAATCTGGATCGTCATTTCGGACAGGCGGCCAAGGATATCTCGGAGATCAAGATCAGTGCTGACAAGGCCGGGCGCAGGGCACGCCGACTGGACAATTTCGACTTTGAGGAGTTAGCTCCGGACGACTCGCATGACGTTGTTCCGCTGGCGCGCCAAGAAGGCTAAGCCTGCGCCTGAACAGGCGTCGTAAGATCAAGGGGCGCACTGGCAGAGATATGGCACAAGACACTCCGCCGTCAGAGATTGCCGAGCTGCTGGGCAAAGCTGAGCAGGATGCCGAACAGATTGTTGGTCTGTTGCGTATGCTGGTGGCCTTTGGCCTGGGCGTGTTCTTTCTGGTCACCGTGCAACCGGTTCAGAATTCAGGTCATGCCGTGTTGGAACGGCAATGGGTATCCGCCCTTGGCACCATGTTTGCCTATTTTGCGCTGGGCCTGGTCACATGGACAGTAGCGCGACAACAGCGCTTTGCCGGTTGGATGGCTTGGCCAGTTTCCGCGGCAGATGCGCTTTTTCTGGTTTTCAATGTCTGGGTGGGCATGCGCAATGTTGGCCTGTCAGGGGACGTGATGTTTGTGCTGCCAGCGGTGTGGCTGGTGCCTGTTGTGCTGGCCTTTGGCGTTTTGCGTGGCAACCCCAAGGTCATGGCGCTGCAAGTTGCGCTGCTTGTTCTGGGGCTATTGTATTTGATCGGTCAGGATGCGGGGCTTTCGAGGGGGCAAGATACAAATCCGATATGGCTGTTCCTGTCGCCGCCACCCAACCTGATCCGCCTGTTCATGATCACACTTGCGGGTGTGGTTCTCATCGTTGCCGCCTATCGCGTAAATGCCCTGCTGTTTCAGTCGGTGACCGAAGCGCAGCGCCGCGCGAACCTGACCCGATACCTGCCTGCGCAAGTGGTCGGAGATCTGGGCGAAAGCGGTTTGTCAGCGCTGAAACAGGGGCGGCGGCAGCTGGCCGGAGTGATTTTCATAGACCTGCGCGGCTTCACGACCTTATCGCAAAACTTGCAGCCCGAGCAGGTGTCCGAGCTTATTACTTCTTATCGCAGCCGTGTCTCAAAGGTGGTTCGGAAAGAGAATGGCATCATCGACAAATTCATCGGGGATGCGGTGATGATCGTTTTTGAGGGTGAACGCGCGGCTGAACGGTGTTTGCGATGTGGGCTGGGGTTGTCGCACGAGATGCGCGATTGGACTATCGAGCGCAGGCACGCGGACCTGCCCACGCTGGAAACGGGCATCGGCCTGCATTGGGGTGAGGTTTTTGTTGGTGTGATCGGTGATCAGGAGCGGCTGGAATATTCGGTGTTTGGTGACACGGTCAACATTGCGGCCCGGTTGGAAAGCCTGACGCGTACAGCAGATATGACCCTGATTATGTCCGCCGCGTTACTCGACGCCGCAAGTGCCTCGGTGTCTGATACCGAACTGATATCGCTGCCCCCGGTAGAGGTACGCGGGCGCAGCGGTGCGTTGGATGTATACGGAATACCCCGGCCGGATTGCAGCGCCTGACTGCACTTCAGATACGCAGGAAAGGCTGGAACAGCCGGGGCATCAGCTTATTGAACTTCAATGGCGCGTCTGTGACGGCCAAGCAGATGCAATCCTCTGACATGTCGGCCACAGGCGTATGCTCCAGATCCTCATCCGCAATCTCGACATCGCCACGGGCAAAGCGATCGACCTCATCCGAGAAAGCGCCTTGCAGCACCATGGTCAACTCGGTCCCGTGATGTCCGTGGTCCGGCACGGCAACGCCTGCCGGAATGAACAGCAGCCGCGCAGTGGCATCCTTGGACGTGGGCAGGATCGCTTGCTTCACGCCCATACCGATGGATTTCCACTGGATGTCATTCACGGTTCCGCCAACATAGTCCTGCAGTGGCGTGGGCAGAACGGCGCAGCCCGGTTTCGCGGGCTTGGGGGTCGGTGCGCCTTGGGCGATCAAAGCCATGGTGGCCGCAAGTGACGCATCGCTCATGCTAATGCTGTCTGACTGATCCTCAAGCACATGCCCGCCCACGGCGTCAAAGCTTTCAGCACGCGCGCGACAGTGGTCGCACAAGGACAGATGGGTGGCGACCATAAGGTCAAACGCCTCGGGCAGGGTGCCAGCTGCGTAGGCCATCAGCAGATCATCCGTCAGGTGATGTTTGATCGGGTTGCTCATCTTACTCATCTCAATTCATCGCATGGCGCAAGCGGTCCAGCGCCAGCCGTATCCGTGATTTGATCGTGCCCAGCGGCAATCCGGTCTGAGATGCAATCTCTCGATGACTCAGATCTCCGAAGTACGCCTTCTCGATCAGCTGTCTCTGCGCGTCTGGCAACGCCGATAAGGCGGTGCGCAGCTGCGCGGTTTCTTGTTGTAACGCAAGGACATCGTCCTGATCAGGCTCGGCCTCGGGTCCCCATCCCAGTTCCTCGGGTTCGGGGCGGCGCTGCTTGCGCAGGACGTCAATGCGTTTGTTCCGAGCAATCGTGAACACCCAGGTGGCCACTGTGGCCCGCGATGGATCGAACAGATGGGCCTTGTGCCACAAGGTCGCCATCACCTCTTGCGCACATTCCTCGGCCATCGTGGCGTCAGACCCTGACTTCATCAGGAACGCCTTGATACGCGGCGCGAAATGCTGGAACAGCTCGGCAAACGCCGCCTGATCCTGCGCATCCCGGATACGCCTGACTTGGTCCACCCACTCGGTCCTGGTGTCGCAACTGCCGTTCGTTCCGTTCACCTGTCTACCCTTGATGCGTTTCTTTGCGCGCCAAGGCTGAGGGGCGGCCTGTTCAGCCGCAGGTTCGTCCAAGGTCACGATATTGATCTCGGTAAACATAACCACATTACGCGGGGCGGCCCAAGGCGGATCACTTTCCTGAGACAAAATAATCCAATCCGCGCTAGGATTCGTATTAGGTATGTCAGCTCTTTGAGGAAAAGAGCGCTATTTTAACGATTTACGGGTCAGACAGGATACGCGACGACATGAAGAGAATCGACCATATCGCAGGCCATACCTATCATGGTCGCAAAGGTGCGATTGAAAATGCGTTCCGATATTCGGTTGACTACATCCTGTTCGACCCCGAGGCGCAGTTGACAACACCCCTTCTGTTTTCGATGGATCGTGCGAATGTCTTCAACTGGCGGCGTACCGATCACGGAGGCGTGCCAAAGCAAGGTGCCGGGGCAAGCTGGTTGCGTGCCCGCTTTGATGAATTGGAGGTGCCGCAGCCCGCGCAGATCATGTTGCTGACGCAGCCCCGCGTGTTGGGCCATGTGTTCAACCCTGTCAGCTTTTGGCTTTGCTTTGACACTGACGCGCAGCTCTACGTTGTTGTTGCCGAGGTCACCAATACCTATGGAACCCGTCACAGCTATGTCTGCCATAAGCCGGATTTTTCGCCTATTGGCCCGTCTGACCGTTTGGTGGCGGACAAGCTGATGCATGTGTCTCCGTTCCAGCAGATCGAGGGCAGCTACACGTTTCGCTTCGACTATCGCTCTGACCGTGTCGGGGTCTGGATCGACTACGAACGTGCGGACGGGGGGCTGATCGCCACTTTGACCGGGCCACGACAGCCACTGACCAATCGTACGATCCTGTGGTCGTTGCTGCGCCGGCCTTTCGGCGCGCGGCGGACATTTGCCCTGATCGTTTGGCAAGCGCTGAAGCTTTGGCTCAAGAAAGCCCGGTTTCGCCCGTTCCGTCACGCGCCCGTGCCGGATCACCCAGTATCGCGCAGTCGGCGCTAAGCCATCTCTTGTTTGCGTAAGATCAAAGACTCGGGCCCTTGGAACGGGTTTGATGCTCTGAGACCGCGAACAGAAGGAGCTGGAAACATGCTGGAAATCTCAGCAAGAAAAGTCGCCCAGGTCGCCATGATGGGCCGTGAGTTGGAGCGGGCCGAAGGTGAGTTACGCGCCTTTGTCGACCGGATGAGCGAGGATGAGCAGGCCGAGCTGGTCGCTATCATGTGGATTGGGCGCGAGAGCTTCTTCGCCGAGGATCTGGCTGAGGCGATTGCGACCGCAAGGTCGGAGGCCTCAACCCCATGTGCTGACTACCTGATCGGAACGCCGCATCTGTCGGACCATCTGGAGAACGGCTTGGATGCGCTGGGGATTTCGGCCGAGGATGTGGAAAACGATCTGATGTAGGCGTTGCTAAAGTTGGAAACGAGGGGCCAGCCCCTCGGGCTCCCCGAGGTATTTTTGAACAGAAGAAGGATTGGTCGGCCTGCTCCGGCAGGTATTGTCAGACCAAATGATCCACGATCTGCAAATGCTGGGCCAGGGTGTCGATCTCAGCCATCCAGCCCTGCACCAGTTTCGGGTCGTTTGGGGCTGCGTGAACGCCAGCCGGTATCGCGCGGTTCAGGACGGCCTCGATGGCCAATGACACCGGGATCGACACCAAGCGGGCCATGGCGGTGCCGCGTTCGTCGCCCCAGGCGTCCATCACATAGGTTTTGTGCCAGACTTCAATGCCGTCTTTCTCAGCTTTCAGGCCGACGCACAGCACTACGCGGTCGGGCTCGCCTTCGTCATAGGCGTTTTCGGCCCAGAACTGGTCCGACATCTCTTTCAGACGCGCGTCACCTTCGGGGCCTGAGAGGGTTTCGATCTCGGTGAATACGTCGGCCCAGGCGTCGGTCCAGCCGTTCAGGCGCAGGGTGCCGCGGACGAACTCTTTGACCGGCCAGTGATCCTCAAACTGGTATTCGGCCATGAAGGGCAGCGAGTCGCGATTTGGGTAGACCTCAAAGCTCTCGGGGGTTGGCAGCGGCGCGATATAGCTGCTGATCGCGTCCCATGGGCGGGCAACGTCCAGTGGGGCGTATTCACGGATCGATTTTGAAGGTGAGCGCAGCGCTTTCAGCACGCCGAGTGGTGACCAGCTGAACTTGTAGCGGAACGGGTTCGGGTTCTTCGGGATACCGCCGCAATACGAGATGAAGCTGAGGTGGTTTTGCGCATCGAACGCGTCCGAGGCGCGGTAGTCGGCCACCAAAGCATGCGCCATCAGGTGGTCGATGCCCGGGTCCAGCCCGACCTCATTGACCAGCGCCACACCGGCGTCGCGTGCCTTGTCGTCCAGCGCGCGCATCTCGGGCGCTATGTAGGAGGAGGAGACGAAGTTCGCCTCTTTCGAGATCGCCAGCTCCGCCAGCGGCACGTGCCAGTCGCCCGGCAGCATCGAGACGATCACGTCGCCTTTCTCCAGCACTGCCCCCAGAGTGTTGATGTCGAAGGCGTGGATGTCGTTGGTCAGGTCTCCGACTTCGGCGCGGGCTTTGTCGACGGTCCGGTTCCAGACAGTGACCTTTTGACCGCCTTCGATCAGGCGGCGCAGGCCGGGGATGGCCGACAGGCCGGTGCCACACCAGTGAATCGTCATCGCTCAGAGTCCTTCGATATGAGTTTTGTAGGTTGCTTCTGCCCGACCCCAGACGCCGTTGTCCAGATCGGTCAGCGTCAGCAGAGAGGGTAGCAATTGCGCGGCGTAATCTTGCGAGCTTTCGACGGGCAGCATCGAGGGCAGGTTGTCGATGGCCATCACGTCCATCACTGGTTCGGTGGCGATGCGCAGGGCGGGGGCGTCCCACGTGGTCGCTCGGTCATAGACGGGCACCGGATTGTAATCGCTGTCCGGGTCGCAGGCCACGTCGCCGATGGCGGTCAGGTTGCGCGATGCGGTCAATGCCGCGCGCGGGACAAAGACCGGTGTGCCGGGGCGCGCAAAGATGCAGTTCAGGAACAGGTCGTGATCCAGGATTTCCGGGAATGGTCCTCCGCTGGCGGTTTCCGCCATGTCCCATTTGGTGACGCTGACGCCCATCGCTTCGCACAGGTCCGCTGCCCCGGTGCCTACGCGGCCAAGGGCGCCGATGACGATGGCGCGGGGGTGGGTGGCCTCCGTAGCGTCGAGTTCCGCCAGCAGTTCGGCGTTCAGCGCATCTTTGTTCGAATAGACGCCGACTGGCGGACATTCTTCGCCGCGTTGTTGCGCGGCCCAAGTTTTCAGGGTGACAGCCGCCCCGGCGTATCCGGCCCAGTATCCGAAGGCGGCCACCCGGCGACAATCTTCATCGACCAGATATTCCAGATCATAAAGCGTGCCGCCCCCGGCCTTGAATCGCTGCAACAACGCGCGCCCCGAATGCTGACCCTTATAGGCATGGCCGAACATGATGTGGCGATGGGGCAGGGGCGAGCCATCTTCGGGCAATTCCTTGAGGCCAAAGATGATTGCATCCAATGGGGCTTCGGGCCAGGAATTCTCGACCGCGATCTCGCAGCCTGCGTCTTTGTACCCATCAATCGGAATAGCGCGGACCGAGCTGTCTTCGACTGTCACGCGGATACCCGCCGCGATCAGCGTGGCCGCGCCGTCGGGGGTCAGACCGACCCGTTCCTCGTTCGGGCGCTGTTCTGCCCGGACCCACAGATGTGTCATGCAGTTTCCTTTGTTCAGAGCATTCCGGCGGCACGCACGGCCTGAACCGACCCCCGCGCCTCCATGGCTTCGCGGAAAGCGACGATTTTGGGAAAGGCCGAAACATCTACCCCGTCGCCCTCAAGCCAGCTGCACACCACATAAAGGTAGGCATCCGCCAGCGAGACCGCTTCGCCCAGCACAAAAGGCCCGCGCAGCCCGTTGGCTGAGAGGTAGTCACAAGACGCAGTCATTGTCTCCGCGACCTTGGCCGTCATATCCTTCCAGCTGGATTCCTTGTCCGCCCAGCGATGGCCACGCTGCTTGTGCGCGTGGTTCACATGCATGGTTGAGGCGAGGTAGAACATCACCTCGCGCATTCGGGCGGCCATCACCGGATCGGCAGGCACCAACCCGGCATCGGGCGCTTTGGCCGCGATGAATTCCAGCAACGCGCCGGTCTCGGTCAGGATGCCTCCGTCGACCGCCAGCGCAGGAACCCGACCCTTGGGATTGATCTGTTTGTAGGTCGGTTTGGTCTGCTCACCCCCGGCGAAATCCAGCTTGATGGCCTCATAGTCCAGCCCCGCCTCTTCCAGAGCGATGGCAACGGCAACCGAGATGGTGCGAGGGGCGTAGTAAAGCTGCATAGGGGTCTCCTTACAGATGCGTCTGTGCGAATTGCCGATCGGGCGTTTCCAGATGCGGAACGGCGTTGAACAGAACCGGGCTGAGATGTGCGCCAATCGGGTGCAGACGATGCAGCGACGTGTTCATGATGGCAAGGGCGACGCGTGCCATCGAAGGGATATCCAGACCCATTGCCTGCCGCACCACCATCGAGATCAACCCGCCTGATGTGACAACGATAGCCGGCCCACCTTCGGTCCCGATGTCCCGCAGCGCATCGCTGACGCGGGTTTCGAATTGTTCAAAAGTCTCGGGCGCGTTCTCGATCTCGCCATTGGCCCAGGCGGCAAACGTCTTGGGCAAATGTTCTACAAAGCCTTCGCGATCTGTGGGGATGGCAACGCCGTGTTGCTCCTCGAACAATTGCGCGAGGGTGAAGTATTCGATCTCATTCAATCGCGGGTCACGGATCGGGTCGGCTAGCTCCATGCTCGCCGCTGTTTCGGCGTGCCGGGTCAGCGTGCCGCAATAGACGCGGGGATAATGGCTGCGCGTGTCGCGCAGATGCGCACCCAGCCAACGGGCCTGCTTATGCCCCAAATCGCTCAGCTTGTCATAGTTTGCCTCGTCGCGCGCCGCCGTGTTGGCCTGCCCGTGCCGCACCAATGTAATATGTGACATGTCGGTCCCTCTTATGCGGATGTCTTAGGGCAGGTTCCGGGCCGGGGCCAGAGGGGTTTCCTTCTGGTGGCAAAAAATCCTTACAGCTTTTTGTGTTCTGGCTATGGTTGCCGCGACTATGCGTCTGGAGGACCTATGAGCATCGATCCAAATCGTTTTCTGGCCGATCTGCACAAGCTGCGCGAATTCGGGGCGTCGGGTGTTGGCAAAGGTGTCGTGCGTCCGGCCTATTCCCCAGCGGACATTGCCGCACGGCAATGGCTGGCGGGCCGTATGACCGAAGCGGGGCTGGAGCCGCATTTTGATCCGGTTGGGAACCTGTTTGGACTTGCCCCAGGCACGTCCTTGCTGATGGGATCACATTCCGACAGCCAGCCAGAAGGCGGCTGGCTGGACGGGGCGCTGGGCGTGATTGCCGCGCTCGAGATTGCACGGGCCAGCGATCAACCGATCTCGGTTGTCAGTTTTCAAGATGAAGAGGGTCGCTTTGGCGTGACCACTGGATCGGCGGTTTGGTCAGGTGGGCTGCCGCTGGAACAGGCCGATCAGCTGACCGACGGCTCTGGAGTTCCCTTTGGCGCGGCCCGATCTGCGATGGCTGACCTGACACAAGGCTTTGTCGAACCATCCCGGTTCCGCGGTTTCATCGAGATGCATATCGAACAAGGCCCCGCGCTGGACGCAGCAGGGCAGCAAATCGGCGTTGTCACCGATATTGTCGGAATCCGGGATATGTCGATCACGTTTGAGGGGCAACAGAACCATGCGGGTACCACGCCGATGCATTTGCGGCGCGATGCGTTTCAGGCCTTGTCTTTGTTTAACGCGCGATTGAATGACCGCTTCCGTAACGTGGTGACCCCTCAGACCGTATGGACTATCGGTCGCGTCGAATTGCATCCCAATGCATCCTCCATCGTGCCGGGGCGTGTACGGTTCTCGATGCAATGGCGCGATGGCGATGGGGACCGGCTGATCCGCATGGAGGAGATCATTCGATCCACCGCGCAGCAGGTCGCCGACGAGCTTGGCATGACCCTCAGTTACGGCCCAATGCTGGGGCTGGAGCCGGTGGCCATGGACTCGACCCTGCGCGCGGCGCTGGAGCGTGGTGCGCAACAGGTCTCGCCCGACAACTGGCGCGGAATGCCATCGGGTGCGCTGCATGACGCCACCAATGTCGCCCGCCTGATGCCAGTTGCGATGCTATTTGTGCCCTCGATCAATGGAATCAGCCATGATTTCGCCGAGGATACGGCCGAGGATGACCTAGTCGCTGGTCTTTGCGTGTTGGAACATGCTGTAAGAGCTTTGGCTGGGTAATCTGAATAGAAGACATGGAATATCCAGACTTCTCAGCGTATTGACCCCAGGGTAAGTCCCTTTGGCGGGGTTCGCGCCTTTGATTAATTTCGGTGAAGCGCAGGGTCTATTGCAACGAGTGTTGCCTAACGGAAAAAAGTTTCCTATAGGAACATTATTGATGCATACGCCCGTATACAGGTTTGCCGCAGCAAAGCCCCGCAGTTAGAATCCGGGGCTGAATCGTTGCAAATTTTGCTGCTTGCGGCAGACTGATGCGCATGCGTTGCGACCATTAGAGACGAAAGGCAGTACCCGCCATGACTTCCCCGAAACGCACTCCCTTGTACTCTCTTCATGTTGAGTTGGGTGGAAAGATGGTTGATTTTGCGGGTTGGGAGATGCCTGTTCAGTATCCGTTGGGGATTATGGGGGAGCATAAGCAGTGTCGTGAGAAGGCGGCGGTGTTTGATGTGTCTCATATGGGTCAGGTGATTTTGCGGGGTGAGAATGTGGGTGAGAAGCTGGAAGCTTTGTGCCCGCAGGCTTATGCGACGCTGAAGGAAGGCAAGGCGCGGTACGGGTTCTTTACCAACGAAGACGGTGGGATCATGGATGACCTGATCGTGTCGAACGCGGGGGATCATTATTTTGTGGTGGTGAACGCGGCGCTGCGGCATCAGGACATTCCACATATGCAGGCGAACCTGGACGGCGTTGAAGTGACCGAGATCTTCGACCGGGCGCTGGTGGCGGTGCAGGGTCCCAAGGCCGAAGACGTGGTGGGTGAGCTTTGCCCCGCCGCCCGCGACCTGAAGTTCATGGAAACCACCCTGGCGGATATCAACGGCGTCGAATGCCGTATCTCGCGGCTGGGTTATACCGGTGAGGACGGGTATGAGATCTCGATCCCCGAGGACAAGGCCATTGAGATCACCAAGGCGTTTCTGGCGCATGAGGATTGTGAGCCGGCCGGTCTGGGCGCGCGCGACAGCCTGCGGCTGGAGGCCGGGCTGTGCCTCTATGGCAATGACATTGACCAGAGCACCTCGCCGATTGAAGCCAGCCTTGGCTGGGCCATTCAGAAGCGCCGCAAGGAAGAGGGCGGCTTCCCGGGTGCCGATCGCGTGCAGAAAGAACTGGCCGAGGGTGCCGCGCGCAAGCTGGTGGGCATCAAACCCGATGGCCGCGCCCCGGCGCGTCAGGGCGTTGAGATCCAGTGCAGCAGTGGCAACACCATCGGTCGGATCACCTCGGGCAGCTTTGGCCCCACGGTGGGTGGCCCGGTTGCGATGGGCTACGTGTCCGCCGGTCACGGTGAGCCGGGCGAGAAGGTGAACCTGATCATCCGGGGCAAGGCGCAACCGGCGCAGATTGTGGCGCTGCCCTTTGTCACCCAGAATTACAAGCGTTGAAGCCAGGAGAGAGAGACATGGCAACCTATTATTCCGAAGAGCATGAATGGCTGATGGTCGAGGGCGACACCGCCACGCTGGGCATCACCAAACACGCGGCTGAACAGCTGGGCGAGGTGGTGTTTGTCGAGCAGCAGGAAGTGGGCGACGAGTTCGAGAAAGACGGCGAGATCGGCGTGATCGAATCCGTCAAAGCGGCCTCGGAACTTTATGCGCCGGTCGATGGCGAGATCACGGAAGTGAACGAAGCGCTGGCCGACAATCCCGGCGCGCTGAACGAAGACCCCGAGGGCGAGGCCTGGATCTACAAGATCAAGATCACCGACGCGGCGCAGCTGGAAGATCTGATGGATGAGGCCGGCTACAAAGCCTTCATCGGGTAATTCAAGCGGCGGATCCTTGCGCGGATCCGCCCCTTCATCTTTTTCCAAATACACCCGCCGGAGGCTCCTGCCGTCTCCGTCGGGCCTGATCTATCCTTGAGGAGCGCACCACATGGCCTTCAAACTGACCGATTACGAAGCCTATGACTTCGCCAACCGCCGCCATATCGGGCCCAGCCCGACCGAGATGCGCGACATGCTCAAGGTGATCGGCTTCAAGACGCTGGACCAGCTGATCGACGCCACCGTCCCGCCCGCGATCCGCCAGAAAGAGCCGCTGGACTGGGGTCCGGCGATGACGGAACGCGATGCGCTCTTTCACATGAAAGAGGTGGCGAGCAAGAACACCGTTCTGACCTCGCTGATCGGTCAGGGCTATTACGGCACCACGACGCCTGCGCCGATCCTGCGCAACATCCTGGAAAACCCGGCCTGGTACACCGCCTATACGCCCTATCAGCCCGAGATCAGCCAGGGCCGTCTTGAGGCGCTGTTGAACTTCCAGACCATGGTCAGCGATCTGACCGGGCTGGATGTGGCCAATGCCTCCTTGCTGGACGAAGCCACTGCTGCGGCCGAAGCCATGGCGATGGCCAAGCGCGGCGGGCGTTCGAAAGCCAACAACGCGGCCTTCTTTGTCGACAAGAACTGCCACCCGCAGACCATCGCGGTGATCAAAACCCGCGCCGAACCTCTGGGCATCGACGTGCAGGTCGCCGATCCGGACACGCTGGATGCGGGCGCCGTCTTTGGCGCGATCTTCCAGTACCCGGGCACCCATGGCCACGTGCGCGACTTCACATCGGAAATCGCCGCGCTGCATGAGCACAAAGCCATCGCCATTGTCGCCGCCGACATCCTGTCGCTGGCCCTGCTGAAATCCCCTGGTGAGATGGGCGCGGATATCGCCATCGGCTCGACCCAGCGCTTTGGTGTGCCGATGGGCTATGGTGGCCCGCACGCGGCTTATATGGCGACCACCGACAAGCTGAAGCGCTCGATGCCGGGCCGGATCATCGGTGTGTCGATCGACAGCCGCGGCAACAAGGCCTACCGCTTGTCGCTGCAAACCCGCGAACAGCATATCCGGCGTGAGAAGGCGAACTCGAATGTCTGCACCGCGCAGGCGCTGCTGGCGGTGATTGCCTCGATGTATGCGGTCTATCACGGCCCTGATGGCATCAAGGCCATCGCGCAATCGGTACACCGCAAGACCTCGCGTCTGGCGGCCGGTCTGGAAGAGGCGGGCTTTGCCGTGGAACCGGAAGTGTTCTTCGATACGATCACGGTTGAGGTCGGTCCCCTGCAGACAACAGTGATGGAGGCCGCCGTCGCGCGTGGTGTGAACCTGCGCAAGGTGGGCGAGACCAAGGTTGGCATAAGCCTGGACGAACAGACCCGGCCCGAGACCATCGAGGCCGTCTGGGGCGCCTTCGGCATCGACCGTCAGGATGACAGCGCAAATGTCGATTACCGTCTGCCCGATTACGCCCTGCGCGAAAGCGCATACCTGACCCACCCGATCTTCCACCAGAACCGGGCCGAGGCCGAGATCACCCGCTATATGCGCCGTCTGGCCGACCGCGACCTGGCGCTGGACCGGGCGATGATCCCGCTGGGCTCGTGCACCATGAAGCTGAACGCCACGATCGAGATGATCCCGGTCACCTGGCCCGAGTTCGGCAATCTGCACCCGTTTGTGCCGCAAGATCAGGCGCAGGGCTATCACGAGATGATTGCCGATCTGAACGACAAGCTGTGCCAGATCACCGGCTATGACGCGATCTCGCAGCAGCCCAACTCGGGCGCACAGGGGGAATATGCGGGTCTCTTGACCATCCGCAATTATCACTTCGCCCGTGGCGAGGGTCAGCGGAACGTCTGCCTGATCCCAACCTCGGCGCATGGCACCAACCCGGCTTCGGCCCAGATGGTCGGCTGGCAGGTTGTGCCGGTTCTGGCGGATGAGAATGGCAATATCGATCTGAACGACTTCCGCGCCAAGGCCGAGAAGCATTCCGATCATCTGGCCGGCTGCATGATCACCTACCCCTCGACCCATGGCGTGTTTGAGACCACCGTGCAAGAGGTCTGCCAGATCACCCATGATCATGGCGGTCAGGTCTATATCGACGGGGCCAACATGAACGCCATGGTGGGTCTGTCGCGTCCCGGTGACATTGGCGGCGATGTCAGCCACCTGAACCTGCACAAGACCTTCTGCATCCCCCATGGCGGCGGCGGCCCCGGCATGGGCCCGATCGGCGTCAAGGCGCATCTGACTGAGCACCTGCCCGGCCACCCGGAATACGGCACCGCCGTGGGTCCGGTCTCGGCCGCGCCCTTCGGCTCGCCGTCCATTCTGCCGGTCTCATGGGCCTATGTGCTGCTGATGGGCGGCGCGGGCCTGACGCAAGCGACCAAAGTGGCGATCCTGAACGCCAACTACATCGCGGCGCGGCTCAAGGATGCTTATCCCATCCTCTACACCTCCGAGACCGGTCGTGTGGCGCATGAATGCATCCTCGACACCCGCCCCTTGGACGCCGCGGCGCATGTGACCGTCGACGATGTGGCCAAGCGCCTGATCGATTCAGGCTTCCATGCGCCGACCATGTCCTGGCCGGTGGCAGGCACCCTGATGGTCGAGCCCACGGAATCGGAACCCAAGGCCGAGCTGGACCGCTTCTGCGACGCCATGCTCTCGATCCGATCCGAGGCGCAAGACATCATCGATGGCACCATCGACGCGGAAAACAACCCGCTGAAAAACGCCCCCCACACGGTGCGCGATCTGGTCGGCGACTGGGATCGGCCTTACACCCGCGAACAGGCCTGCTTCCCCCCGGGCTCCATGGGCGTCGACAAATACTGGTCCCCCGTCAACCGCGTCGATAACGCATATGGCGACCGAAACCTCATCTGCACATGCCCACCAATGACCGAATACCAAGACGCCGCAGAGTAAAAACACCCCCCAAGGGGGGCACTTTACGGCTTGAAATCTTTGGGCACACCAAAAGGCGGTGTGTCCACGTTCGTGCCTGTTAGGGCGTTCAGGAACGCAATGAGTGCGTTGATTTCCGTGTCGGTAAGAACCACCGGGGAAATGTCGATTGTGTTGCGCACCCGCTGCATTTCGAACCGGTCTTGCCAGACGACAAAATCCGCTTTTTGCAGCCACGGGACCGCGGGCAGGGCCGCCGAATCCGGTGTCCAATTCGAAAGGCTGGCCTGCGGGTTCAAATGGTGGCGGATCATCGTGTCCAGATCGGGGAAGGCGCCGTTATGGCCATAGGGCGCGGTCAGGGCGACGTTACGCAGCATCGGTGTGCGGAAGCGATAGGCATCCTCGATCCGGTTGCTTTCGCCCATGCGGCCAACATCGCGCGCATAAGGGTCCCATTGGCGGGTTCGTCCAGGGCCAAAGGGGGGCAGGCCTAAAGCGTGAAATCGCTGGTCTGTCATCAGCTGGCCGGCATGGCAGGTCGCGCAATTGGCCTTGCCATAGAACAGGCTCATACCGTCTTTCTGAGCGTCCGTGAGCGCCGTGGCATCACCCGCCAGGTACCGATCAAACGGGCTGTCAGTGCTGCGCCATTCGATGGCCATGAACGCGGCCAGAGCATTTGCAATTTGTGTGATCGTGATGTCTTCGGTATTTTCGACTTCGTCGAATGCCTTAATCATAGCCGGTCCGTAACGCGGATTGGTGCGGACGCGTTTGGCCAGAATGGGCCAGCCCAGATCGATCCGGTCAGCGACCGCTCCGGTCACCGGATTTTCGCCGACATTCCCGGCCATCTCGAATTGCGACGTCAAGGGAAACAGCGCCTGCGCAGCGAGCAATGAGTTCAACCCTTCGGGCAACCATTCCTGCGCCGGTGAATTGAAGCCGTTGCCGTAGACATCCGATATGCTCAGACGGCCATCGTGAAACACTGTGTTGATGTCCTGAGCGCCGAGGTTCCACAGCCCAGGTGAATTGCGGGGAATGCGCTTGCGGATTCTATCGATCCCAGTGCCGGGTGTGCGATCCGGGCCCAGACCCTCACCACCTTCGCCTATGCCTAAAGACAGCCCATCCGAGGTACCGAAATCCGGGTGATGGCAATGGGCGCAAGAGATGTTCTGGTTGCCCGACAGGATCGGATCGTAAAACAGTTGATGACCGATGGCGGCCTGTTCCATATCAAAGGGGATAAAATCAGCATCCGTCAGCGGACGCGGCAAATCTTGTGCCGCTGCAGCCCCGGCCAGAAGGAAAGCAGCCCCATGCGTCAGTTTGTATATGCCCTTTGCCTGTTCGCATCCCCGGCGCTGGCCGAGTTGGAGCAGGCGCGCGACATGATGGAAGCTGGGGACTTTGAGGCCGCGCGTGAGGAGCTGTTGCCAGCGGCGCGGTCCGGCAATGCCGAGGCCGAGGAATTGATCGGCGTGATGTACGGGTTGGGGCTGGGTGTCGAACAAGACTATGAACGCGCGTTCGAATGGTATCTGCGCGCCTCGATGAAGGGGCATCCGGGGGCGCAATCGGGTGTTGGCTGGTATTATGAGCTTGGTCTGGGCATGCCCGCGCCCGATCTGGTGCGGGCCTATATGTGGTACACGCTCAGCGCCATTGGCGGCGACCCCGACGCGGCGATCAGCCTTGAGGAAGTGGTCAAGAAAATGTCGCCGGAGCAAATCGAAAAGGCGCATGTTCTGGTGAATGACTATAAGGGTTGGATGTACCCGTTTCGGTGAGGGCCGGGCCTTCTGGGCCCGACCCATTGTCTTAGTTCAGGTCAGCGTCGCGTGAGGCATTTACGTCGGCCTCAGCCGCTGTAACTGCATCGGTCAGCGCAACAAAGATCTCATCACCGCGGGTAACGTTGGACTGGAACCAGTCATAAACCGGAGTAGCGGCTTCTTTGAACGCGGCCTTCTGATCAGGTGTCAGAACATAGAGGTCACCGCCACCGGCGACGAAGTCTTCATAGGCTTGAATCGACTTGCGCTTGGGCGAGGCAAAAGTGGCCTGTTGCAACGCATAGAAACCGTCAACGACGACGCGGCGCATGTCCTCGGGCATCTCCTGGAACTTCGCATTGTTCATCCACCAAAGCGCGCCCATATAGGCGTGGCCGTCCAGCGTGACATATTGCAGGCCCGCATCCGGGAATTTCATGCCCATGATGTCTGTGATGCCATTTTTGGAACCCTCAACAACGCCAGTCTGGAAGCTGGTGAACAGTTCAGGCCACGGGATCGGGGTGGGCGATGCACCCAGCGCCTTGACCAGTTCCTGCGGCAGGTCGGCGACCACGGTGCGGATTTTCAGACCGTCCATATCGGCAGGTTCAGCGATGCGCCGTTGCGTGTTCGCAAAGTTGCGCCAGCCGCCGGTGTTGCCGATGGTCATCAGACGGATCGCGCCGCCGGAATCCTCCAGCGCCATGTCACGCATGGTACGGGTGAAGTCGCCGGACAGGACATGTTCCGCAATGCGGTCATCGGCCATCAAATACGGCAGGTCCAGAACCTGCACGTAAGGAAAGATGCCGGACGCGCCGCCCGAAGTTGAGATATAGATATCAATGGTACCGTCAGCCACACCTTGCAGGCATTCCGCACCGTTCGAACATAGCTGCGTGCCAATGAACAGTTCCACCTCGATGGCGCCGTTTGACGCGGCCTCGACATAGTTCTTGAAGACGATCAGACCGTCATAGTCCTCATCGTTTTCGTTCGAGTTGGCCGTGGCGCGCAACGTGTAATCGGCTGCGGTTGCCGCTATGGCAGATGCCGCCACCAGTGACGTGGCCACCGCTGCGGTTTTGATGAAGTTTCTGAGCATGCGTTTCCTCCCTATGGATCTCAGTTAGTTTGCAAATCCCGTTATCCTCGGGATCGTCATGGATATTGCGGGGATATAGGTGATCAGAAAGATCACGATGATTTCAACGGCCAGGAACGGCAGAATGGCCTTGGCGATGGTCTCGACCTTCTCGCGCGATACGGCAGCGGCCACGAACAACACCAGCCCCATGGGCGGCGTGGCCAGGCCAACCGTCAGATTGACGCTCATGATGATAGCGAAATGGATCGGATCGACCCCAAGGCTGGTGAAGATGGGGCCAAGGATTGGGCCGAGGATGATGATCGCCGGTCCCGCATCCAAGAACATGCCGACGACAAACAGAAGCAGGTTGATCAGGAACAGCAGGATCAGCGGATTCTCCGACAGGCTGAGGATCAGCGAGGCCAATTGTTCCGGTGCGTGGCTGAGGCTGACAACGGTTTTGAACGCCATCGCGGCCCCGACCAGCAGTAGAACCACGGCCGAGGTCAGGCCTGCATTGCTGAGGATCTCGGGCACCTCTTTCAGCGTCAGCGTGCGCAGGACAAAAAAGCCGATGATGAAGGCATATCCTACAGCCACGGCGGCGGCCTCGGTCGGTGTGAAGATACCGCCCAGAATTCCGCCCAGAATGATCACCGGAGTCAGCAGCGGGAAAAACGCTTTGAGGCTGGCCTGACGCCGTTCACCCCAGGTGTATTTGCGGCTGGCGACGGGGAAATCATACTTGTCGGCCATGAATTTGATCATCAGCATCAGGCCGACGCCGACCATCACGCCCGGCACGATACCGGCCAGGAACAGTGCCGCAACGCTTTCGCCCATGACATAGGCGTAGATGATCATGATGCCCGAGGGCGGGATGATCGGGCCGATCACAGAACTCGCCGCTGTAATTGCTGCGGCGAATTTGCGGGTGTAGCCCTGTTTTTCCATCGCCGGGATCAGCATCGACCCAAGGGCCGAGGTATCAGCCACCGCCGACCCCGAGAGGCCTGCGAAGAGGATCGAACTCAGCACGTTCACATGTGCCAGACCGCCGCGCAGGTGGCCCATCAGCGCCTGGCTGAACTCGACCAAGCGGATGGTAATGCCGCCGCGGTTCATCAACTCTCCGGCCAGCATAAAGAAGGGGATCGCCATCAGCGGAAAGCTGTCCATGCCATTGTAGACATTGCGATACAACAGCGTGATGTCGTTTGTTTGGCCGTTTAGCCAAAGCAGGATGCCAGGTGCGGCCAGCAAGGCGAAGAAGACCGGCAGGCCGATGATGAGGAAAACCAGGAATGTGGGCAGGAACCAGATCAGCATTTATTCAGCCCCCGCTGGCGCATCAGGAATTTCAGGCAACAGATGTCCGCCACCCATGAGGGTCACGACTGAACGCAGGACCAGCTCGATATTTACAGAAATCAGCAGGATGATCCCCACCAGCAGTGAGGCCATCATCCAGCTGCGCGGGATGCGATACCATTCGTCGAACCCGAGGGAGGTGGGCAGGTACAAAGCAGCAGTCGCGAATTTGCCGCCAAATCCGGTGACCTCGGACCATCCGATATTAACGGCGACCAGCAACACCGCCAGTGAGACCACCAGCAGGAACAGGGTCAGCACCTGCCCGACAACGCGCGGCAGCATCAATGGCACCATGTCGATGGCTACAAAGCCACCGCGCCGAAAGGCGGTGGGGGCCATCAGGCCGGTCATCCACAACATACAGAATCGCGCGGCTTCATCCGGCCAGGGCAGAGCATTGCCCAGCACGTATCGAAAGAACACCTGAATCAGGATCGCGATCACCATCAATGCAATCGCAACGACGCCAACCGCGCGGCCCAGGCGCAGCGCGGTTTCGTTCACGAATGCAATCGGCGCAAGCACCGATGCCAGTCCG
Organism: Ruegeria sp. AH7; assembly: GCF_056541325.1. Lineage (NCBI taxonomy): Bacteria > Pseudomonadati > Pseudomonadota > Alphaproteobacteria > Rhodobacterales > Roseobacteraceae > Ruegeria > Ruegeria sp. AH7. The sequence continues at coordinate 139,782 of NZ_JBQFYF010000003.1, read as the reverse complement.
CCCATGCGGATCCTCCCTTGTGCAGCCGCAGGTTTCTCCTGCGGTCGTCAGATCGCGCTTAGTGTTGCGCGAATTGGCCGAGTTTCCCGGCATAGAAGGTCAGCGCGTCTCCATCGCTCATGCTGGCCTTCAGGACTTTGCCCACCACGATCACATGATCGCCCGCATCGTGATAGGCATGTTGTTCGCATTCAAACCGCGCCAGGCAATCCGACAGCAGCGGCGTACCATTCTCGCAGCGCTCATGTTCGATCTCACGCAGGGCGTGGGCGTCTTTGGAGCACCCAAAGCACAGCTCGGCCTGTTCGGACGATAGCACATGTACGGTGAAATGGCGGGCCTTGTGAAAATAGGGAAAACGGCGTGAGTTGCGATCGCCTGCCCACATGATCAGCGGCGGGTCCAGTGAAAGGGACGAAAAGCTGTTCGCGGTGATGCAAACCGGGCCATCGGTGCTGTCGCAGGTCACGATGGTGACGCCCGTGGCAAAGCGGCCAAAGGCATCGCGCAGGGTGCGGGTGTCGTCCTTATGCGGAACGAAGGTGTGGGTCATGTCCTTTGAGATTGCATTCATCATGGTACCTCATGCCCAAGTGCCGTCTCATAGAGGCGATACCAGCTTTCACGATCCAGTTTGACTTTCAGAGCGTCCGAGATGTTTTTGATGCGGTTCAGGTTATTTGTGCCCATAACCGGCAGGATATTTGCCGGATGAGCCAACAGGAACGCCACGGCCACGGCAGCGCGATCCACGCCAAACTCGGCTGCGATCTCATCCGCGACGACACCGACGGGCGGGTTCCCGGCCATCAGAAGACCGCCACCCAGAGGCGACCATGCCATGATTGGTTGCCCATGCTGCTGGTGAAAGGCCAGATCGCCATTGGTGAAGGGGCTGATCTCTCCCAGAGAGATCTCGATCTGGTTGGTGACCAGTTGTGTTTTCATCGCCGATTGCAGCAGCGACCAGTCCCAGGGGCGGAAGTTCGACACGCCGACCGCGCCGACCTTGCCACTGGCGACAACCTCATCCAGTGCGGCACCGGTTTCGTTGTGGTCCATGAACGGGTCGGGGCGGTGGATCAGCAGCAGGTCGATATGATCAATCGCCATTTCTGTCAGCGAGGTGTCGACTGATTTCAAAATATGGTCGCGCGAGGTGTCATAGTATTTGACCTTGGCGTCCGAATATCGGCCCATCGGCGCCACGATGTCACATTTGGTGACGATTTCCATCTGTTTGCGTAGGCTGGGATTGGCGCGCAAGGCATTGCCCAGAACAGCCTCAGCAGCGTAGCCGCCATAGATGTCAGCCTGATCAAAGGTGGTGATGCCCTGATCCAGACAAGATTGAATCTTAGCCTCGACATGACCCACGGACGTATCGCTGTCATCGCCCAGCCGCCACATGCCATAGACAAGGCGGCTCATTTCCAGCGTGTCGGATAGTTTCACACGTTGCATCAGCGACGAACTCCATTGCCCAGCGGGGTCGCCGGGGTGTTTGCAGGGACCCGCCCGTAGGCTTCGGGCAGCGAGCAGGTTTTCAGGTTGGGCATCACGCGGGCACCAAAGTGCTTGGCTTCGTCCATGTGCGGATAGCCCGAGAAGATGAAAGCGCGGATACCCATCTTCTGGTATTCCTCGATCTTGGTCATCACCTGATCGGTCGAGCCCACCAGAGCCGCGCCACAGCCGGAACGTGCCCGGCCCACGCCCGTCCACAGACCCGGCTCGACATAGCCATATTCGTCCGCCAAATCGCGGTTCTTGGCCTGATGCGCCACGCCCAGCGAGGTAGAATCCAGCGCCCGTTCGCGGATCGCGCGGCCATATTCGTCATCCAGTTTCGAGACTATGTAGTCCGCATAATCCTGCGCCTCGGCCTCGGTATCGCGGACGATCATGTGGACGCGCAGGCCGTAATCCAGCGTGCGGTTGTAGTTCTCGGCAACCGCGTGAACCGCCTTCATCCGCTCGGCCAGTTGATCCTTAGTTTCGGGCCACATCAGATACACATCGCAATGCTCGCCACACAGATCCAGCGCTGACGGAGAATACCCTCCGAAATAGAGCAGCGGCCCGCCGGTCTGATACGGCTTGGCCGGATCCGTGGTCAGGCCCGAGAAGTTATAGACCTCACCCGCATGATTGATCTCATCCTGCGTCCAGGCCTGTTTCAGGATCTCGACCACTTCGCGCGAGCGCTGATAGCGGAACGCGCTATCGGCTTTCTCACCGGGGAAATCTGAGGAGATGATGTTGACCGTCAGCCGACCCTTCAGCATGTGGTCCAGCGTCGCAATGGTACGGGCCAGCATGATCGGCTGCATCTCACCGCACCGCACGGCGGCCAGCAGGTTGATCTTTTCGGTGATCGGGGCGCAGCCGGCGACGAAACTCAGCGTGTCCTGACCGACCTGATAGGACGAGGGGCACAGGATGTTGCGGAACCCCTGCGCTTCGGCCTCTTTGACGATGCCGGAACAATGATCCCAGCTCGAACGCAGATTGCCGTCAGGTACGCCAAGAAACTGGTAGTCATCCGAGCAAAGTGCTGCAAACCACGAAACCTCGGCCGCATCCAGATCGGGGGATGTGATGGGGACGATGGTCATTTGATTCACACTCCGTACATCTTTGACTTTCCTCTTGCGTAGCAAGCACATTGATGTAGATCAATAGTGTATCAATTTTTCCTGCGACCCAGTGAAGCGCGCGCAAGTGACCACGACCAACCGAAACCCCAATGCCTTGCCGATCTATGTTCAGATCGCAGAGCTACTGATCCGCGAAATCGCGGCAGGTCGCATGATTGATGGCGAGCGTCTGCCGCCGGAACGGGACATGGCGGCCGAGCTAAAGGTTTCGGTCGGGACGTTGCGAAAATCGCTCGCCGAGCTTGAGAAAAAAGGCATGCTGGAGCGGATACAGGGCTCGGGCAACTATGTGCGTGAGACGGGAACGCAAAATAGCGTTTACGCAATGTTCCGGCTAGAACTGCCCGAAGGTGGTGGCTTGCCGCGCGCGGATATCCTGTCTGTAGATCAGGTGGAAAAGCCCGCCGATCTGCCCGAATTCGGGGCATCAAGCCGAGGTTCGCGCGTGCGGCGGATGCGCTATCTGAATGACACAATCATCGCGGTCGAGGAGATCTGGCTGGACGAATCAGCCGGTCGGATCGATCGCAGCCTGCTGTCGGACTCGCTTTATCGCTATTATCAGCGACAGCTTGGGTTCTGGATCACGCGGGCGGAAGACAGGGTTTCGGTCGGGAAACTGCCCTACTGGACGCCTGAGACTTTCACCAAACTTGCCGGGGAAACGGTGGGGTATATCGAGCGGTTCAGCTGGTCGGAAAAGGCTGAACCCGTCGAGTTTTCAAAAACATGGTTCGATCCGGATCGGGCCACCTATGTCCAACGTTTGAAGTAAAAGGAAAACGCATGACCCGGACCATCCACTACGGGCTGATCGGATGCGGCATGATGGGGCAGGAGCACCTGCACAATATCGCTTTACTGGAGGGGACGTGCGTTGCGGCGATCTATGAGCCCGATCCGGGCATGGCGGCGACCGCCCAGACCATTGCGCCTGAGGCCGTGATGGTCGGGTCGGTGCAGGAATTTCTGTCGGTCGAGAATCTGGATTGCATCGTCATCGCCAGCCCCAACCATCTACATGTGGATCAAATCTGTGAGATTGCAGATACGCGCCCATTGCCGCTTCTTGTCGAGAAGCCCTTGTTCACGGACCCTGCGGATGCAGCGCGGCTCGAGCAGATACAGCGGGATTACCCCCATCCGATCTGGGTGGCGATGGAGTATCGTTATATGCCGCCCATTGCCGCCTTGATTGATCAGGCGGATGTGACGGGCGGCGTTCAGATGCTGTCGATCCGTGAACATCGGTTCCCGTTTCTGGGCAAGGTCGGCAACTGGAACCGGTTCAATCGCAATACCGGCGGCACTTTCGTCGAAAAATGCTGTCACTTCTTCGACCTGATGCGCCTGATCCTGCGCGCGGATCCGGTGCGGATCACCGCAAGTGGAGGGCAGGCCGTGAACCATCTGAACGAAGACTACGGCGGCGAAACGCCCGACATTCTGGACCACGGCTATGTGCTGGTCGATTTCGCCAACGGGGCGCGGGCGATGCTGGAACTATGCATGTTCGCCGAAGGATCGCGGTTTCAGGAAGAGGTCTCTGCCGTCGGTCCTAAGGCCAAGATCGAGGCGCTGGTGCCCGGCCCAGGTCGGTTCTGGCCCGATCATTTGGGCAAGCCGCCGGTGCCACAGCTGATTGTCAGCCCGCGTGATCCTAAAGGACCTGTGTCAAAAGACATCCCGGTTGACCCCAAGTTGCTGGCGGCCGGGGACCACAATGGCTCGACCTTCTATCAGCATCAGGGGTTTCTGGAACTTGTGCGCGGTCAACGTGCTGCGCCGGATGTCTCACTTCAGGACGGTCTATGGGCGGTTCGCATGGGGCTGGCGGCACAGCAGGCGCTGGCAACTGGAGAGACAGTTCGTTTTGACCCGTGATGCCGATAGGAAACCTGTGTTCCCGATAAACGCGATTTCCAATGTCGTTTTTGGCATTGGAAAGGTCTTTTCCGCTTGCTGAGAGGTTTTTGAGGCAATAGCTCTGCCCGTGGGACACCCCTCCCCAACGAGGGGCGTGTATCTGGAAGGGTAATACAGATGAGCATTGAACAACCGGCAACGCGGCCGGCCAATCCGCGTTTTTCCTCGGGCCCCTGTGCCAAACCTCCCACATTTGATCTGTCCAAACTGGCCGACGCTGCATTGGGTCGTTCGCACCGCGCTGCTGTTGGGAAGGACAAGCTGAAAGCGGCCATCGAAGGCACGCGTGAGATTCTGGGCATTCCGGCAAACTACAAGATCGGCATTGTTCCCGCCTCGGACACCGGCGCGGTTGAGATGGCGCTTTGGTCGCTGCTGGGTGAACGCAAGGTCGAGATGCTGGCCTGGGAAAGCTTTGGTGCCGGTTGGGTAACTGACGTGGTCAAGCAGTTGAAGATCGACGCTGAGGTCAAGACTGCAGAATATGGGCAGATCGTTGATCTGACTTCGGTCGATTTCGCCAATGACGTGGTGTTTACATGGAACGGCACAACCTCTGGCGTGCGCGTTCCCAATGGCGATTGGATCGCCGATGACCGTCAGGGCCTGACAATCAGTGATGCAACCTCGGCAGCGTTTGCGATGGACCTGCCGTGGGACAAGCTGGATGTGACCACCTTCAGCTGGCAAAAAGTGCTGGGCGGCGAAGCGGCCCACGGGATGCTGATCCTAAGCCCGCGCGCAGTCGAGCGGCTGGAAAGCTACACCCCGGCCTGGCCGCTGCCGAAGATTTTCCGCCTGACCAAGGGCGGCAAGTTGATCGACGGGATTTTCACCGGCGCGACCATCAACACGCCCTCGATGCTGGCGGTTGAGGATTACCTGTTCGCGCTGGACTGGGCGCGCTCGGTTGGCGGGTTGCAGGGGTTGATCGCCCGGGCCGATGCCAATGCTGGTGCGCTGCATGCGTTTTGCGACCAGAATGGCTGGATTGCCAACCTGGCCGAGGATGCGGCGACGCGTTCGAACACATCCGTGTGCTTGAAGTTCACCGATGCCCGCATTCGAGACGGTGCAGCATTCGCGAAAGCCGTGGCCAAACGGCTTGAGGCCGAGAACATCGCATTGGACATCGGAGCTTATCGCGATGCCCCTGCGGGCTTGCGTATCTGGTGCGGCGGTACGGTCGATACTTCGAACATCGAAGCGATGCTGCCTTGGCTGGCATGGGCTTTTGAGGCCGAGATTGCGGCGCAGTCTGAGGCTGCCTGACTTTTCACCGGGCCGTCCAAGGCCCGGACCTTCCATACAATTCAAGGACCAGAGAACATGGCCCCCAAAGTACTCGTATCTGACAAGCTCAGCGAAACCGCCGTGCAGATTTTCCGCGATCGCGGTATCGATGTGGATTTCATGCCCGATCTGGGCAAGGACAAAGACAAACTGGCCGAGGTGATCGGTCAGTATGACGGTCTTGCTATTCGTTCGGCCACCAAGGTCACACCGACCATTCTGGAGAAGGCCGACAAGCTGAAAGTGATCGGTCGTGCCGGGATTGGTACTGATAATATCGATAAGGATGCGGCCTCGAAAAAGGGCGTGATCGTCATGAACACGCCGTTCGGCAACATGATCACTACGGCAGAGCACGCGATTGCGATGATGTTTGCCGTAGCGCGGCAAATCCCCGAAGCCAGCACCTCGACCCACGCGGGCAAATGGGAAAAGTCCAAGTTCATGGGGATCGAGCTGACCAACAAGACCCTTGGCGTGATCGGGGCGGGCAATATCGGCGGTATCGTCTGCGAGCGTGCGCTTGGTCTGAAGATGAAGGTTGTCGCCTATGACCCCTATCTGGGCGAAGAGAAAGCCGCGCAGATGGGTGTGGAGAAGGTCGAGCTGGACGAGCTGCTGGCGCGTGCTGACTTCATCACTCTGCACGTGCCGCTGACCGACCAGACCCGCAATGTTCTGAGCCGCGAGAATCTGGCCAAGACCAAGAAGGGTGTGCGCATCGTCAACTGTGCCCGTGGCGGTTTGGTTGACGAAGAAGCCTTGGCTGAGGCGCTGCGATCCGGTCATGTTGCAGGGGCGGCCTTTGACGTGTTCAGCGAGGAACCGGCCAAGGAAAACGCCCTGTTCAACCTGCCCAACGTGGTCTGCACGCCTCACCTTGGTGCGGCAACGACCGAGGCGCAGGAAAACGTAGCCCTGCAAGTGGCCGAGCAGATCTCGAACTACCTGCTGACCGGTGCTGTGGAAAACGCGCTGAACATGCCCAGCGTTACGGCTGAAGAGGCCAAGGTCATGGGCCCATGGATCAAGCTGGCTGGTCACTTGGGTAGCTTCATCGGCCAGATGACCGATGAACCGATCAAGGCGATCAACATCCTCTATGACGGTGTGGCGGCTGAGATGAACCTGGCTGCGCTGAATTGCTCGGTCGTTGCCGGGATCATGAAGAAGTTCAACCCCGAGGTGAATATGGTCTCGGCCCCCGTTGTGGCCCGCGAGCGGGGTATCCAGATTTCGACCACCAATCAGGACAAATCCGGTGCGTTTGAGGGTTACATCAAAGTGACCGTGGTGACCGAAAAACGCGAGCGTTCCATCGGCGGCACTGTATTCAGCGACGGCAAGCCGCGGTTCATCCAGATTAAGGGCATCAATATCGATGCCGAAATCGGGGCGCATATGCTCTACACCACCAACGAGGACGTGCCGGGCATCATTGGTGCGCTGGGCCAGACCATGGGCGCGAACGACGTGAACATCGCGAACTTTACCCTAGGCCGGTCCGAGGCGGGTGGGGAGGCCATCGCGCTGCTTTATGTCGACGAACCGGTTCCGGCTGAGGCGCGCGCCAAGCTGGCCGAGACGGGTCTGTTCACTCAGATCAAACCGCTGGAATTTGACGTCGCCTAGCGTGTGTTGAGTTTCTGAGACATCCTTTGCCCGCGCCGCCCAAGGCGCGGGTGTTTTCTTTAACAGGCTCTCAATTATAGAGAGCTCGCAGGGTATTCGTTTATACAAGGGTTTTCTATGACTTCCCCGATCTACGCCATTGGTGACATTCACGGGCAGTTGGGCATGTTGCAGTTAGCACTTTCCCGCATTGAGGCAGATGGCGGGCCTGATGCAAGGGTTGTGTTCCTCGGTGACTATGTCGATCGCGGCCCTGACAGCAAAGCTGTGCTCGACCTATTGATCGACGGACAACGCGCGGGTCGGAACTGGATCATGGTCAAGGGAAACCACGACCGCATGTTTGCCCGTTTCGTGCAGGATTGCGAGATCGCAGACAAACATCTGCCGATCACGCTCAGTTGGTTGCACCCGCGTTTAGGCGGACGAGAAACGTTGGCCTCCTACGGTGTTGAAGTCGTCGATAATGACCGCATCTTTCAGGTCAATGAACGTGCTCGCGTGGCGGTCCCGCCCGCGCATATTGATTTCATCAATACCTTGCCGCTGTACCATCAGGAAGGTGAACTGCTGTTCGTCCACGCAGGCATCCGCCCAGGCATTTCACTCGAACAACAATCCGAGGATGATTTGGTCTGGATACGGCGAGAATTTCTGATGGAAACCGAACCTCACCCTTGGCTGGTCGTACATGGTCATACACCGGTTGATGCAGCCGAGCATTGCGGCAACCGGATCAATCTGGATGCAGGTGCGGGTTATGGTCGGTCTCTAGCCGTTGCGGTGTTCGAAGGTCGTCAGTGTTGGCTACTGACTCAAAACGGACGCGTACCTCTGAAACCTATCTTTGGCTGAACCTGTCCTTGAAGTGTTCCCGCAAGGCGTTTTTCTGCACCTTGCCCATCGTATTGCGCGGCAGGGTGTCCATCAGGATCAGCTCGCGCGGGTGTTTGAACCGGGCGAGGTCGTTCTGAACCGAGGCCATGATTGCGGTCAGGTCCGGCGACTGGCCGGGCAAAGGCACGATGATGCCCAAAACCGTCTCGCCGAAATCCGGGTGCGGTACGCCGATCACAGCACTTTCCAGCACGCCGGGCTGGTCGTCCAGCAGCAGTTCAAGCTCTTTTGGATAGATGTTGAACCCGCCCGAGATGATCAGGTCTTTGCCGCGCCCGACGATATGGACATAGCCATCCTCATCCACCCGCCCCAGATCGCCGGTGATGAAGAACCCGTCTTCGCGCAGTTCGGCTGCGGTTTTTTCAGGCATCTGCCAGTAGCCGCTGAACACGTTCGGGCCGCGCACTTCGATCATGCCGATCTCACCCTGCGGCAGGGTCTCGCCGCTGTCCGGATCGGTCACTTTCAACTCGACCTCCGGTAGGGGAAACCCGACCGTCCCCGCGCGGCGTTCGCCGTCATAAGGGTTCGAGGTGTTCATATTGGTCTCGGTCATGCCATAGCGTTCCAGAATGCGATGACCTGTGAGGGCCTCGAACTGCTCATGGGTTTCCGCCAGAAGAGGGGCTGAGCCCGAGATGAACAGCCGCATAAGGCTGGTCAGATCGCCATTGAATCGATCATCTCCCAGCAAGCGGGTGTAGAACGTCGGCACGCCCATCATCGACGTTGCCTGCGGCATCAGGCGCAGCATCTCATCCAAATCAAATTTCGGCAGAAAAATCATTGACCCACCTGAGGAGAGGATCACATTTGTTGCCACAAACAACCCGTGGGTGTGGAAGATCGGCAGCGCGTGCAACAGCACATCGTCGCGGGTGAACTGCCACTCCCGCACCAGCGTTTCTGCATTCGACAGCAGGTTTCTCTGGGTCAGCATGGCCCCCTTGGACCGTCCTGTGGTGCCCGAGGTGTAAAGGAACGCGGCCAGATCATCCTCAGCCCGGCTCACTGTATCGAAATGGGTTGGCATAGTCTGTGCGTTGCGCATCAGACTGCCGCTGCCATCACCGTTCAGTGTTTCCATCCTTGCATTCTGGGCTTGGGCGATAGGGGTCAGTTCAGCCTCATCGGCTGTATCGCAGACCACTAGAGACGCGCCACTGTTTTCGATGAAATAGGTTAGCTCTGCCGTTTTATATGCGGTGTTCAGCGGCAGGAAGATCAGCCCGGCCTGCGCGCAGGCGGCATAGAGCGCCAGCATCTGCGGTGACTTTTCAACCTGAACCGCAACCCTGTCACCCGGTTTCAGCCCAAGCGCCGTCAGCGCATTGGCGATTTGTGCGGCCATGTTCAGGAATGCGGCATGTGTGATGGTGTGGCCATCGGGCAGGTGCAGAAATGACGTCTCTTTCCCCGCATGGATGCCGAACAAACGATCATAAAGCGGGTTGGTCATTGTTTAGTCCCTTCGATGCGCTGCGCCCTGAACCTGACCCGGAAATCCAAGGCGGACAAGACCCGATTCCCAGATATTTCCAGGGCGAAGGCCCATCCAACTCTGGCGAAAATGCTGCACCTGCGATATGCGCAAGGCAGTTTGCCGGAGACCTGAGATGTTTGTTGCCACTTTGCTGACCAACCCCGCTGCGCCTGCGCTGGATACTGCGCTGGTCGACTCTTTGCGAAACGCGTGGGGCGGCGAAGATATTATCTGGCTCAGCCCCGATGAAGCGGCTGAATTTGGTCTTCCAGCCCGCCCCGACAATCAATGGGAAGTCTGGGCTGACTTGCAGGCCATGGGCGTGGATCTTGTCGTCCAACACGCAGAAGGGCGGCGCAAGAAGATGCTGCTGGCTGACATGGACAGCACCATGATCCAGCAGGAATGCATTGATGAACTGGCCGACGAAGCCGGTGTCGGCGAACGGGTCAAAGACATCACCGCGCGGGCCATGAATGGTGAACTGGATTTCGAAGGCGCCCTGATTGAACGGGTTGGCCTGCTGAAAGGTCTGGACGAGGCGGTGATTGATCAGGTCTTGAACACAAGGATCACCTTGATGCCCGGTGGGCATGCCCTGGTTGCAACCATGCGTGAAAATGGCGGCTATGCTGCGCTCGTTTCGGGCGGGTTCACGGCCTTTACCACGCGTGTGGCCGAGTTGATCGGGTTTGACGAAAACCGGGCCAACACGCTTCTGGCCGCGGATGGCAAACTGACAGGAGAGGTTCAGCGCCCGATCCTGGGGCGCGAGGCCAAGGTTGAATCGCTGGAGCGGATCACTGCGCATTTGGGCATCGCGGAATCGGATGTTCTTGCCGTGGGTGATGGGGCGAATGATCTGGGCATGTTGCATCGCGCCGGAACAGGTGTGGCGCTCCACGCCAAACCCTCGGTCGCAGCAGAGTGCGAGGTGCGGATCAATCATGGGGATCTGACGGCGCTGCTGTACCTGCAGGGCTATTCGCGCGCAGAGTTTGCCGATTCGTAGAACTGAGCTTTCTTTTATTTAACAGATATGTTAAATAATGGTCATGAACACGCTTCTGACCGCCTTTTCCGCTTTGTCCGACGCCACGCGGTTCTCGATTGTCGAGCAGTTGATGGCCGATGGGGAATTGCCTGCCGGTGATCTGATCGACGGCAAAGGCATGTCGGGGGCCGCAATCTCACGCCATTTGAAAGTTCTGCGCGAGGCCGGGCTGATCCAACAACGGGTGCAGGGCACGCAGCGTCTGTATTCGGTGAGACCCGAAGGCCTGCGAGCGATTGCGGATTGGACAATCTCGAAACGGCAGTTCTGGGAGAACAGCCTGGATCGTTTGGGCGACATTTTGGAAAGGGAAACCTCATGGCCGACCTGAAACTCGAACGGGAGTTTCCCGTTGACCCCGAAACTCTGTTCGCGTGGGTCTCGGACGGGGCGAAGCTGTTGCAGTGGTGGGGCCCCGAGGGAATGCATGTGCCCGAGCACAATCTGGATTTCTCGCGTACCGGGCCCTGGTATTCGGTGATGCAGAATGCCGAGGGGCAGCAATACAAGGTCTCGGGCCATGTTACCCATGTCGATCCCCCAAACTCGGTCGGGTTCACCTGGGGCTGGCATGACGATCAGGATCAGCGCGGGGCCGAAAGCCATGTGACCTTCTCCGTCACCGCCTCTGGTACCGGATCACGGCTGGTTCTGGATCACCGCGAACTGGCTGATGCCGAGGCCGCCGCAAACCATACCAAAGGCTGGACATCGTCGCTGCGCAAACTTGAGGCGCAGTGCAAATAGGGTTTCATCAGGGAGGAGCGATATGCCCCAATATTTGTTTGTCTACCACGGCGGTGCTGCGCCGCAATCTCAGGCCGAAATCGACGCCACCATGGCTGCATGGGGCGCCTGGTTTCAGGACATGGGACCGGCGGTCAAGATACCAGGCAACCCGGTCGGGCAGTCCTATACTGTCAGCGCGTCAGGCGTTGCCGAGGATGGTGGTGCAAATCCCGCGTCGGGATTTAGCGTCGTTATGGCCGACACGGTCGAGGCGGCGAATGAAATGGCCAAGGGCTGCCCCATGGTCGTCAGTGGCACCGGCTCGGTCGAGGTGGCTGAGATCCACGAATTCGAGGCCTAGGCCTAACCGGGAAAACCCGGTGCAGGCCGGATCACGCCGCATTCCAGCCCTCGGCGGCTGTATTGCGTGGCATTCATGAACATGCGGGTGGCCGGGTGATCGGCCTCCAGCACGCCAAGACTGACAAGAATGGCTGCAATCGCGCATTCACTGGCGCGGGTTGTGCCATCGGCTATCTTCAGGGCCACGCCCATCCTTTTCTCGGGGATGATGGCCACAAACACGGCCTCGGCCCCGGTTTTGATCGCGGCGCGGCCATTCATGGCGCGCATCAGCTCGGTGCAGGCACGCGTCTCACCCGCTACCAGGTCCGGATGCTGGATCATGGCCGCCGTCAGCTTCTGCGCGGCATCGCTGGACCGATCCGAGTGATCAGCAGCGGATGCAAACCAAGCCATGGAACGGGCAAGACCCACCAGCGATGTGGCAAAATTCGGCGCCGAGCAGCCGTCAATCCCATAGCCGGGGCTGGTTTCCCCTGTGGTTTCTTCGAATGCAGCCAGGCTGGCCTGCTGAACGGGATGATCGATTTCAAGATATTCCGGCCCGGCCCCCATATGCTGTGCCAAGGTCAGAAACCCGCAGTGTTTGCCCGAACAATTGTTGTGTATCTGACAGGGTGTATCGTCGGCCAATATCAGCCGGTCGCGTGCGGCCTTGTCCGCCGGTTCCTGCGGGCCGCAGCGCAAATCGGGCTCTGACAGTCCCAGATGATCCAGCCAGGCGGTCACGCGATCCGTGTGAATGGCAGCCCCGTTGTGTGACGCGCAGGCCAACGCCAGATGCTCGGAACTCAGCCCGTATTTTGCCGCCGCACCCGACGTGATCAAGGGAAGTGCTTGAATCATCTTGGCGGATGAGCGCGGATAGATCACCGCGTTCGGGTCCCCCCAGCTTTGCACAATCTGGCCGGTATCGTCGCAGATGACAGCGTGGCCCAGATGCAAGCTTTCCAGCAAAGGACCGCGCCACAGTTCTGTCATCGGGATAGGCTGCGTCATCGGGACCTCCGGTTTTTTGCGCAAAATTCTGCCAATCGCCCTTTCGCCTGTGGCGAAACCTGCGTTAGTGTGTGTATGTCGGCAATCATCGGAATGCGCAACTTTCGTAAAGACGAACCGGCAGGGTTCGCGGGGCATTCCGGTGGGTATGAGGTAAAAGGTCGAGCTAGGAGGCTGGACAAATGGGATCAATGCTCGTCCGCGTGATCGCGGGCCTGTGTGTGGCGGGGATGGCCACAACTGCAATCGCTCAACAAGCGACAAGCACAAATCGCGTAGCGGCAAAAACCGATTGGAGCGTTTTTGTCGAAGATGATCCTACCGAATGTTGGAGCGTTTCCGCCCCGAAGGAAACCGTGAATACGCGCGGCGGCCGCGTTGTTTCGGTTCGGCGCAGCGATATCCTGTTGTTCGTGTTCTATCGCCCCAATGCCGAGGTCAAAGGTCAGGTCACCTTTACCGGTGGCTATCCGTTCGCATCGGGCTCGACCGTGAACCTGAATGTGGATGGCAGTGAGTTTGAGCTGTTCACTGAAGGCGAATGGGCTTGGCCGGCAACAGCCGCCGATGACGCCAAGATCGTCACCGCCATGAAACGCGGGACCGAGGCGGTGCTGACCGCACGGTCCGAGCGTGGAACGCAGACCAAAGACACGTTTTCGCTGCTGGGCTTCACGGCGGCCATTGAAGACGCCGAAACTCGCTGTACCAACTAAGGTTACGCTCGTGCGGGTAAGGCCCCGTCATCTGGCGGGGCTTTGTCGTTATGGCGATCCGTCGGTGTCTTTACGCGATGTCAGCTTTGAATTTGATCCGTATCAATGTCGCGGCCTTCAGAATCTGAACTAATCGGTTCAAGAGAAACGAAGGAGTGAAAGATATGATGAACAAGTCTCTGGTCGCGTTGATGATGGTGTGTGGGGTTCTGTTGACGGCCTGTGAAAACAACGAAGAAACCTATCCAGTTACCGGTGAAGAATGTGGTCCAGATGATCCGGTGAAAAAGCTGGATGCAGCAGACTGCCTTGTTCCACCCTCAGGTGTCTGACACTGCACCGATATTCTCCAGCTAAACGACTGACCGCAGCAACGCCTTTGCTGCGGTCGAATTCAATCGAAGGCTTTCAAAAAAACATGTTAACCTGACCTCGTCCGTTATGAACAGATCGGAGAGGTGGTTATGCGTTTTGTTTTTGTTGCCCTGCTTTTTCCTACTGTCGCGATTGCTGACCCGACACTGGAGTGTTCCAGCGCGAGTTCACAGGTTGAAATCGGATCCTGTGTTGCGGAGATGGAAGACAGGGTCAACGTTGCGCTTGAGATAAGTTATGAACTGGCTGCAGAGGCCGCCCGTGAATTAGACGAGGTCACAGGGCGTGTTGAAGCAAAGCCTGCTCTGGAAACTGCCCAAACTGCATGGGCAAGGTATAGGGACGCGCATTGCGATGCCGTAGGCGCTTCATTCGGTGGTGGATCAGGTACGGGTATCGCAATTACATCGTGCCGGGTGATATTGGGTCGTGCACGTGTTGATGAACTTTTGCGCTTGGCAAATTGATTGGTACGATTCCTTTTGATCTTTGCACGCATTCCTATATAGAGGCGCATCCCAAGCCAGATTCTGCATAGATACGCCCCAAAAGGTACCAGCATGTCGCCCAAAGCGCCGATCACGCAAGACGTTATGACCATTCCCCGCAAACTGCCTGAGGGGAAAGTGAATCTGGTGGGTCTGTCGCGTGATCGCCTGCGTGAGGTGCTGATTGAACATGGCACGCCTGAAAAACAGGCCAAAATGCGCACCGGGCAGATCTGGCAGTGGATTTACCAATGGGGTGTGCGGGACTTTGCCGAGATGACAAATCTGGCCAAAGCCTATCGCGCACAGTTGGCTGAGAATTTCGTTATCGAGATCCCCGAAGTTGTTACCCGTCAGATCTCGGAAGATGGAACTCGCAAGTATCTGTGCCGCATTGCAGGCGGCCACGAGGTTGAGGTTGTTTACATCCCCGAAGAAGATCGCGGCACTTTGTGTATCTCGTCTCAGGTGGGTTGCACGCTGACCTGTTCTTTCTGTCATACCGGGACACAGAAACTGGTGCGCAACCTGACAGCGGCGGAAATTGTTGGTCAGGTGATGATGGCTCGCGATGATCTTGAGGAATGGCCAACCCCCGGTGCCCCTAAGGACGAAACGCGGCTGCTGTCGAACATTGTTCTGATGGGCATGGGCGAGCCGCTTTATAACTTCGAAAACGTCCGTGATGCGATGAAGATCGCCATGGACCCAGAAGGCATTTCGCTGTCGCGCCGCCGGATCACCCTGTCCACGTCTGGCGTGGTGCCTGAAATCGCACGGACTGCCGAAGAAATCGGCTGCCTGCTGGCGATCTCATTCCATGCCACCACGGATGAGACCCGCGACGTACTGGTCCCCATCAACAAGCGCTGGAATATCGAGGAGTTGCTGCAAGCGCTCGCGAGCTATCCCAACGCTTCGAATTCCGAGCGGATCACCTTCGAATATGTGATGCTGGATGGCGTCAATGACAGCGATGAGGATGCGCATCGCCTGATCGAGCACATCAAGCGCCACAATATCCCGGCTAAGATCAACCTGATCCCGTTCAACGAATGGCCCGGCGCGCCGTACAAACGCAGCTCGAACAACCGTATCCGGGCCTTTGCGAACATCATCTATCAGGCAGGCTATGCCTCACCGATCCGTAAAACACGCGGAGAGGACATTATGGCCGCCTGTGGCCAGCTGAAATCGGCCACCGAACGCGCCCGCAAGTCGCGCAAGCAGATTGAGGCCGAGGCTGGGCTGAACGGCTGAGCGACACTGCCAGCGCCTGTTTTCTGAACTCAAAATTTGTTATATTTGGCCTGTTCGGTTCAGGTCGGGCTCACCTTTGTGCACAAGAGTGTGAGAGGAATGGGTCCGTGCGAGCCATATGCTAAGTCTTTGACGACGACCTGCGCGTGGATTGCACGCAGACAAACTGTTTTCAGATGGGCCAATACCATGAGCACGATTTTCCAAAATAGTTTCAAAACAATACTCGTCGCTTCATTCTCGCTTCTTTTCCATATCGGAGCCGTCAAGGCAGATGACCGCGAGGCACACATCACAATCGAGAACCCCGCCGAGCTCAGCAAAGACGAGGCCGAAGAGATTTATCAATCGCTTAGCCGACGTCTGGCACGCGGGTATGCCGGGGCTCAACTTGACCTGATCCGGAACTATCAAAACTGGGCGCTTTTCAATGACGCGCCTTATGTTTCCGCGACCCACGGGCAGCGATATGTGAACAGCTACGCCAATCGCATGGCCCATAACTATGGAACCATGCAGGACGGAGACCTGCTGCCCGCAGGGTCGGTTCTGGCCAAGGACAGTATGACGGTCACCGATGAGGGTAAGATCTTTCCGGGTGCGATGTTCGTGATGGAGAAGCTACCGCAGGGCACCAACCCTGCAACGGCTGATTGGCGTTACATCATGGTGCTGCCTGACGGTTCGCTTTATGGAGACACCACAGGATCACGCCCCAATCAGGTTGTTTATTGCCACGAATGTCACGAACAGGTGGCTGAGCGTGACTACACATTCTTCGTGCCCGAAGAGTATCAGGTCAAAGCCGAATAGCGCTCAACTCATCTACGCTGGAACCGGGCGGTACCGACCACTTCGATCAACTGTTGGCGAACGGGTTCGGGTTGTGCTTCGACAGCATTCAGAACCTCGCGCAGTTCGGCTCGCAACCCGTGCATCTGATCGATCAGAGAGATCATCATCGACAGGGCATCCGCCTCCATATCGTATTGCTCATGCAGCTCGCAGGCCAGTTCCAGCCGGGCGACGTCGATGCTGTGATAGACGACCCCTTGATCCGATTGCTCGGGGATCACGATCTCGGCGGCCAGATATTCGGTCAGACGATCCGAGGTCAGGCGGGTGATGGTGGCGATCAGTTCCTCTTCGGTCAGGGTCATGACGGCATTCCTTTCCGAGGATCATAGCGATGAGCGTCGCGCCATGTTTCCATGAATTGCTTGAGGTCGTTGTCGATCTGGTCGGGCAGGGCGATGGTGAGTTCGATCAGTTGATCCCCGCGTTCAGATGAGCCGCGTTTTTTGACCCCCTTGCCCCGCAGGCGCAAGGTTTTGCCGCTGCTGGTTCCCGCCGGAACGGTGACGTTGACGCCGCCGTCGATCGAGGGCGCGCGGACTTTGCCGCCCAGAATGGCCTCATCAATGCTGATGGGCAGGGTGATGTGGATGTTGTTGCCCTGGCGGTCGAACACCGGATGGTCCGAGACAGAGATCGTGACCAGCGCGTCGCCCGCCGGCCCCTCGCCATAGCCCGGAGCGCCCTTGCCTCGCAGCCGGATGGTCTGGCCCGTGGTGATGCCCGCCGGTATCTTGACCTCGATCCGGTTGCCGTCGGGCAGGGTCAGTTTCTGGCTGGCGCCAAACACAGCATCCAGAAAGCTGATCTGCAGCGAGTAGTTCAGGTTGTGACCCGGCGCGTGGAATTCCTGCGCGCGCTGACTGCCAAACCCACTGCGGCCACGCATGAATTCAGCGAAGATGTCTGACATATCATCCGGGTCCGCCTGCCGCCCGCGATAAGGGTTTCCGGCGGCCTCGGCATAAGCACGATAGTATTGCTGTTGCGGGCGTTCCTGACCGGAGGCGTCGATCTCGCCATTGTCATAACGGGCACGGGTTTCAGGGTCTTTCAGCAGATCGTAAGCAGCGGCGGCGGCTTTGAACTTTGCCTCAGCCTCGGCATCACCGGGTTTCAGATCCGGATGGCATTCTTTTGCGATGCGCCGATAAGCTTTCTTGATATCGGCAGCACTGGCGTCTTTGGCTACGCCAAGGACGGAATAGGGATCGTCGCTCATCTCACCTCTCGCGGATGTGGGTCGGTCTGATCTTTATGAATGTGTTTTATCATGCGATTTCAACCGGCCGAAAGGAAGAGGCAATTGAATTGCTTCGTAAAATCCGGCGGGTCTGGTAGTATCTACATGATCTCAGATGTTCTTTGACGGAGGCCCCGCATGTCACGCAGATTCAAATCCGCTTTGGCCTTGCTGGCCGGGAACGCAATCGGGTTGATATTGGCCGTACTGCTGCTGACCGGTTTTGCGATCAAACCTTTGTCCTTTGTGGTCGTGGTGATTGTCTTCACC
This sequence comes from Ruegeria sp. AH7, assembly GCF_056541325.1. NCBI lineage: Bacteria > Pseudomonadati > Pseudomonadota > Alphaproteobacteria > Rhodobacterales > Roseobacteraceae > Ruegeria > Ruegeria sp. AH7. The sequence goes on along the minus strand of NZ_JBQFYF010000003.1, from coordinate 121,536 downwards.
GTTGTTCAAGTGATCGCAGAGCCTTTGATCCTGAAGATCGGAGAAAAGAAAGCGCCTGCACTCAAAGGTGGGATCGCCCTGATCGTGACTTTTGTGGGTCTGCTGGTGACCGAATGGATCACAGCCGGACTTGTTATCGGAGGGGTGGCAAATCTGTTGGCAGCAACGCTGCTGGTTTGGTTGGGCGCTTTGATCGGCAGTATTGTTCTGCCGATCTATGTGTTCCCTGAACTGCGTGCGCCGAAGAAGTAGCTACAGTGCGTTCAGGCTGGCCTCGATGGCTTGCCATAGTTCCTCAACAGGTTCACATCCAACAGACAGGCGGATGAAACCGGGGTCAACATCATCGCCCCAGCGGGCGCGACGCTCGGCCGAGCTGTGGACGCCGCCAAAGGATGTCGCAGGGCGCAACAAAGGGCATCCGTTAATAAACGCCTCTGCTATGTCCTCATTGTCCAGCGTCAGGGACAACAGAAATCCGAACCGTTTCGTCTGAGCCTGCGCAAGCACATGCGCCGGATCGCCAGGCAGCCCCGGATAGCGCACTTGCATGACAGCGGAATGGGTAGCCAGCTGTTCGGCCAGCACCTGCGCTGTACTGCACATTCGGTCGTAGCGCACGTCCAGTGTTTCCAGCCCGCGATGTAGCAACCACGCCTCATGCGGGCCGGGGATCGCGCCTGAGACGCGTCGCCATTCCTCGACCCGTTCCATGATCTGCTCGTTGCGGCTGGCGACATGACCCATCAGCAAATCTGAATGTCCGCCCATTGCCTTGGTGTCGGAGGACACCACGACATCAATCCCCAGATCCAGCGGGCGCTGGCCCAGCGGTGTCAGGGTTGTGTTATCTGAAATTGTTACCCCTCCGGCGGTGCGCACTTGTTCAGCAACGTCGGCCAGATCGATCATATCCAGACCGGGGTTCGACGGGCTTTCGACGAACACCACGTCAAACCCCTCGAAACCACCCTCGGCAAAGGACGTTGTTGCGCGTTCCTCAACCTCGACCCCGAGACGCGAGAGGAATCGATCCGACAGCAAGCGCGTGACATAGTACCCGTCCGACGGGATCAGCAGGCGTGATCCGGCCTGAACCGTGGCAAACAACGCTGCTGAGATCGCCGCCATACCCGATGGAAAGCTGAGGCTCGGCGCGTCTTCAAGATGTGACAGCATATGTTCCAGCTGCACCCATGTCGGATTGTCGACGCGGCCATAAGTGGCCAGACCATCCGTTGCGCCCGGCAGGTGGTACATGCTGCTTTGGGTCAGCGGCAGGGCGACCGGTTCACCTTCGTTCAAGGAATTGCCACGCAGGTGCAGCATCTTTCCGATCTTGGGGGCCATGGTTCAGCGCCCCGGAATGGCGTCGCGGGGCGGGGCGGGTTCCCAATTCTCGATGATATCGACCGCTTCTTGCGCAGTATCGACAAAACGGAACAGGTCAAGGTCTTCGTCCGAGATCGTGCCCGCATCGGCCAGTGCCGCCCAGTTGATGACTTTCTCCCAGAACTCACGACCAAACAGCAGGAAGGGCACACGCTCCATCCGGCCTGTCTGGATCAGGGTCAGGGATTCGAACAGTTCATCCATTGTGCCGAAACCACCGGGGAAGATGGTGATGGCGCGGGCGCGCATCAGGAAATGCATCTTGCGGATGGCGAAGTAATGGAAGTTGAAACTAAGATCGGGTGTCACGTACAGGTTTGGTGCCTGTTCGTGCGGCAGCACGATGTTCAACCCGATGGAGCAGCCATTTGCATCTTGCGCGCCGCGGTTCCCGGCCTCCATGACGCCGGGGCCACCGCCGGTGACGATCACGTTTTCACGTCCACCGGTCTCGTTGGATTTTTCGGTCATAAGTCGCGCGAATTCGCGGGCTTCATCGTAGTATTGAGATAGACCTGCCAGCGTTTCGGTCCGTGCAGTGTGCTTTTGCGACGGCTCTGGAATACGCGCGCCGCCGAACATGACGATAGTCGAGGTGATCTCACGCTCGCTCATGATCATCTCGGGCTTGAGCAGCTCCAACTGCAGACGCACCGGGCGCAGCTCATCCCGGCACAGGAATTCTTCGTCGGCAAACGCAAGGCGATAGGCAGGCGAGCGGGTCTGCGGCGTATCCGGCACCTCGCGCGCGGTCGAGCGATCTGTTTGTGCGTCGCGGAACGGGCTGTGACGGTCTTCTCTCATGGGTGATCGATCCCTGCTTGCGTGTTTTTCAAACAGCTATAGGGTTCGCGGACAGAGCGCCAGTCACGGAAAGACAAGAATGAATTGGAAGAGCGAAATATTGGCCGCCCAGCATCGCATTTCGGGCTATACGCAGGTCACACCCGTGATGACCAGCAAGATACCGGGCTATCCCATCGAACTGAAGCTGGAGCAGATGCAGCATACCGGCAGTTTCAAGGCGCGAGGGGCGTTCAATACTCTGATCAGTTCCGACGTGCCTGAGGCCGGTGTGGTCGCGGCATCCGGTGGCAACCATGGCGCAGCCGCCGCCTATGCGGCGCAGGCGCTGGGCTACCCGGCCAAGATTTTTGTGCCCGAGCTTGCGGGGCCGTCCAAAATCGCATTGATCAAGCAAACCGGTGCGGACCTGAGCGTTGTCTCGGGTGAGTATGCCAACGCGCTGACGGCCGCGCAGGCGCATGAACAAGCTACCGGCGCGATGCAGATTCATGCCTATGACGCGCCCGCAACGGTGGCTGGGCAGGGGACGTGCTTTGCCGAGTGGGACGCTCAGGGGCTGGAAGCCGATACTGTTCTAGTTGCGGTTGGTGGCGGTGGTCTGATTGCGGGCGCTCTGGCGTGGTTTGACGGCGCGCGCAAGGTTGTGGCGGTCGAACCCGAGACCTCTTGCGCCTTGAATGCGGCGCTGAAGGCGGGTGAGCCTGTGGATGTGTCCGTGTCCGGCATTGCAGCGAATGCGTTGGGTGCCCGGCGGATTGGCCAGATTTGCTTTGATCTGGCGCAGGGTATGAGCTCGGTTCTGGTGAGTGATGAAGCCATTGCAGAAGCGCAGCAGATGCTTTGGCAGGCGCATCGAATTCTGGTGGAACCCGCAGGGGCCGCAGCGCTGGCGGCGCTGACCTCGGGGGCCTATCAGCCCGAACCGGGTGAGCGTGTCGCGGTCCTGATCTGCGGTGGGAATATCGCCCCCGATCCACTTGCCGGGTGAATGATCGTTGCCCAGACGTAAACGGAACCGCGTTCGTCGCATTGCGCCATGAGTGTCACTTGCGTATAGGCCAAACCAACACTAACAGATTCTGTAGGGAGACGCCCAATGTCCAACGCGCAATTGGAAGCCGCCATCGAGGCCGCCTGGGAGGCGCGCGATACGATCACACCCGCAACCACGGGTGAGCAGCGCGAAGCCATCGAGGATACCCTGAACGCGCTGGACAGCGGGTCATTGCGGGTTGCCGAGAAGCAGGAGAGCGGTGACTGGCATGTGAATCAATGGGCCAAGAAAGCGGTCCTGCTGGGCTTTCGCATCAAGGACATGGAAATGCAGACCGGCGGCCCGCAAGGTGGCGGCTGGTGGGACAAGGTCGACAGCAAGTTCGCAGGTTGGGGTGACAACCAGTGGAAAGCCGCTGGCTTCCGCGCGGTTCCGAACTGCGTTGTCCGCAAATCTGCCTTCATCGCACCGGGTGTCGTTCTGATGCCGTCCTTCGTGAACCTGGGTGCCTATGTGGACGAAGGTACCATGGTTGACACATGGGCCACCGTCGGCTCCTGCGCGCAGATCGGCAAGAATGTACACCTGTCCGGCGGCGTTGGTATTGGCGGTGTGCTGGAGCCGATGCAGGCGGGTCCGACCATCATCGAGGACAACTGCTTTATCGGCGCGCGTTCCGAAGTTGTCGAGGGCTGCATCGTCCGCGAAGGCTCGGTTCTGGGGATGGGCGTGTTTATCGGCAAGTCGACCAAGATTGTTGACCGCGAAACCGGCGAGGTCACCTATGGCGAGGTTCCGCCTTATTCGGTGGTTGTCGCCGGATCGATGCCGTCCAAGAACAACGTGAACCTCTATTGCGCGGTGATCGTGAAACGTGTGGACGAGAAAACCCGTTCGAAAACCGGGATCAATGATCTGCTGCGTGACTGAACCAAACGTAGCTTGAACGACAAAAGGCCGTGGATAGGCTCCGCGGCCTTTTTTGTAAGAACATCATGCTGCTATACCGGGCGCTGCTGCACAAGAAGAGGAAGACCCATGATCCCCATTGATATAGCCATCTTGTTCATGGGGGCCGCAATTGCGCTGGCTGCTGTTCCGGGGCCAGACAACATCTTTGTGATGACGCAATCGGCGCTTTACGGTCGGATGTCAGGGTTGGTTGTGACGCTGGGACTGGCCACTGGGCTTATCGTGCACACCACCGCAGCGGCTTTGGGCGTGGCCGTCATCTTCCAAACTTCACAAACCGCCTTTGCGGCGTTGAAATACGCCGGTGCGGCTTATCTGGTCTATCTGGCGTGGAAGGCGTTTACTGCAGCAGGGACTGCGCTTGTCGGCGGTGATGCGCCGGAGATCCCGACGCGCAAGCTCTATCTGCGTGGGTTGATCATGAACATCGCCAATCCGAAGGTGACGATTTTCATGCTGGCCTTCCTACCGCAATTTGTTGATCCGCTGAACGGATCGCTGATCGGGCAGTTCTATCAACTGGGCGCACTGATGTTCCTGGCGACGGTTGTGGTGTTTGGGGCCGTGGCCCTGGCTGCCGGTACGTTGGGTAGCTGGCTGAGGGGTTCGCCTTCTGTTCAGCTGTGGATGAACCGCGTTTCGGGCGTGATCTTTGTTGCGCTGGCCCTCAAACTGGCCACGGCCGAGCGCTAGGGGCCGGACCCTAAGCTTGACCAATTCAGGCCGCAGGGCTAAGGCCCGTGCCATGGAAAAGCAGAAAAAACCCTCGCGCCAGCAAGTCTATACCCTACTTGTTCAGATCGGACGGAAGGATGGAGATGGTTTGCCCGACGGGGCAACGGGTGCGGCGTTGATCTGTTATGCCAGTGGCGTGGATGAGGCCGAGGCCGTGCGCGAGACCGTGGCGATCTTAAAGCAGGCGGATACCGCGCCTTTGGATGTCACCGGTTACGGCACGTTGGCTGAGCGTGAGGCGCAAGGCCATGACATCGATGCGGATGAACGCACTCTGATGCAGCGGGCGTTGGACGAGAACGCGGTAATCGTGGCGCAGATGACTCCGTTTTTTAAAGACGAAACCTCAGCCTCTTAGTTCTGCGATCCGAACCATTTGCGGTGTAACTCGTCATAGGTCCCGTCCTCACGCAGGGACAGCAGCGCCTGATTGACCTCTTCCACCAGTGGCGAGCCGGTCGGGAAGGCAATGCCATAGTTTTCTCGCAGGAAGATGCTACCCGTCATCGTCGCGATCCTGCGCCCCTCATGCGCCGCGAAGTAGGACAGGATAGGCGCGTCGAACACGACAGCGTCCAGATCTTCGGCTTTAAATGCCTCAAGCATCTGATCGAGCCCCGGATAGCCCGCATATTCGATTTCGCGCCGGTCCAGGAAGCTGGCCGCAGTTGAACCTGTAATGGTGCCGACATTCTTGCCATAGAGATCATTCACCGAGTTTACATTGCCGGTGATCGCATCCACCGTCATGACACTGGTGATGCGGGCGGTGAAGACCGATACAATGAACAGCGAGGATACCACGAGCACCACGCCCAGAATGCGGCCAAATGGCGTGCGGGGCATCCGTTCTTCAAAACCGCCATTTACGACCAGATTCAGCGCCCACCAGAAGGATGGGAACCATGCCTCGTTGAGCTTGCGGTCGAAATAGGGCTGCGCACGTCGTTCGAACCCCCACATCAGCATGCCGCCGCCCAAAAGGATGGCGAAGGCCAAGCCAATGGCTAGAAACAATTCGGTGGACAGCAGCGCCTGCAACAGCGACGGTCTGCGCACCGCATCCGATGGCACCATGATCTGCAAGCCCGCCTCAAAAATCGGCTGGCTAAAATCCATCTGTGTTTCGCGCGATGCCGTGATCGAGATATTGGCGATGGCTAAATCGGCCGATCCGTCCTCGACCGCGCCCAGCATCTCGGCAAATGAGTCCACGCGCTGGACAGAGTATTCCCATCCCAAGGCCTCAGAAAGAGCCCCCAGCAAGTCCATCGAGAATCCGGTTTCGGCACCGTCCTCGACATAGGAAAACGGCGGGCGTGTCACTGTCGTGACATTTAGCGTTTGTGCCAGGCTTTGCTGTGCGAGAACGGCGAAAGTCAGGCTGATCAATGCGTAGAATGCGCGCTTCATGGTCAAGTCACCCGTTTCGCGGCCCTGTAACGCGAATGTATATGCGTGGGCAAGGTGGCCGCTGGGTAAATCGATATGTTTTGTTGCACTCTCAGGCTGATACTTTGCCTGTTCAGGGAGATAAATTTTGTGGATTGGCCTTGGCAATCCGGTCAATTCGTTGAATCTGTGCACGAACCTGAGCGCAAGACCAACAGAGAGGCCCACATATGACCGATGCAGTTCAACTGACGGCAGACCTGATCCGTTGCCCATCGGTCACACCTGATGAGGGCGGAGCGCTTGTTCTGCTGCAGGACATCCTAACGGAGGCAGGGTTCGAATGTACTCGGGTGGATCGCGGTGGCATCAGTAACCTGTTCGCCCGTTGGGGGCCCAAGGGGCACGCGCGGACATTTGGGTTCAACGGCCATACGGATGTGGTGCCTGTGGGGGATAAGGCGGCCTGGACCAAACCACCCTTCGGGGCCGAGGTTCATGATGGGGTGATGTATGGGCGCGGCGCGACAGATATGAAGTCGGGTGTTGCCGCCTTTGCGGCTGCGGCGATTGATTTCGTTCGCGACACCCCACCCGAAGGGGCGATTATCCTGACCATTACGGGCGACGAAGAAGCTGACGCGTTGGATGGTACAACTGCCCTGCTTGATCATATGGATCAGCTTGGCGAAAAGATGAGCGTGTGCCTGGTTGGTGAACCCACATGCCCGAACCGGATGGGCGAGATGATGAAAATCGGCCGGCGCGGGTCGATGACTGCATGGTTCACCGTGACGGGGGTTCAAGGGCATTCAGCCTATCCGCATCGGGCCAAAAATCCATTGCCAGCCATGGCAAGGCTGATGGACCGTCTGGCCAGTCATGAGTTGGATCGGGGTACCGATCATTTCGATGCGTCCACGCTGGCCGTGGTCACCATCGACGCAGGGAACTCCGCAACAAATGTCATCCCGGCGCAATGCAGCGGCACGGTCAATATCCGCTTCAACGAAACGCATTCCGGCGCGGGCCTGAGCGAATGGCTCAAGGCCGAGGCGGCGCAGGTGGCCGAAGAGTTTGATGTTGGGGTCGAAACGAAAATCAAAATCTCGGGCGAGAGCTTTTTGACCCCGCCGGGCCCTCTGTCCGATCTGGTGGCGCGGGCGGTCGAGACCGAGACGGGCGTGCAGCCAGACCTGTCCACAACTGGCGGTACCTCGGACGCGCGGTTCGTCAAGAACCACTGCCCGGTGGTCGAGTTCGGCCTTGTCGGTCGCACCATGCATCAGGTCGATGAATGCGTCGAGGTGGCCCAGATCGAGCAACTGAAGACGATTTATACGCGTATTCTGACGGACTATTTCGCCTGACCGATGCAGCGCACTCTGGTCATCATGGTCAAAGAGCCTCGTCCGGGCCGCGTCAAAACCCGACTGGGGCGCGATATCGGTATGGTAGGTGCTGCATGGTGGTTCCGGCACCAGACCCGGTCGCTGATCCGGCGGCTGCGCGATCCGCGTTGGCAGATTGTGTTGGCGGTTTCCCCTGACGCAGAAGGGCTGACCAGTCGGATCTGGCCCGCCGATCTGCCACGCGCAGAGCAGGGGCGGGGTGATCTGGGCGATCGAATGGGGCGGATGCTGCGCGGGATGCCCAAAGGGCCGGTTTGCCTAATTGGGGCGGATATTCCTGGTATCACGCGCCATCATATCGCGGACGCGTTCAAGGCATTGGGTCGTTCGCAGATGGTGTTCGGCCCGGCCCCTGATGGCGGCTATTGGCTGGTCGGTGCGCAACGCTATGGCGCGTTGCCCTTCGGCTTGTTTCGGGATGTGCGCTGGTCGACAGAACATGCGCTGGCCGATACGTTGGCGTCGGTTCCCGGCTGTCGTATCGCCCTGTTGAACGAACTGCGTGATGTGGATACCGTCGCTGATTTGCACGGCTGAGCCGAAGGGACACTTTTTGGTCATGACGCGGTTGCATGCGCGTGCTAGGCCAAAGACATGAGTCGCATTCCCACCAAGCAGGAGGTCCTCGACTGGATCTCAGCGAACCCCACCCTGACCTCGAAACGCGATATCGCCAAGGCCTTCGGCATTAAGGGCGCGGATCGGATCGATCTGAAGCGCATCCTTAAGGAGCTTGAGGCCGAGGGGCATCTGGAAAAGCGCAAGCGCAACTATCGTGACCCGGATCGTCTGCCGCCGGTCAGCGTTTTGCAAGTGAAGGCCCCGAATGAAGATGGCGATCTGTTTGCGCGGCCCTTGGAATGGCATGGCGACGGGGTCGAGCCCATCGTCTTGCTGATCACCCGCGCCAGCGATCCGGCGCTGGGGGAAGGCGACCGCATTCTGGCGCGCCTGACCGTGGTGCAGGAAGAAGACCACAATTACGAAGCCCGCCTGATCCGCCGTATCGGAACCAACCCGCGCAAGATCGTAGGTATCTATCGCAAAGGGGCCGAGGGCGGGCGGATCGTGCCCATCGACAAAGCCAGTTCGACGGAATGGTTGGTGCCCGAAGGCGCGGTGCATGGGGCCAAGGATGGCGAACTGGTCGAGGCCGAACAGGCCGGACCCAAGACCCGTATGGGGCTGCCCCGTGCGCGTATCGTTGAACGTCTGGGCGATCCGACCGCCCCCAAGGCTGTCTCGCTGATTGCCATTCACCAGCACGGTATCCCGGATGATTTCCCCGATAAGGTTATTGATGAGGCGGATAAGGCCAAACCCGTTGGTCTAAAGGGCCGCGAAGACTTACGGGACATGCCGCTTCTGACCATCGACCCCTCGGATGCGCGCGACCATGATGACGCCTGCTATGCCCATGCCGATGACGATCCCAAGAACCCCGGCGGTCATGTGATCTGGGTCGCCATAGCTGATGTTGCCGCCTATGTTCAGCCGGGTACCGCGCTGGACCGCGAGGCGCGCAAGCGGGGCAATTCCAGCTATTTCCCCGACCGAGTGGTGCCGATGCTGCCGGATCGCCTGTCCGGTGATCTGTGTTCCCTGCACGAAGGTGTCCCGCGTGCTTGTATCGCCGTGCGGATGCAGATCGACGCCGAAGGCAACAAGATCGGGCATCGCTTCGTGCGCGGTCTGATGCGCTCGGCAGCGTCGCTGCATTATGCCGAGGTGCAGGAGGCCATCGACGGCACCCCCAACGACCGCACCGGACCGCTGCTAGAGACGGTACTGAAACCGCTTTACGCCGCCTATGCGGCGCTGAAAACCGCGCGGGCCGCGCGCCAGCCGCTGGAGCTGGACCTGCCGGAGCGTAAGATCGTCCTGTCCGACACGGGTGAGGTGACCAGCGTGGCGTTCCGCGACCGCTTGAATGCACATAAGCTGATCGAAGAGTTCATGATCCTTGCCAATGTCGCGGCGGCTGAAACACTGATTGCGAAACGTCGGCCCTTGCTATTCCGCGTCCACGAGGAACCCGCACCTGAAAAGCTGGAGAGCTTGCGTGAAACGGCGCAAGCCGCTGGCTTGAACCTGGCCAAGGGTCAGGTTTTGCAAACCCGTCATCTGAATGCCCTGCTGAATGCGGCTGCGGGTACCGAAGATGCGGAATTGATCAACCTGACCACCCTGCGGTCGATGGCGCAGGCCTATTACAACCCCGAGAATTTCGGACATTTTGGTCTGGCGCTGCGAAACTACGCGCATTTCACCTCGCCCATTCGTCGCTATGCTGACCTGATTGTTCACCGCGCGCTGATCACGGGCCACGGTTGGGGTGATGACGGTCTGACCGAGGAGGAAATCGCCCGACTTGATGAAACCGCAACGCATATTTCGGACACTGAGCGTCGCTCGATGATGGCTGAACGCGACACGACCGACCGCTATCTGGCGGCCTATCTCAGCGAACGCGTGGGCAATGAGTTCACGGGCCGGATCAGCGGCATCGCCCGGTTCGGAGCCTTTGTCAAAATGGACGAAACCGGGGCCGATGGTCTGGTGCCCGTGCGGTCCCTGGGGCGTGAGTTCTTTCATTTCGACCGCGAGGCCGGAACCCTGATGGGGTCGGATACCGGGTTGATCATCGCCATCGGCCAGCGCGTCACCGTGCGCCTGACCGAGGCAACCCCGGTGACAGGTGGGCTGGAGCTGGAACTGCTGTCCATCGACGATCAGGCCTTACCGCGCGGGCGCGGCCCCACCAAACGGGGCGTGCGGCGCAAGGCGGTCAGCACTAAGCGCAAGAAGGATAAAATCAAGCGCAAGGTCGAACGTAAGCGTCGTCAGAGATGATAGGTTAACGCCCGCGCGATCAACCAGCCATGGCGGGTGGCGTCGATCTGATCCACATCGTCGAACAGCACCGCCCTGTTGCCTTCAATCCGATCCTCATCGGGAAAGGCGGTCGTGAAGTCCCCCATCAAACGGCTTTGGCAGTGTACGAACAGGGCAAATGGCGCGGACTTATGTCCACCCAACCGAATGGTTGAGCCTTTGGGGGCCAGATAGGCGGGCTGACCCCAGCGCAGCGCCTCTTGCAGCGGTTGAGCATTGGGCAGGGTGTTGGCCGTCTCAAAGATCAGATCGCGCAACGCAAGCGCTCCGGCTCGGGTTTCCGGTGGCAAAGCCGCAAAGGCAGCGGCGACGGCAGGGTCTTCAATCTGGGTCATGACAGCGGCACAGCCTGTTCCATCCTGTCTACGTAAGTGTTGAGCAGGTTATCGTGTTTGATGCGCCGGGTCAGCGGTGTTTCGACGGGTGTTGCCCGCATTGCCGCCAGCATGGGACCAACGCTCATATCCGCCGCCGTGGGCTGATCACCCAGCAAAAACGGTGATTGCCACAGATAGGCCGAGATCGCCTCAAGGTCGCGTTCGACCCGCTCAAGACGTTCGTTTAGGGAAAAGCGACCGATGCCCTGAGCGTTGATGCCTTTCAGAACGGATTTGCGGATTGCACTAGAGGCCGGTTTGCGGATTAGGGCTGGAATGCCGTTAAAGAACATCTCGCGCAGGATGGGCCAGACCTCATCATTGCCCCAGCGATCCAGGACGATGTGAAAATAGAGATGTTCCTCGGCCATGCGGATCAAGGCGCGGGATTGCGCCTTTTCAACATCCGACAAGCCCGCGTCGAAATCGGCCCCTTGCTGTTCCAGCCAATCGCGGATCAGATCGCTGTCCGGGACCAAACGCTCGGGCGTACGTAGCACAGGCAGCTTCTGATGGGGCATCTTACGCGCGTCCAGAATGTCGGACCGTTGCCAGGTCTGGCCGGATTTTTGCAGCATCAGTGCGGTTTTCACGCAGAACGGGCTGGCGCTGAACAAGCCAAAAGCAGATGGGTAAGTGAGAAGAGTCAGCATCAGGGGCTCCATCATTGGGGATGGCCGGACCTTAAACACGTCTGATGACATTTTCTGACATTAGGGGTAAGCTAATATCCGATATGTCCCGCACCGCCCGCCTGTTCCAATTGATGCAAGCCTTACGCTCTGGCCCGTCACCGAAAACTTCGGTTCAATTGGCTGACGACCTCGGCGTGTCTCCCCGTACGATCCACCGCGATATCGATGCGCTGCGCGGCCTTGGCGCGGTTATTGATGGTGAGGCCGGGTTCGGGTTCACGTTGATCGAAGACGCAACCCTGCCGCCGCTGGGATTTACCGATGATGAGCTTGAGGCGCTGGTTCTGGGACTGCGCGAAGTGCAGGTGATCGGCGATCCTGCACTGGCTGACGCTGCCAGCGCGGCACTGCGCAAACTTCAAGGACGGCTGCCGCCGCGCCAATCCCACCGACTGAGTCACGCGGTGCTGGCTGCAACGCGATTCAACCGCCCCCCTGCGCCGACCATCGAAGTTGCCGATCTGCGGCAGGCCACATGGGATGAACGCACAGTCGAATTCGCATATACCGACGCCAAGGGAGATGAGACCCGCAGGCGGGTGGACCCCTTGAGCATCGTCTACATGGACCGCTCGAATGTCTTGCTCAGTTGGTGCCATCTCAGGCAGGATTTCCGCGTCTTTCGGTTGGATCGCATGCGGGAAATGTCGGTGACAGATCAAAGCTTTCGTCCAAATCGTATACCAATGCTGCGCGATGTTATTGCCCAGATTCGTGCAAAGCGTGCCGCACATGAGCAGGATGAAAACACCTAAGACCTTTGAGAATTGCCGATTTTGCACTATCCTTGAAGTTGAGCAGTACTCAGGAAAAAAATCGGAATGCATAAATGCATAGGTGGCGTAATGACCGCCGCATTATGGGCATCCATCGTGCAGGCGTCAGCGGCAGAAGACGCCCCCAGGCCCGAGATTCGGCCTGTGGGTGGCGAAATTCAATTGGCTTCGGCGGATGTTACAACATCCCTGCGACCGGTGCCCCGACCCACGGTTGAGGTCGTGCGAGCGTCCTCGGCAGGAAACGCCCGGTTTCAGGCCTGGCTTGGGGCGTTTGAGGACCGGGCGCGGGATCAGGGTATCTCGCAATCTACGCTGGGCCACGCCTTGGCGGACCTGTCCTATGATCTGGACGTTATCAAGCGGGATCGCAATCAAGCTGAATTCTCAAAGCCGATTTGGGAGTATCTGGACAGCGCCGTCTCGGATACACGCATCGCAAATGGCCGTGCGGCGCTGGATCGGCACCAAAAGGTCCTAAAGCGGATCGAGGCTCAATACGGCGTCGAGAAAGAGGTCGTAACCGCGATCTGGGGGTTAGAGACATCGTTCGGTACCTATCGGGGCAGTAACCCGACGATCCGGTCTTTGGCGACACTGGCCTTTGATGCGCGGCGCGCATCCTTCTTTGAAACCCAGCTGATTGCGGCTTTACAGATCATTCAGGCAGGCGATGTCAGTGCGGGCCGGATGATCGGCAGTTGGGCTGGGGCGATGGGGCATACGCAGTTCATGCCGACCTCGTACCTAGATCATGCGGTTGATTTCGACGGCGATGGGCGGCGCGATATCTGGTCGGACGACCCAACCGACGCGCTGGCCTCGGCGGCGGCCTATCTGGCCCGGCACGGCTGGACCAAGGGGCAGCCTTGGGGTGTCGAAGTGCGCCTGCCCGAGGGGTTCGACTATGCCACGGCCAAACGGGATTACACCTTGATGCCGTCGGAGTGGGCGACACTAGGTGTGGTTGGACGCGATGGTAAACCTGTTGCCGATCACGGGCAGGCCGCGATCCTTCTACCCGCTGGCGGGCAGGGCGTAGCGCTGATGATCTTCGATAATTTCAGTGTGATTGAGAGCTATAACGGGGCAGATGCCTATGTCATCGGGATCGGCCACCTGTCCGACCGTCTGGCCGGTCGCGCACCGTTTCAGGCCCCTTGGCCACGCGGCGACCGGGTGCTGAGCTTTACCGAGAAGAAGGAACTACAAACCCGACTGACCAAAGCTGGATTTGATACGCAAGGCATCGATGGGCGGACAGGACCAAACACGATCAACGCCGTACGGGCTTATCAATTGGCGCAGGGATTGGTGCCGGACGGGTACCCAACGTTGAAGCTGTTAGAGCGGTTGCGGTGGGTGGGGAGGTGAACGATTTTAGTTGTCGCGGGGTCCGCGATGCGGGACAAACCGGACTTGCGCACATGCCACTATTGCTGACGCAGAAAGCTCTCGCTCATGCTGAGGGATAAATTCGGCGGCGCGGCGGGTATTCTCTAAACCGGCCGTTCAAGAGCAACAAACCCGCAGGATTCTAGGCCGACCCATCGCTGCGATCATTTTCAGTCCGTAACCAGTCCAAGAATGCCTCCGCACCCTGAGACATCTGCCGTTCCGTGAAAACGACAAAGTAACCCGCGTTTTCAATTCTGACATCGGACAATCTGACAAGCGTTCCATCGCCAAATTCGGGCCCGACCAGATCATCCCAAAGGGCGATCCCCTGGCCATCCACGACCGCCTGAACCCGGCTGTTCGAGTCTGGGATGGTCAAGCTGGACCGGCTGGGCGAGTAGGGCAGCCCCGCGGCTTGATGCCAGGCGCGCCAACCTTCATCGCCCGAGCTGTCGCCCAAGAGCGGAAGCTGCCTGACCGCCTCGGCTAGACCAAGCTGCCTTACCTGCTCTGCGACTGCGCGGTTGGCAGTTGGAACGGCAGGCAGGGACAGAAGAAGTTCTCTTTTGTGACCCTCCCAGCCGCCAATTCCCCAGAGGATAGCCATGTCGACTTTGACAGATCTCATCATCTTGACGGAGTTGATCGGTTCGATCCGCAGGCTGATACCGGGATTGGCCTCGAAGAACCGTGTGAGCCTTGGCGATAACCACCGCGACGAGAAGTAGGTCAGCGCGCCAACGGTCACGGCGCCTGATGCGGTGCCACGCAGGTCTTCGATTTCACGGTCGATCTGGCTCAGGGCCGTTTGGGACACATGCCACAACCTGCGCCCTTCCTCCGTCAATTCCAGTTTGGCGTGCGCACGCTCGAACAGGCGAAAGCCGAGCTCGGCTTCAAGCTTGCCCACCTGGTAACTGATCGACCCTTTCGACTGATGCACCTCGTTCGCCGCCTTGGTCATCGACAGATTGCGGGCAACGGCATCAAAGGTCTTGAGGGCATCATAAGAACGAAAGCGCATAAATATTGTCTAATTTTTTCGAACGACTTGTGCAAATCATTAGATTTGCGCCAAGGCCGCATTACAGAATATCCAAAACTTAATGCGTGGCATCCATCTGTCCTTGTCGAAGATCACCCGCAGGCGTCTAACAACTCTGAACGGTGAATTACATGACAGCCGACCTCTCTCACTATCGTTTCGTTGCCAAGGCTTTGCTGAACAAGGGCGCGCGCCCGCGCGAGCTTGCCCGCACCATGCCTGCCCATCCACTGAGCTACATGGAACTGCCCTTCGATCCCGAATACACGCTCTACAACTCGCGCCTGACACCAGAGAAACTCGACACCGCCACGGATGACGAGATGTATTGGGCCGTGCGCACCAATGTCATTTTCCGCCACACCGGCGAGTTGCCGATCGAGATCAGCGGACCTGATGCCGAAACCCTGTTGAACAAGGTGTTCACACGGAGCGTCAGCAAGGTAAAGCCGGGTCGCTGCTCCTATCAATTTGCGTGCTATCACGATGGCGGCATGATCACTGATGGGGTGCTGCTACGGTTGTCGCAGGATAGGTTCTGGATGGCGCAGGCCGACGGCGACCTGTTCAGCTGGTACAAGGCTCACGCCGAGGGGCTGGACGTGAAAATCCACGACCCGAATGTCTGGGTCAGCCAGATTCAGGGTCCGCGGTCACTGGAATTGCTAGCCGCGGTACTGGACGGACCGATGCCCGATCCTTTCCGCTATTTCGATTGCGCCGAGGTCTCCATCGCGGGCCAGACCTGCTGGATCAGCCGTTCGGGCTTCACCAATGAGCTCGGCTGGGAGGTCTATATGTTGCCCGACACCGACATCCCGGCCATCGGCGACCGGATCATGGAGGTCGGTGCTGCGTTCGATATCCTGCTGACCGGAACGCCGGTGTTCCGCGCACGGCGGATCGAGGCCGGATTGCTCAATGCCGGGTCGGATTTCGGAGCGGAGACGACGCCGTTTGAGGCAGGGCTTGGCGGTTTTGTCGAGTTCGACGACCGTGACTTTGTAGGATGCAAAGCACTGGAAGCCGCCGATAAATCCTGCCGCACCTGGGGCATGCGCGTATCCGGCGGCGTGGCGCAGCTTGGCCGCGTCATGACCATTGATGGCAAGGATGTCGGCCGGGTCTGCTCCTCGGGCTATTCGCCCTATCAGGGCTGTGGTGTCTGCATCGTGCGCATGGATGACCCCGCGCAGGGTCCGGGCACAAAGGTAGACGTGCTCTGCGCTGATGGATCCACCCAGAGCGGCGAGTTGTGTACCCTGCCCATGTATGATGCAGACCGCCTGATCCCCCGCGGTAGACTAGTGGATATCCCGACAAAGCAGGTCGCTGCAGAATGAGGTCAGTCTTGGCGAATACGAGTCACGCAATCCGGTCTGGCAACAGATCAAGAAACCCAGCAAGCGCCGGATTGTGTGTCTCCCGATGCCACACAGCCGAAATGTCGACCACCTTGCCCACATCCCGGATGGGAACGGCGCTGAGGCCCGCGCGTTTCGCGTGCACCACGTTTTCGGGGTAGATCAGAATGCCCATCCCCAGCAAAACAAAGGTAAAGAACTCGTCGCGCAGATACGCGACCTGCCCGGTCTTGGGGACAAACCCCCGTTCAAGGCAAAGATCACGTACAAGATTGGTAAAGGGCAGCCAGGGCGTGTCGCCGACAAGAAAGGTCTCATCGCGCAATTCTGCGAGGTCGATGGCGTCGCGCGAGGCCAGAGGGTGATGGTCAGGCAAGACGACAGCCAGAGCCTCGCGCGAGATCGGACGATGGTTCAGATCGGGCGGCAGCCGATCCATGAAGTGCCAGATAAATGCGATATCGACCTGGCCGTTCAGCAGCAGTTCGATTTGCCTTGGACTGGGATAGAACCGCACGCCGATCTTCACATTGGGCGTCTGCCCGCGAAAGGTTTCGATGATTTCGGGAAGCTGCCCGAGAATGGCAAAATCAGTGTAGGTGATGTTGAGGCTGCCCCGTTGCCCGGCAGCGACATCACTGGCGTTCTGGGTGATCTGATAAACCAGATCGAAAAGCTCACCCAGCCGCGCATAAAGCGCCTCACCCG
Organism: Ruegeria sp. AH7; assembly: GCF_056541325.1. NCBI lineage: Bacteria > Pseudomonadati > Pseudomonadota > Alphaproteobacteria > Rhodobacterales > Roseobacteraceae > Ruegeria > Ruegeria sp. AH7. Next base: position 104,574 of record NZ_JBQFYF010000003.1, on the reverse strand, counting down.
CCTTGGTCGTTCCGACGGTATGGGAAGAGCGGTCAAGCACCGGAAATCCAAGCTCGGCCTCAAGCGACTGAACTGTTTTGGTGAGCGCCGATTGCGAGGTGTGAAGCACCTCGGCCGCTTTCCGATAGCCACCGCTTTCTACGATGGTCTTGAATACAAGGAACTGGCGCAGGGTGAGGTTCATAGCGATATCCAAAAGTTATCAATTTATGACCCATTGATATTATGCAGCGCGTCGCGCCTGTGCAATGGTCTGCGCGATCACGCAAAACAGGGGCATCCGTCGTGAAGCTGACAACATCCTATTTCCCGGCACAGCCCGGAGCCGAGATACGCGACATCACCGTTGGCAGCTTGCTGCGCGAGGTTGCCGCGGGGCATCCGGCATCGATGGCCATGGTGGATGTGGATGACAGCGGGTTTTGCGGCGATCACTGGACGTATGCCGAATTGCTGGAGCGGTCCAAGCAATTGGCCCTGGCGCTCAGCACGCGCTATTTGCCCGGCGAGCGGGTCGTCGTCTGGGCACCCAATATCCCCGAATGGATCTTCATGGAATATGCCTGCGGTCTTGCGGGGCTGGTTCTGGTTACTGCCAATCCGTCCTTTCAGGCCTCCGAGCTCAAATATGTGCTGGAGCAATCCGGTGCTGTTGGCCTGTTCATGGTTGATGAGTTCAGGGGCAACCCGATGGCTGAGATTGCGCGCGAGGCGATAAGCGGCAACACAGCTTTGCGCGAGGTTGTCAATCTGGAAGACGAGGATGCGCTCTACGCCCGTGGAGAACGGCCCGCCGTGCTGCCGGACGTCCAGCCGGATGATGCCGCGCAGATTCAGTACACCTCGGGAACAACTGGTTTCCCCAAAGGCGCGGTGCTCAGCCACAAGAATCTTGTGAACAACGCCCGACTTTTCTGTGCCCGCAAACAGGTTGGGCCGCACTCGGTTTGGGCCAATTTCATGCCGCTCTTTCACACGGCGGGCTGTGCCACAGGGGCGCTCGGCTGCCTTCAAGCCGCTTGCAAAATGCTGCTGATCAAGCGGTTCGACGCGGATGTCTTTGCGCGATTGATCGAGGAACAGGGCGTCACAACCTGTTTTGCCGTTCCCACCATGTTGTTCAATCTGCTGGAATCGCTGGGTAGAACCCCACGCGACATGTCCTCGCTTGAGGTCATTACGACAGGCGGTGCACCGGTGCCGCCCGATCTGGTTCGCCGGGTGCGGGACCGCCTGGGGTGTCACTTGCTCAGTGCCTTCGGACAGACGGAACACAGCCCGATGATCTGCCTGAACCCGGTCGAGGCCACGCTTGAACAGATCGTGGAAACCGCAGGCCCGCCCTTGCCGCAAACCGAGGTGTCGATCCGCTCAACCAAAGACAGCACAGTGCTTCCGATTGGCGAGGTGGGCGAGATTTGCGCGCGATCCTATGCGGCGATGATCGGATACAATGACAATCCAGAAGCAACCGCCGCCGCTATCGACGCAGACGGCTGGCTGCATACCGGTGATCTGGGCACGATGGATACCCAGGGGTTTGTGCGGGTGACTGGCCGCGTGAAAGACATGATCATCCGTGGCGGTGAAAACCACTTCCCGGCCGAGATCGAAGCGGTTCTTGTAACCCACCCGAACGTGGCGCAGGTGGCCGTGGTCGGCCTGCCTGATGAAAAATGGGGGGAGGTGATCGCGGCGTTCGTCCTATCTGACACGGCACCTGGCGTTGACGCATTGCGCACCCATTGCCGGACGCATCTGTCCGCGCAGAAAACGCCGTCGGTCTGGGTCCACGTGCTGGAATTCCCTCTGACAGGCTCTGGCAAGGTGCAGAAATTCGCCATTCGTGAGAAGTTCCTCGCAGGCAATTACGGAGAGGTACTGCAATGAGCGTGCGCGTTGAACAGGACGGTCCAATCTGGACCGTGATCCATTCCCGCCCTGAAGCCCGCAATGCCATGGACCCGGAAAGCGCCACGGCCCTCTTTGAGGCATTCCAAGCTTTCGATGCAGACACGACCGCGCGCGTGGCGGTGTTCTGGGGTGAAGGCGGGGCCTTTTGCGCCGGGTGGGACCTGAAACATGCAGCTTCCCTTGCCGGGGCCGAGGCGCTTGATCCGTTCGATTTCCCTGAGGAAGGTGAACCTCCGATGGCCGCCATGGGACCCAGCCGGTTGGAGTTGTCCAAACCTGTGATCGCCGCTGTTTCCGGACCAGCGGTTGCAGGCGGCATGGAATTGGCGCTCTGGTGCGATATCCGGGTGATGGAAGAGAGTGCCTTCATGGGTGTCTACTGCCGCCGCTGGGGTATTCCGCTGATCGACGGCGGCACGGTGCGCTTGCCACGCTTGGTGGGCGAAGGTCGCGCGATGGATTTGATCCTGACCGGGCGGCGCGTAGATGCGGATGAGGCGCTGCGGATTGGATTGTGCGAATACGTCGTGCCTGAAGGCGACGCGCGAACCAAAGCCGAAGCCCTGGCCCATGACATCGCCCGTTTCCCCCAAAGCTGTATGCGGGCGGATCGCCAGTCCGTGCGGTCTCAGTACGGATTGCCGATGCGCGATGCGTTGCAGCAGGAATGGCGAGGCAGCAAGGCCGAGGTCACCAAAGGCATTGAAGGCGCCACCCGGTTCGCCAAAGGCAAGGGCCGGGGTGGAGATTTCGGCGATGTATGACCTAAAGCTCGCGACATCTCATGTTCCGGCCCAGTCCGACATGGAAACGCGTGAGATCACCATAGGAGCGTTGCTGCGCGAGGTGGCTGCGGAGCGACCGGATGCCGAGGCTTTGGTGGAAATCCGACAGGACGGATCAGAAGGGCGGCGCTGGACCTATACCGAACTGCTGGCCGACGCCGAGCGGCTGGCCATGGCGCTATCCACTCGGTTTGCGCCCGGCGAACGGGTGGTAATCTGGTCTCCCAACAGCCCAGAATGGGTCCTGATGGAATATGCTTGCGCGCTGTCCGGTCTGGTGCTCGTCACAGCGAACCCGGCCTTTCAGGCGCGCGAGCTGGCCTATGTTTTGGAGCAGTCCGGCGCGGTTGCCCTGTTCCTTGTCGAGGAATTCCGCGGCAACCCGATGGGCCGGATTGGGGCTGAGGTCGCTACGAGTATCCCATCGGTGCGCGAAGTCACGGGCATGGACAGCGCCGTGCTTTACGCGGAAGGGGCCCGCCCGCCTGCTTTGCCCGAAGTCACCCCGAGCGACGCCGCAATGATCCAGTATACGTCAGGGACGACTGGCTTTCCCAAAGGGGCGGTGCTGAGCCATCGCGGGCTGGTCAACAATGCGCGCTTCTACGCGTCCCGTTGCGGCGCAACCAAGGCGACGACCTGGGTCAACATCATGCCGATGTTTCACACCTCGGGCTGCGGTATGGTCACCCTTGGCTGCCTGCAGGCGGGCTGCCGAATGGTGCTGGTCAGCCTGTTTGATCCGGATGTTGTGCTTGACCGGTTGGAAGCGAACGGCGCGGACATCATCCTTGGCGTGCCGACCATGGTGGTGGCGCTGCTTGACGCGCAGGAAAAGCGCCCGCGCGACCTGTCGGCCCTGAAGCTTGTCAGCTGCGGCGGCTCGATGGTGGCCCCCGAATTGGTGCGCCGGGTGCAGACCCTGATGGGCGCCGGGTTTTCGACGCTCTATGGCCAGACCGAGCATTGTCCGGTGATCACGCAACACCATTTGTCAGACAGTATCGACGACATCTGCAACACGGCTGGCCAGCCGGTTGCGCAAACCGAGGTCTCGATCCGGGACATCGCTGACAATCATCCCGTGGCAATCGGCGAAATCGGAGAGATTTGCGCACGCGGCCCCTGTGTCATGCTGGAATACAATGACAACCCGAAAGCCACTGCCGAGACCGTGGATGCAGAGGGCTGGTTGCATACCGGCGATCTGGGCCGGATGGATGCGCGCGGCTACGTCACCGTCACTGGACGCGTCAAAGAGATGATCATCCGCGGCGGCGAGAACCATTTCCCGGCCGAGATCGAGAACTGCCTGTTGGAACACGCGAGCGTAGCCGAGGTCGCTGTGGTTGGCCTGCCGGACCCGAAATGGGGCGAATTGATCGGGGCCTTCCTCCGCGGCACAGGACCACTGGATAGGTCCGCGTTGCATGCCTACTGCCGCGCGAACATGTCGCCGCAGAAAACCCCGAATGTCTGGGTGCAGGTCGAGGGCTTTCCCCTGACGGGCTCGGGCAAAATCCAGAAATTCGTTCTCCGCGACCGTTTCGTCGCCGGGGAATTCACTGAACTCTGAACAACAGGACACGCCATGCAAGACGCCACAAAACATTACATCAATGGACAATGGGTCGCTTCGATTGACGGTCGGGAAATGGCCGTGGAAGACCCCTCGACGGAAGAGAAGATCGCCATGATCACTTTGGGTGGTGTCGCTGATGCTGACGCGGCCATCGCCGCGGCCAAGGCCGCGTTTGCAGGCTGGGCGAAGACAAAGCCAGATGCGCGGATAGCCGCGCTGGAACGGCTAATGGACATCTACAAGGACCGTGCGGGCGAAATGGCACAGGCAATAAGCCACGAAATGGGCGCGCCGTTTGCCTTGGCGAAAACGGCTCAGGTGGGGGCCGGGGCCGGGCATCTGAAAAACACCATCCGCACGGCAAAGGGTTTCGCGTTCGAGTGTCCTTTGGGCGACCACGCGCCGGGTGACATGATCCTCTATGAACCGGTCGGGGTCTGCGCCCTGATCACGCCGTGGAACTGGCCGATGAACCAGGTGATGCTCAAGGTTGCGCCCGCACTCGCTGCGGGATGTACGATGGTGCTGAAACCGGCTGAGCAGGCCCCGCTCAGCGCCATGCTGCTGGCCGAGATGATCGACGCGGCCGGTTTTCCGCCCGGCGTGTTCAACCTCGTGAACGGGGATGGTGCGGGAGTTGGTGCACATCTGACCGCGCACCCGGATGTGGATATGGTCAGCTTTACCGGCTCGACGCGCGCTGGTGTCGCGATCAGCAAAGCCGCTGCGGATACGGTCAAACGTGTCAACCTGGAGCTGGGCGGCAAGGGTGCGAACATTATCTTTGCCGATGCCGATGAAAAGGCGGTCACACGCGGCGTGCGCCACTGCTTCAACAATACTGGCCAGTCCTGCAATGCGCCTACAAGGATGCTGGTGGAACGCCCGATCTATGATGCGGCTGTTGAAACCGCCCGGGCGGTGGCCGGGAAAACCGAAGTGGGCCCTGCCGATGTCGAGGGTCGCCAGATCGGCCCGGTTGTCTCGGGGGTCCAGTTCAACAGGATCCAATACTACCTCAAGCAGGGAATCGACGAAGGTGCCAGGCTCGTGGCCGGTGGGATGGGCAAGCCGGAGGGGTTGAGCACCGGGCATTTCGTCCGGCCCACGGTCTTTGCCGATGTCACACCCGACATGACCATCTGGCGTGAGGAAATCTTTGGACCGGTTCTTACCATGACACCTTTCGATACTGAAGAAGAGGCAATCACACTGGCCAACGACACACCTTATGGGTTGACCAATTATGTCCAGACCGCTGACAAGTCTCGCGCCCGCCGGGTGGCACGGCGGCTGCGCTCGGGTATGGTCGAAGTGAACGGTAAATTCGGCGGGGCCGGAACACCCTTCGGTGGAATGAAACAATCGGGTACTGGTCGTGAAGGCGGTGTCTGGGGGCTGGAGGAGTTTCTGGAGGTCAAGGCCGTCAGCGACTGGGGGGGAGCATGACAAAGGTTCTTTACGAAAAAGATGGCCGGATCGGGCGGATCACCCTGAACCGACCTGAGGTGATGAATGCCATCGACGACGATCTGCCGCGCGAGTTGGCGGCAGCGGTGGCGCAGGCGGATGCCGATCGGGACGTGCACGTGATGGTGCTGTCCGGTGCCGGCAAGGCGTTTTGTGCGGGCTACGATCTGGCCCATTATGCCGAAGGCAATGGCCCCAACCAGGTCGTGCAGGAGATGCCCTGGGATCCGATGCAGGATTTCCAGTTCATGTGGGCCAACACGCAGGCCTTCATGTCGCTCTTCCGGGCGATGAAGCCGGTGATCTGCAAGGTTCATGGCTTTGCCGTCGCGGGCGGTTCGGACATCGCGCTTTGTGCAGACGTGACGATCATGGGGGACACAGCGCAGATCGGGTACATGCCCACCCGCGTCTGGGGCTGCCCGACCACGGCGATGTGGGTACACAGGTTGGGGCCGGAAAAGGCCAAGCGGATGATGTTCACAGGCGACAAGGTGACTGGAATTGAGGCGGCCAATATGGGGCTGGTCCTGAAATCCGTACCCGATGACCAATTGGATGACGAGGTCGAAGCGCTGGCTGCGCGCATGGCGACGGTACCTATCAACCAGTTGGCCATGCAGAAAATGGTGATAAATTCCGCCGTCGAGGAAAAGATCAACCAGACACAGCGCCTTGCGACCGTGTTCGACGGCATCACGCGACATTCACCCGAAGGACTAAACTTCAAGGCCCGGGTCGAAGAGGTCGGCTGGAAGCGGGCGGTGCAGGAACGCGACGACGGTACGTTTGATTGGACCCGCAATAAGCCCTTCGATTGACAAATACCTCGAATTACCTGGGACCAACCGTTCGCGTTGGCGTGCCAAATTACGACAAAGCCCCGCCGCCCGAGTATAGGATAGGTAGAACCCGCTGCACTCCGAACGAATGGCTGGTTTTCCTGCCGCAAAACAGCGCCTTTGCCAATGCATCCGCAGCAATTTGTCCGCTGCGAGCGCACGCAGCACAGAAAACGAATTTACAGCTTGGGCTCGAAGCCGACATTGTCATGGGGCCAAATCCCAAAGAAAAAGGCGGCTGTCAAAGCCGCCTTTACTACAACCCAAGAAAAGCCGACTAAGACGCCGCCTTCATTAGCCCTTGCGCATGAATCTCAGCCTGTGCCTCATCCAGCGATTTGTGGATGCGTATGAACATCTCGTCGATATCCGCCGGAGTCAGGATCAGCGGGGGAGAGATGATCATCCGGTCGCCAACATGGCGCATGATCAGGTTGTTGGCAAAGCAACGGTCGCGGCAGATATACCCCACGGTTCCGGGGGCCGAGGCGAATTTGGCGCGGTTTGCCTTGTCGGGCGTAAGTGCGATCGAGGCCATCATGCCGACAATCTTAGCCTCACCCACCAGCGGATGATCAGCTAGAGCCTCCCATTTTTTCTTCAGATAAGGAGCGGCGACGTCGCGGACGTGCTCGACGATCTTTTCCTCTTCGAGGATGCGTAGGTTCTCCAGCGCCACGGCTGCCGCAACCGGGTGCCCGGAATAGGTATAGCCGTGGTTGAACTCGGTTCCCCCGATCACCTCGGCGATTTCGTCATTGACGATGGACCCGCCGATGGGCGCATAGCCCGAGCTGAGGCCCTTGGCGATGGTCATGATATGGGGCTTGATCCCGACAGTTTGCGACCCGAACCAGTTGCCGGTACGACCAAATCCACAGATCACTTCATCGGCGATCAACAGGATATCGTATTTGTCACAAATACGCTGAACCTCGGGCCAATAGGTATCGGGCGCGACAATGACCCCGCCAGCGCCTTGCACGGGTTCAGCGATAAAGGCGGCGACGCGGTTTTCACCCAGCTCCAGAATGGCCTCTTCCAACTCACGCGCGCGGGCCAAGCCAAAGTCTTCGGGCGTCATGTCGCCCCCTTCGGCCCACCAATTCGGCTGGTTGATGTGGTGGATATTCGGGATCGGAATGCCACCCTGTGCGTGCATTCCGGCCATACCGCCCAGCGAGGCAGAGCCCACCGAAGAGCCGTGGTAAGCGTTATGGCGGCTGATGATGATGTTCTTGTCGGGCTGGCCTTTTTCGGCCCAATAGGTGCGCACCAGACGGATGTTGGTGTCGTTTGCTTCAGAACCACCGGCCGCAAAGAAGACGTGGTTCAAATCACCCGGTGCCAGTTCGGCAATCTTGGCCGCCAAGGCAATGGCGGGCACGTGGGTCGTTTTGAAAAACGTGTTGTAGTAGGGAAGCTCGCGCATCTGACGCGCGGCGACGTCGGCCAGTTCGTCGCGCCCGTAGCCGATGTTCACGCACCACAGACCGGCCATCGCGTCGAGGATTTCTTCTCCCTCACTATCAGTCAGGTAGACCCCTTTGGCGCGGGTGATGACACGCGCGCCTTCCTTTCCCAATGCACCATTGGCCGAGAACGGGTGAAGGTGATGGGCCGCATCCAGGGCCTGTAACTCAGCGGTGGGCATGTGGTTGGTGATGGTGGACATCCTGAAACCTCCTCAAGCAGTTTCTGGTCACAATATGATCAAATTTTTTACTGTCAATCGAATCGCGTGATTCAGGCTGGAGCCAGAGCGCCGATCATCAGCTCCATCCCTTGCTCAACATCCTGTGCAGTGGCCAGAGCGGCTTTGTTGGCATCTCCTTCGCGAAGCGCTGCGATGATGTCTTTGTGCCGATCAGGCATGCTTTGCGTTCCGAATCGCCCACTGACAACCCGCAGCGATGGACCGAATCTGAGCCATAGCCGCTCGGCCAAGTCACGCAGAATCGGGGCTTGGGCATGGGCGTAAAGCGCTTTGTGAAAAGCATGGTTCAAGCGAAGATAACCGTTGATGTCGCCGTCTTCGATCATACTGTCGAGACGCTGGTCGATCCGCTCCAGCTCATCAATATCAGCAGGGCTTAGATTGGGAGTCGCGCGTCTTGAAAGTTCTGATTCTATTGAACTTCTGGCAAATTTCATTTGGTCAATATCCGAATCAGAAATCAGTGGAACACTGACACGTCGATTGCCCTGAAACACCAATGCCCCATCAGATATCAGCCTCCGAATCGCTTCGCGCACTGGTGTCATTCCAACACCCAATGCATCGGCCAGACCCTGGATTGTAACCGGTTGCCCCGGAACCAAATCGCCAAACAGGATCTGCGACTTGAGGGTGTGGTAGACCTGTTCATGCACGGGGCTTTTTGTGTCGCTCATCTGTACTGCATTTGCCTTATTTTTGATCAAATCCAATGGGCTGGTTCCAGTTTCGATACCAGTCTCTTGCGGGGTAAGACCCTTCGTGAAACCATAGTCGGTACCATCGAAAAACGCAAAACTTGATCAAATCTGAAAAACCGGGAAAATACCCGGACATTTGCAGGGAGAAAAAAATGACAATCAAAACGCTGACGCTGACAGCGGTCATCGCATTGGGGACTTCGGCAGCCTTTGCCGAAGAGGTGCGTGTTTACAACTGGTCCGACTATATTGACGAGGACCTGCTGGCGAAGTTCGAAGAAGAGACCGGCCTGACGCTGATCTATGACGTCTTCGATAGTAACGAGGTTCTGGAAACCAAGATGCTGGCCGGTGGTTCAGGCTATGACGTGGTGGTGCCGTCGGGCACGTTCTTGCAGCGTCAGATTCAGGCTGGAGCATTTCAGGAACTGGATGCTGCCAAACTGGCCAATTCCGGCAACCTTTGGGACGTGATCCAGGATCGCACTGCAGGCTATGATCCGAACAACGCCTATTCCATCAACTACATGTGGGGGACGACCGGCATCGGTGTGAATGTTGGCAAGGTCAAAGAAGCTTTGGGCGACGACGTGGCCCTGAACAGCATGGACCTGGTTCTGAAACCCGAAAATATGGAGAAGCTGGCCTCTTGCGGTGTGCATTTCCTGGATGCGCCTGCCGAGATGATACCGATGACCCTGCAGTATCTGGGTGAGGACCCTGACAGCCATGATCCGGATGTCATCGCCAAGACAGAAGAAGTACTGACGGCGGTGCGCCCATACATTCAGAAATTCCACAGCTCGGAATACATCAATGCGCTGGCCAATGGCGATATCTGTGTGGCCGTCGGCTGGTCGGGTGACATCCTTCAAGCGCGGGACCGTGCGGCCGAGGCCGACAATGGTGTCGAGATTGAATACCATCCCTTCGCTGAAGGGTCGCTGATGTGGTTCGACCAGATGGCCATTCCTGCCGATGCGCCCAATCCTGAAGGCGCACACAAGTTCCTGGACTTCATCTTGGACGCCAACAACATGGCTGCTGCGTCGAACTATGTGTACTACGCAAACGGCAACAAGGCTTCACAGGAGTTTCTGGAGGAAGACGTGATCGGCGATCCGGCGATCTATCCGGATGATGCGACGATGCAGAACCTCTATATCACGACGCCCTATCCGTCGAAAACACAGCGGGTCGTGACCCGTTTGTGGACCAAGATCAAGTCAGGCACCTGATCTTGCAGCGCGGGGCGAAACAACGCCCCGCGTTTTTCTTTACCGTACAGAAATACGGGGGCCGGTTTGAACGCTGATGTCTTTGCGCCTTGGGATGATCCACAGGCGAAACCACTGATCCAGTTCCAGAATGTCACCAAACGGTTCGGGGGCTTCACCGCCATCGACAACCTGTCGCTGGACATTTTCGAACGTGAATTCTTTGCCCTGCTCGGTCCCTCGGGCTGCGGCAAGACCACGATGATGCGGATGCTGGCCGGATTTGAGACCCCGACTGAGGGGCATATCATGCTGGGCGGGCAGGACATTGATCCGATCCCGCCGAATAAGCGGGCGGTGAACATGATGTTCCAATCATACGCGCTGTTCCCGCATCTCAGCATTTGGGACAACATCGCCTTTGGTTTGCGCCGGGACAACATGCCCAAGCATGATCTTGAGGATCGGGTCGAGGAGATGCTGCGCCTGACACGGCTGGAACAATTCGCCCGCCGCAAGCCGCACCAGATTTCGGGTGGGCAAAGGCAGCGGGTCGCGCTGGCACGGTCGCTGGCGAAGGCTCCGAAGCTGTTGCTGCTGGACGAGCCCCTTGGCGCGCTGGACAAGAAACTGCGACAGGACACGCAGTTCGAACTGATGGATATTCAAGAAAAAACCGGCACCACCTTTGTGATCGTCACCCACGATCAGGAAGAGGCGATGACCGTTGCCAGCCGTGTAGCTGTGATGGATCAGGGCAAACTGATGCAGGTTGCCACGCCGGATCGTATCTATGAAAATCCAAACTCGGTCTACGTGGCCGACTTCATCGGAGATGTGAACATCATCGAAGGTCGTGCAACATTGACAGGGGATGAGACTTATCAGATTGATTGGGCCGAAGGACAGGCACCCCTGACTGCGACATCGGGCACTGAGCTTTCGAATGGTCAATCCTGCCATCTGGCCATCCGGCCCGAGAAGGTAACAATCTCCACCGATCGCCCGGCTGAGGCGATCAACGCTGTGCAGGGCAAAGTGCTGGACATTGCCTATCTTGGTAACCTCTCGACCTATCACGTGGAACTGTCAAACGGCACGATCATCAAGGCGCAATCTGCCAACACGCGCCGTATCTCGCGCCGATCCTTTACTTGGGAAGACCCGGTCTGGCTGTCTTGGACAGCAACGGCTGCGGTTTTGCTGGCGAACTGATGCGTCGCGCCCTGCTGATCGCAGTTCCCTATGTCTGGCTGCTGGCGCTGTTCATGGTGCCGTTCTTCATTGTGTTGAAGATATCGCTGTCCGACACTGAACTTGCGATCCCGCCCTATACGCCGACGCTGGACCTGTCACAGGGGTGGGCTGGCATCCGAGATTTCTTCAGCCAGTTGGATTTCGAGAACTTTATCTGGCTGACCGAGGATGACCTGTATTGGAAAGCGTACCTGTCCAGCGTCAAAATCGCGCTGATTTCAACTATTCTCACGTTGCTGGTGGGCTATCCAATCGCCTATGGTATGGCCCGCGCGCCCGAAGAATGGCGGCCAACACTGATGATGCTGGTGATCCTGCCGTTCTGGACCTCGTTCCTGATCCGCGTTTATGCGTGGATGGGAATTCTGTCGAATGAGGGCTACCTGAACCAGCTTCTGCTCTGGACGGGTATTATTTCTACCCCGCTGACCATTCTGAACACCAATACAGCGGTCTATATTGGCATCGTCTACACCTATCTGCCTTTCATGATCCTGCCGATTTACTCGGCGCTGGAGCGAATGGACGAATCCCTGATTGAGGCTGCTGAAGATCTGGGATGTTCCCGTCTGCAAGCCTTCTGGCTGGTCACGATCCCCCTATCGCGCCCCGGTATCATCGCCGGTTGTTTCCTTGTGATGATTCCGGTGATTGGCGAGTTCGTGATCCCGTCACTCCTTGGTGGATCGGGTACGCTGATGATCGGCAAGGTTCTGTGGGAAGAGTTCTTCTCAAACCGTGACTGGCCCGTCGCTAGCGCCGTGGCTGTCGTCCTGCTGTTGATCCTTGTGGTCCCAATTGTGCTGTTCCAGCGCAACCAGCAAAAACAGACGGAGGCCGAGCAATGAGCAAGCTAAGCTGGTTCAATGCCGTCTCGCTCACGCTGGGATTTGCGTTTCTGTACATCCCGATGATCATCCTGATCATCTTCAGCTTCAACGAAAGCAAGCTGGTTACGGTCTGGGCGGGTTTCTCGACCAAATGGTACGGCGAACTGGTCCAGAACGAGGCGTTTCTGGACGCTGCCTGGGTTACCGTCCGGGTTGCGGTGTTTTCGTCGACATTGGCGACGATACTTGGCACCGCTGCGGCCTATGTGCTGGTGCGTGGGGGCCGCTTCTTTGGACGAACCCTGTTTTCGGGCATGATCTATGCACCTCTGGTGATGCCCGAGGTGATTACTGGCCTCTCACTGCTGTTGCTGTTCATCGGGATCGGTTTGGACCGGGGTATTCTGACCATCGTTCTGGCACACACGACATTCTCAATGTGCTTTGTGTCGGTTGTGGTCTCATCGCGCCTTGTGACATTTGATCAGTCTTTGGAAGAGGCCGCGCTGGATTTGGGCTGTTCCCCCGCGCAGGCGTTTCGCCTTGTGACCTTGCCGATCATCGCGCCAGCCGTGATCTCGGGCTGGTTGCTGGCCTTTACCCTGTCGCTGGACGATCTGGTGATTGCGTCGTTCACCTCTGGCCCATCGGCGACGACCTTGCCGATCAAGATTTTCTCAGCGGTCCGGCTTGGGGTTAGTCCGGAAATCAACGCGCTTTCAACTATCATGATTGCGGTGGTCACGGTGGGGGTCATCACCGCATCGCTGGTCACCAAACGAGCGATGATGCGACAGCGGCAGGATGAAATGGCCGCTGCCCGCGCCGAATGAAACGCATCTATCCCGCCTACACCTACGGCCCCGGCCCGCGTGAGGGCTGTTGGTGGGATGAGACCTGCCCCAACCCTGAGTGGCCGGAACTGAACGGTGATCAGAGAGTAGACGTCGCCATCATCGGCGGTGGTTTCACTGGAACATCTGCCGCGTTGCACCTTGCCAAAGCGGGAGCTTCGGTCGCCGTGCTTGAAGCGGAAACCCCAGGTTGGGGCGCATCGGGGCGCAATGGCGGTTTCTGTTGCCTGGGCGGATCAAAACTGAGCCACAGGGCCTTAGAGCGCCGCTTTGGGCAGGACAGTGCCGCCGCTTATGAACAAGCAGAATACGATGCCGTCGCGTTGGTAGCTGCCTTGCTTGAGAAATATCAGATCTCGGCTGATACGCATTCAGTTGGTGAGACCCAGCTGGCGCATTCGTCGCGTGCGATGACGAAACTGCGCCGTTCCGCAGACCAAAACGGCACCTTGCACGAGCAAAAGGATTTGCCGGGGTTGGGCCTGAATGGCCCGTTTCTTGGCGGATACACGACTCCGGTCGGGTTTGGTCTGAATCCTCGGAAATACCTATTTGGGCTCGCTCAATCCGCAGCCGAATTGGGGGCGGTGTTTTGTCAGACCAGCCCCGTGCGGAAGGTCGAAAAAACCTCATCCGGTTTTGAACTTGAGCTGCCCAAGGGGCGCGTGCAGGCCGATCAGGTGCTGATCTGCACAAACGGGTATTCCAGCGAGGATGTTCCCGATTGGATGTCAGGCCGATATATGCCTGCGCAATCGACGGTTCTGGTCACACGGCCCCTCACCGAGGCCGAAAAGGCCGCGCAGGGCTGGACCTCGGACCAGATGTGTTACGATACGCGGCATCTTCTGCACTACTTCCGTCTCATGCCGGACGGGCGGTTTCTGTTCGGAATGAGAGGGGGGTTGCGATCTTCCGAGGCGTCCGAGAAGGCGATCAGGGACTTGGTGCAGCGGGATTTCAGACGGATGTTCCCGGCATGGTCCGAGGTTGAGATCACCCATATCTGGTCGGGTATGGTGTGTCTTTCACGTTCGCTGTTGCCCTATGCAGGTATCATTCCGGGATATCCTGGGATGTTCGCGGGGTTTGCGTTTCATGGCAACGGTGTTGCGATGGGCACCTACTGTGGCCGTGCGTTGGCGCGATTGGCTTTGGGGCAGGCGACGGGTCTGCCACAGCCGATGACGCAAACGCCCGCTCGGTTCCCGTTGGGGCGCATGCGGCGTGCGCTTTTGCCGCCCGCCTATGCGGCTATGGCGGTTGCTGATTGGTGATGTGCAGCTAACACAACGCCTCAACTTCAAGCTGAAACCCGCGCTCATAGTCCGGGGCACCATTTTCCATCCGCCACAGGCAATAGGCGGCCATGCGCCAGGCGAACCACGGTCGAAGCTGTTCGTATCGAGACAGGATGTCGGGGTCTCCGTAAGCGCTTAAAAAGCGGTTTTCCTGATCTCCGTCCAAAGGCCCACCCCGATAGAGCAGTTGCATCGCCGGGGACAGGAACATTGCCAGGTCTTCACATGGGTCGCCCAATGCAGGGCATTGCCAGTCAATCAGCGTCAGCTCGGATGCAGCGACCAGAATATTGCCGGGCACCGGGTCGCCGTGAATCAAGCATAGGTTTGCTGTTGGTGCGACTGCGTGATCTGGCCTCAGGCTCAGCAGTTTGTTTCGGGTTTCGGGGGCACAAAGGTCCAGGATGTCTTGACCATGTCGCGCAAGATCGGCACTCCCGTTACAGCCTGTTGGCGCTGCTACTCTGACCGCTGACTGATGCAATTGCCGGAGCAACAATGCAACGGGCGCGGGATCATCGTCCCAAGGGGTGCCGGGCGCATGATCGTACAGAACCCAATGATCTGCATGATAGCCACCGGCAGCGCATAGACGTGGCACAAACCCCGTAGGTTCCAATGCGGTAAGGCATCGTGCCTCTAGCGCGGCGTCGTTGCGAAACAGCGGGTTTTGCAACGACGTACGATAGAGTTTCAGAACGCGGTCGCTGTCTCCGCCCAGAACCTTCCAGACCTGATTGGTCCGCCCGCCGTAAAGGGTTTCGAAACGCGCATCGTTTTGCACCAGCTTTTGGTCGGAAAGCTGTTGAACAAGATCAGGCGGTGGTGAGGAAAAGTTTGGCAGGGTCAAAACCAGTTCTAGGGGCGAATCGCGATCCGCCTAGGTTTGGCCTGCGTGTCTGATCAGATCAAGCGCCTGATCGAACCCCGCTCACCTGATGTGTGGGAACAATCTGCCCGCCTTCGAGGGTCAGCAAGATCGAATCCGTGCCAATCTGCGCTTCAACCACCCGGCCGTATGAGGCGACAGGTGTTTCAGACAAGCGCTCTCCATCTTGATAGCTGCTAAGGGTTGCGGTGTAGTTGCCCGGCGGCAGTGGGTTGCCATCAGAGTCGGTGCCGGCCCAGGTAAACTCGGTCTGATCAAGCGGGACATCCGAGGTGGAAACCACTTCTCCATCCGCGTCCCGCACGGTCAGCGTAGCTTGATCCGCAGCTTCATGCGGAGCCGCAAACAGCGTCACCGGTTGGCTATCGAAGCTGAACCCGGATGTTGACCGGACATCCATGCCGACCCAATTCGCCAGTTCGCCCAGGTTCAGGCTGCCCATGCTGGATGTGAGTGACGCCAGCAAATCATTGGTCTGAACCTGCTGTTCCACCATCGAAAACTGCGCAAGTTGCGAGGCGTATTCGGCCGAGTCCATCGGGTCCAGCGGATCCTGATTCTGGGCTTGTGTTGTCATCATCAACAGGAAGGTTTCAAAATCCGAGGCGATGGCACTGGTCTTTGACCCTGAGGTTGCTTGCGACTGAACCGATGTCTGAGCGGCCTGTGTTGGATTGATCATGTTCAAAGCCTCATATCTATGCCCCGGCCCGGGGCGGTGTTCTTTGGAAACGGTGCAGCCTGCGCACCATGGTCCTGGGGCGTCAGGTCGAAGCTGTTAGCCTGTTGGTGATCGAGCGGATTTTGCTGCGAATCCGAGAAATTCCCGAGATCAAATGACAGGTCGCCATAGCCCAGTTTCTGAAACTCTTCGGACAGCACCGCGATATGGCGGCGCATCAGGTCCAGTGTCTCGGGCCGTTCAGCCGCAATTGTCAGGTGAAACCCGTCCTCGCGACCATTCAGAACAATGGAAACGCGCCCCAACTCCTCGGGATTCAGCGCAATTTCGATTGCGCCCGAGCCAGGCCGCGCCTGTATGGCTGCGGCCATTTGGCCCGCGATTGCCCGCGCAACCTCGGCCCGCGCCGCCTGTGCAGGCGCGCTGAGCGGTGCCGCCGAATCGCGGGCTGATTGCAACACGGGCTCCTCACCCAAGGCAGCAATAGGTTCGCTGGTATCGACTTTTAGAGCCTGTTCTGCGTCTCGCTGCCGGGCAGTGGCGCTCAATTGCAATTGCGCGACGCTGATGCCGACTGCCCCGTGGGGCACAGTTTGTGCTGGTTTTTGCGGTTGCGTGGCGGTGGGAGTCGTATCCGGGGCTTTGTCAGCAGGCACCGCATCGATCTGGACGGACCTGTCTTTTGCTTGCGTTGTAGCGGTGTGTATCGCGATCACACTGGTGTCGGGACGATTGGCCACATCCTTTTGAGCCACGAGTGTTTCCCCTTGTGGCTTTGGTTGAACTTGCTGCGCTGGGTCTGCAGGCCCGATCCTCGATTTGGGCATCACGCTATGTGCCGATTCTGTCGGAATATCCGCCCCGCCACGTCCCTGCTGTGCCATAAGTTCATCCCCAGGCTGCACTTGTGTTGGCGTGATTGTGAATTCTGTTTGCCCCACCTCGACAGGGTTTTGAGTTCCGAGACGCGGTACCGGGTCAGCTTCAGTTACATCCGGGTCCAAAGAATCACCTTTGACCGGGCGGATATCGGTTTCGGTCGCCACCGGAGCATCTTGATCCTCTGGCAGATCTTCAGACGAGATTTCCAGCTCAGGTGGTGCGTCCTGTTCATCGAGAATATCCTGAAACTGGCTCCCGGCTTTGTTATGGCGCGCTTTCTCTGCGCCCGCCTCGGGTCTGACGGTCGAGGTTGTGGCAGCTGTCATCAGTGTAAGCGGGTTGGGCATTTTGCTCCGGGCTCCGTCATGTCTGATCAGAAATCTGCCCGCAGGAAGTTACGTTTATTTTAACTGCTTTCACCTTTGATCGAGAAAGTTCGATGTAAATTTCGGAGAAAGCGATGAAGGTCACGGCGCTGCCCCAACCGGTTCAAACCAACGCAGATAAGCTGCAGGCCGCAGCGGTCGAGCTTGAGGCGACATTTCTGGCTGAGATGCTGAAATCCGCAGGGCTGGGTGAATCGCGCGATTCCTTCGGTGGGGGTGCAGGTGAGGATCAGTTTTCATCTTTCCTTGTCCAGCATCAGGCCCAGCAATTGGCCCAGTCGGGCGGCGTCGGTCTGTCCGAAATTCTGTTCAATTCAATGATGGAGAAATTCAATGACGGCTGAACCAAGCATGACGCTCATTAAATCTTTGGAAGAGATTCTGGATCTTGAACGCACTGCGCTGGTGGATGGCGATCTGGACCGCCTGACGCATATGGTGCCGGAAAAAGAGAAACTGATCGGCGCGATCAATGATCTGCAGGTACGCGACAGTGCCGATCTGATTCGGGTTCAGCAAAAGGTCGAACGTAACCAGGCCTTGTTAAACAGCGCGGCAGATGGCATCCGCGCCGTTGCCGCCCGCATGGCCGAACTGCGCCGCGTACGGCAGGAGTTCAGCACCTATGGGGCCGACGGGCAACGCAGCGGCTTTGCAGTTCGCAGCCACGCAAAGCTCGAAAAACGGGCTTAGTGCCGTGTTAATTCAAATCTGAAGTTTCGGGATCGGACATCTTAGCACTCCGTTAGGGGATCAGCGCCAAAAGTGTCCTTGCACCTGAAATCAGCAGGTGGCGCGAATGGCCACAGGGCGCATCGCACAGGTCAGAAAGACAGCCAAGCCTGCAGTTCTCTGCGGGGTGAACATGGGCGCAAATCGCCCGAAGTGAAAGGATGACAGCAATGTCCAGCATTCTGACAAACAATGGCGCAATGGTTGCGCTGCAGACCCTGAAGTCGGTCAACAAAAACCTGGCGATGACGCAGAACGCTATTTCAACAGGTAAGGACGTCGCAACTGCCAAGGATAACTCGGCGGTCTGGGCGATTTCGAAAGTGATGGAATCGGATGTCAAAGGCTTCAACGCGATTAAAGACAGCCTTGCTTTGGGTGAGTCGACTGTGGCGGTTGCGCGGAACGCATCTGAAACTGTGACCGATCTTCTGACCCAGATGAAAGGCAAGATCGTCGCCGCGCAGGAAGGTAACGTTGATCGGGCCAAGATCAATGATGACGTGACAGCGTTGCGGGATCAGATTGCATCGGTTGTTGGTGCTGCACAGTTCAATGGTTTGAACCTTGTGGATGGTTCTGCGGGTACGGTTTCGATCCTGTCTTCGCTGGACCGTGATGGCACTGGTGCAGTCAACTCGGCGTCTATCTCGGTCGCAAGCCAGGATCTGTCCATCGGTGGTTATACCGCCAAAGGCGTGCTTGCAGGTTCGGATGGTGCGACCACCGATAACGATGTGGCTGGGTTCACCATGGACCGCACAGCCGGCACGGGCGATATCTTGATCGACAGTTCCACTGACAACTTCGAAGTTGGCGACCGGGTCTCGATTCGGGTCGGCGATCAAGAAGTGTCTTACACCATCCAGGACAGCGATCTTGATCCTTCTGGAACATATGACGAGAACTATACCGACGCATTGGTGGCGGTTGGCCTGAAGAACGAGATTGATGCGCTTGGCATCACTGGATTGGCGGTTGACTACGACTCGTCGGGCGCTCCGAATACACTGTCCTTCGCAACAGGTACGGCGGCTGCCGGGGCTGACGCGGATCAGGATATCTCGGTGTCTGCTCAGTTCTCAAATGCTGGTTCGGGTGGTCTGGGTGCGCTTAGCTCGATTGACGTGTCCACCGACGCAGGTGCCGCTGCTGCACTTGGCACGATTGAATCGCTGATCGACACGTCGATTGACGCAGCAGCTGCTTTTGGTTCGGCCCAGGGTCGGATCGAGACCCAGCAGGATTTCGTGTCCAAACTGACGGATTCCTTCAAATCCGGCATCGGCGCGATGGTTGATGCGGATATGGAGGAAACCTCGGCCCGTCTTCAGGCGCTGCAGGTCCAGCAGCAGTTGGCGACCCAGTCGCTGTCGATTGCCAACCAGGCACCGCAGTCGATCCTGTCGCTGTTCCGCTAATCCCGGAGCTTGGCCGGGGCGCGGTTTTCGCGCCCCGGTTCTGACCGCCTGAAGACGGCCAATTGGAAGGATTTCAAGTGACCCCGCAAATGCTTGCTCACAACGCTTATGCGCAAACTGCCGCGCCTATTCGCACACCACGTGATACTGAATTCGAGGCGATCTCGAAAATCACACGCCGCCTGAAAGCGGCTGCAGCCAGCAAGACAACAGATTTCGCCGCGTTTGTGCAGGCCGTACATGAAAACCGTCGCTTGTGGACGGTTCTGGCGACGGGCGTTTCAGATTCCGACAACGCCTTGCCCAATGAATTGCGCGCGCGGATATTTTATCTGGCAGAATTCACGGAACACCATAGCAGTCAGGTCCTTGGCAACAACGCCACCGTGGAACCATTGTTGGAGATCAATACGGCGGTCTTGCGCGGCCTGCGACAGGGTGGGGCGGCATAATGGGGGGCCTTGTTCTGAAACTCGCCCCGAAGGAGAGGGTTCTGATCAACGGAGTTGTGATCGAAAATGGGGACCGTCGCAGCCGGTTCTCGATCATGACGCCTCAGGCCAATGTTCTGCGGCTGCGAGACGCGATACACCCCGATGAGGTTAACACCCCTGTCCGGCGCGTGTGTTATGCCGCACAACTTGTTCTGTCAGGTGATATGGACCCTGTTGAAGCGCGTCAGCAATTGCTGCGCCGGGTCGAGGAATTGAGCCAGGTTTTTACTGACTCCGACAGCCGCCGTGTGCTGGGCGAGGCCACGGATGCATTGGTAGGCGAGCAATACTACAAATGCCTCAAATCCCTTCGCTCACTCTTGCCGCGGGAAGAGCGTTTGATGGCCTATCAGCAATGACATTCCAACCCGTCATACCAACGGGTGGATTGGTCGGATGGCGTTTCCTCCAGCGAACTTATGAGTCGCAGTTTCAGGCTTTTTCGAGCTCGAACATCAACGAGCGCGAGAACCGCTACTTCCTGGAAAACATCGGCAAGATTGAAACGGCCGAGCAGCTGGTCTCAGACCGGCGTCTGCTGCAGGTCGCGCTGGGAGCCTTTGGTCTGGAAGGGGATCTCGACAATCGGTTTTTCATTCGTAAGATTCTGGAAGACGGGACCAGCGCAGATGACGCTCTGGCCAATCGGTTGGCCGACAAACGGTACCGGGAATTCTCGGACGCGTTTGGGTTCGGGCCAGGTCAAGTACGGCGAACCGGCTTTGCATCTTTGATGGAACAAGTTGCTCAGGACAACATGACGGCCAGGTTCGAGATTTCGGTTGGTGAATCGGATGAGACCATGCGGATCGCCCTCTATGCACAACATGCGCTGACCGAGTTGGCGCAAAAAAATGTCAGTACCGACACCAAATGGTTCGATCTGATGGGTTTGCCTCCGCTGCGCAGCATGATGGAAACGGCGCTGGGGTTGCCCTCATCTTTTGGGCAGTTGGATATCGATAAGCAGTTGGTCGAATTCAAGGACAGGCTGCTTCGGTTGACCGGGTCTGATGATCTGGCGCAATTCACCGAAGAAGACGCGGTTACGAGATTGACCGACACCTATCTGGCGCGCAGTCAGATCGCACAGTTGCAGAACACTACCTCGCCAGCACAGACCGCGCTTATCTTGCTTGGGGCGGGATAGGCAGAACCTGGTACTCAACCACCAGAGCTTTCAGGCGTTCCACTCGGAAGATTGGCCAATGCCATGGTAATAGGCGAACCGCTCTGGCGACGAAGAAACCGCTGCCGGGCTTGCTAAGAATTCAGTATCTCATCCGCGGATGTGCGCAGGGCGTAAGAGTTAACAGGCTTTGACACATTGTGCAGGGCAACTGCACCCAAGGGTTGCGCATGGGCACAGGCAGGGGCGATATCTTCGGACACAACAATGCGATGGCCGACCGTTTTGCCAAACTCACCTAGTCGTGCTGCCACATTTGCTGCGTGGCCGATGACTGTAAAATCCAGCCTCTCGCGCGATCCGACATTGCCATAAGTCACGCGCCCATAGGCGAGCCCGATTGAACAATCGCAGTGAATATCGGTGCCCGATTGCCGCAACTCGCCCAACCGTTCGACGATATCAATCGCCGTGCGCTGCGCGCTTTCACGCGCGAGGTCTGGGTTATCCAACGCCGGGAAAACTGCAAGCACAGCGTCGCCGATGAATTTCAGCACTTCGCCACCGTTTTCATGAACGATTTCCGAGACAGTTTCGAAAAACTCATTCAAGAGATTGATATAGGCTTCACGCCCCAGCTGTTCCTCCAGACTGGTGGAGTTGCGCAGGTCACAGAACATGATCGCGGCGTCGATCTCATCGCCGTCACCACGCCGGATTTCACCGCCCAGAACCCGCGCGCCTGAACGTTTGCCGACATAAGTTTCCAACAGCACCTGCGCATTTTCGCGCTGCATGAACACTTCGTAATAGCGCGCGATGACCGATGAGCATTCAAACACCAGCCCCAAGTTTTCGGTGGTAAAGCCGTTGGGGTGGTCGCAGGTGAGGGTCAGAACATTCGTGCGCCCATCTGAGAAAGGCAGGGGCATCGCTACGTAGTCTGTCGCACCTTTCTCACGCAAATCTTCCATGATGGGAAAGCTGTTATGCGGGTTTTCATCATTCAACCGCTGGCGCACGCCACCGAGCCCGTTGGAAACGTGGCGCAACGGGCTGTTGATAAAGGCAGGGTGGTCATAGATTTCATAAGTTGGTGCGCGGGTCAGGATCTCCTCCTGATCCTTTTCCCATATAAAATGCTTCCCCGCGATCAGCGGGTGCAGAGACCAGGCAAGGATGCTGAGGCGTTGGATCGCGATCCCGTGTTCCAGCATTTTCTCGGCCAGAGCTTTGGTAAAAGCCTCGGGCGTCGTCGCGGCCGAGGCACCGCGCATCAACCAGTCGATCAACGGGCCGCTGATGTTTCCGTCATCGGGATCGCGCAGCTGGTTCGGACCCAGGTCGATATCGGTGTAAGCGCCCGGCATAAATCCGATATGGCCCTGAATGGCGATGCTTTCTGGCAAAGCCTCTTCATAGGCCCAGACGGAATTGGCCAGATACTCGCCTTGCACGGTGATATCATGGTAAGTCGCGGTGCCCTTGAACGGACAGAAGGTCTGCAGCTCGGTCTCGGCGCCCAGATCGACACATAGGTCATCGCGGGGGATGTAGATGGTCGGCGGCAGTCGAGTTTCATACATCACCTTGGCGTTGTGGCTTTCGGCCAACAATGTATCGTTCCGATAAATGGCAATCTTGCCCTTTAGCGGTTCAACCGAGATTCCATAGCCCGTGGTTCTTGGTGTGGCGTGGACGTTCATGATCGACCTCCCTTGCCATGGGTCCACAAAGAATGGGGCCTTACGCCTTTCATTCCAAGAGGGATCATGCAGATTTTATCGGCTGCGGGTCCGAGCCCCCCTTGATGTCAGACCATCTGAATGACATCTTTTTCGATCGACAGCATATAGCCCTTCTTCGCGATGTTTTTCACCAACAACTCGCTGACCATCTGATTGCCCAAGGCATCGCGCAGACGTTTGATCCGTGTCGCACCTGCCGCTTCGTCGCAATCCGAGGCGTCCCGGCCTGAGATCATTCCTTCGATCTGCGCGCCGGACAGCACCTCATCATCCAGACGGGATTCCGCCAGAACCGACAGGGTTTCCATCGCTGCCGGGGTCAGTTTGAAATCCATGTTGTTGAGGTAAACGGTGTTTTCCTCGCGGCTGATCAGCAGGGAAGTAACCTGTATCCCTGTGCGTTCAATCTGGGCCATGCGACGGTTCAGCAGCACCAGCATCACCAGAAATACAAAGGCCGAAATCAGCATCGCGCAGGAAAAGACCAGCAAGACGTAGATCACCATCCGATAGCTGGCCAGCGTGTCCGCAAAGGCGGTGCCGGATTGAGCCAGAATTTCCAACAGCCGGATTTCTGCCTGCGAGGTCAGATCACTTTCGACGAACAGCCGTTCAACCCGTGCGTTGAAGGCGTTGGCATCGGGCAGTGTCCATAACAAAAAAGCGGCGGCGGTGATAAGGATGATCAGGATCGCGGCGATCCCCAGCCCCACCAGCCGGGTACCGGACCGTCTTGCATCAGAAACGGAGATAGAATTTTCCGGCATTGGCCTTCCTTTGATCCAACCCTTCCGGCCCGAACACCGTCATTACATTCAGCAAGGTCCAGCCAGACCCTTGCAAGCGCTGGGCAACTTCTTGCTTCGCCTGACCTTTGTCGCACGAGGTCACCTGCATCACACCGTAGTGCAGGCGCAACGGGTTGTCCTGTTTTGCCTTGTAGTCCGCGTAGCAATCCGCTGCGGACGCGACTGAGCCCACCGATATCAGGGACGCCAGGGCCAAAGAAGAGATGATCTGTTTCATAGGCCGCATCCTGCGCATGGGTTGGTCCGATATTCAATAACGCAAGGGGTTTGCGCAGGCTGATATTGGATAGCAGAGGCCTGTTATTGCCTGTCTGAAAGGTGTGGGCCCAGTTTGGATACATCGAATGCGCGGCCCGTCATGTGGTCGCATCCACATCCGAAAGGACAAGCAAGATGCACAAGAAATTCATCGCTCTGATCATTGGGATTGCCATGGCTGTAACGGGGGTTTCCGCCTCACAAGCGCGCGCAGCGGACACGCGTGACATACTGGGCGGGCTGGCTGCGATCGCGATCATTGGCGCGGCGGTCAATCACTATAACAAGGAAAAACGCAAAGATCGTGAACGTGCTTCGCGGCAATATACCCATGTGGACCCAAAACCGCGCCATGTGAAACCACTGCCCAGACGGGTGGCGCGTTATGATCTGCCTCAACGCTGTCTGCGAACTTTCAATGCCTACGGGGACCGGCCGCTGTTGGGGACCGGGTGCCTAAACAAGCATTACAAACACGCCAATAGCCTGCCACAAGAGTGCAAGGTCGGTTTCTGGAATGGCAAAAAGGTAAAACGGGCCTACGAGCCTGCATGCCTGCGCCAACAAGGTTACCGCGTGGTTTATCAGTAATCAGTCACGAGCAGGAGCGGTGCCGCAGAAGCACCGCGCAAGAGAGGGGGCGGCGCAAGCGGCCCTCTCTTTTTTCTTGCGGTCGGTGATGAAACACGGTTTTCCAAAGGGATGATGGTTCCGAATTTTGAGCTTGAGCAGGCCCTGTTGGACGGCGGGCGTCTTCGCATCGCGGGTGTGGATGAGGTGGGGCGCGGCCCATTGGCTGGGCCGGTGGTTGCGGCCGCCGTGATCCTGAACCCGCTGGACATTCCCGAAGGGTTGAATGATTCCAAGAAGCTGACCGCGAAACGCCGCGCCGCTTTGGATGCGGCGTTGCGGGACCGGGCAGAGTTTGCAGTGGCCGAAGCATCCGTGGCCGAGATTGATGAGATCAACATCCTGCGCGCCTCGCATTTGGCAATGGAGCGGGCGGTGGCGGCCCTGGACCTGGCGCCTGATTATCTGCTGATCGATGGCAATATGATCCCGCGCGGCCTGAAGATCCCCGCCCAAGCCGTGGTCAAAGGAGACGCCCGATCAGTGTCGATTGCGGCGGCCTCGATCCTTGCCAAAAACTGGCGTGATCAACTGATGGTGGATTTGGCGCAACAGCATCCGGGATATGGATGGGAGACAAATGCCGGTTATCCGTCAAAACAGCACCGTGACGCGCTGCAAAATCTTGGTGTGACCCCACACCATAGACGTTCATTCAAACCGGTCCACAATATCTTGTATCAAGAGTAAATTGTAAGTCACTGATTCAAAAAAGAATTTGACGGCGAATCATCTTTGACTCATCCTTGTCTCAACCAAATGAGCGCAGAAGCGCCGTGGAACTGAGGCAGTGATATGACCACCATTAAGACAAAGGGCGCAGCCGCGCTCCCTTTAAACACGATTCTTTCCGGAGACTGCATCGACGTGATGAACAGTCTGCCCGAGGCGTCGGTTGACCTGATTTTCGCGGATCCACCGTATAATCTGCAACTGAAAGGTCAGTTGCATCGCCCCGATAACTCTCAGGTGGATGCGGTCGATGATCACTGGGATCAGTTTAGCAGTTTCGGTGCCTATGATCAGTTCACGCGGGAATGGTTAAAGGCGGCACATCGCCTGCTGAAACCCAATGGTGCGATCTGGGTGATCGGGTCTTATCACAACATCTTCCGCGTTGGCTCGGCGCTGCAGGATGCGGGTTATTGGATTCTGAATGACGTCGTGTGGCGCAAGTCGAACCCGATGCCGAATTTCCGTGGCAAGCGCTTTACCAACGCGCATGAGACGATGATCTGGGCCTCGAAACAGGAAGGCGCGAAATACACGTTCAACTACGAAGCGCTGAAGGCCCTGAACGAGGGCGTGCAAATGCGCAGCGATTGGGTGCTGCCGATCTGCACCGGGCATGAACGTCTGAAAGACGACAACGGCGATAAGGCACATCCCACGCAGAAACCGGAATCGCTGCTGCATCGCGTTCTGATCGGGTCGACCAATCCGGGCGACGTGGTGTTGGACCCGTTCTTTGGTACTGGCACCACGGGTGCCGTCGCGAAAATGCTTGGTCGTGAGTTCATCGGCATCGAGCGCGAAGAAAGCTATCGCAAGGTCGCCGAAAAGCGCATCGCAAAAGTGCGCAAGTTTGACCGCGAGGCGCTGGAGGTCAGCGCCAGCAAACGCGCCGAGCCGCGCGTGCCCTTCGGCCAGTTGGTCGAACGCGGCATGCTGCGTCCGGGTGAGGAACTGTATTCCATGAACCAGCGCCACAAGGCCAAGGTTCGGGCAGACGGCACATTGGTCGGTGACAATGTCAAAGGTTCGATCCATCAGGTTGGCGCGCATCTGGAAAACGCCCCCTCCTGCAATGGCTGGACATATTGGTGCTTCAAACGCGATGGCAAGACAGTGCCCATCGACGTGTTGCGTCAGCAGATCCGGTCTGAGATGCACAACTGATTTCAAGAATACCGCCGGTGCCTGTGGCCTGACACAAGGCACTCAGCCTTGCCCCGCCGATCCTACGGCGGGGTCTTTTGTTTTTGGCCAAGGAATGATTGCATAAGCCAAACTCGTCAGACCGTACAGGAGTGCTGACCCTTGACCGATATCGCACCCAGCCCGTCCCGCTTTAGCCGTTTCTTTATAACTCAGCCGGACGATTTTGATCTGGACCACAAATACGCCGAAGAGGCGCTGGAACGGCACAAGCGCGAAGGGCTGGAGCTGGCGGTCAGGGCCCGCTGGGTTGCGATGGGTTTGACCGGGATTCTGCTGATCTATCTGAACCCAAACTGGGAGGTTCTGTACTATCACTTCATCCTTTTGCTGATTTGCGCAAACGGCTGGTTGATCCAGCGTGCGGGGCGCGTCGGGCAATCCAGGGTCGAGCTGCTTTTGATCTTTGCCGATCTGCTGATCATGACGCTTGGTATGATCGTCCCGAACCCGTTCAGCGATGATGTACGGCCCCTTGCGACACAATTTCGGTTCGACAACTTCCAGTACTTTTTCATTATTCTTGCTGCGGGAACGCTGGCCTATTCATGGCGCACTGTTGTTGCGATCGGATCCTGGACGGCTATGATTTGGACCGTTGGCTGGGTTATTGCCTGGTGGGTTGCAACGCCATTCCCTGAATTGGGTGACAGTGTCTTTGTCGCGCTGCAAGGGTATCCCGATCTACAGGGATTGCTTGATCCCAACAATTTCCTTGTTTCTCTGCGGGTTCAGGAAGTCATCGTATTTGTGATGGTCGCTGTGACCTTGGGCATTTCGATGCGACGGCTCAATCGCCTTTTGCTCAGCAATGCAGGACTGGAGAGGGAACGCGCAAACCTGTCACGGTATTTCTCGCCGAATGTGGTTGAATCATTGAGCCATAACGATGAGCCACTGAAACAGGTTCGCAAAGAGAACATAGCGGTTTTGTTTATCGACATTGTTGGGTTCACCCGGTTTGCAGCGGGTCGTGATCCTTATGAGGTGATCGAGGTTCTGCGCGGATTTCATGGGCGGATGGAGACCGAGGTATTTCGGCATAACGGTACGTTGGACAAGTATCTTGGCGATGGCCTGATGGCCACGTTTGGAACGCCGGTCACAACGCCGTTGGATGCGACCAACGCGCTTGGCTGCGCGCGGGCCATGGCCGAGGTTATCGAGAGATGGAACCTTGAACGCCGGCGCGCGGGTGAGGTCGAGATTCACGTCGGGATCGGGGTCCACTATGGCTCGGTCGTTTTGGGAGATATCGGTGCCAACCGGCTGGAGTTTGCGGTGATCGGCGATGCGGTGAACGTTGCGGCTAAGCTTGAGGCGATGACCCGTGAATTTAAAGCGGATATTGTGATCAGCGATGCGCTGCGGGATCAAGCTATGAAAGAAAGTCCGACGAGCCAGCCATTGCTGGAAGGGTTCGCCCAAAAAGCCAGCCAACCGGTGCGTGGCGTTGAAAACCCTATGGATATCTGGATCAACTAAGGGGCCCCGCCCGGAGGGGCCGCATCAAAGATGCAACCCCACCCGTTGGGCAAGGGCAGCGCGCAGGAAGCGCTGCGGTCAGGTACTTGGCTGTGGGTTCAGCGCTTGGTTGTAAGGGTGCCAATCCGTGATTTCGGGGTAGTATTGCCGCCGCCAGGCCCGGACCCGAGGGTTCATGACGCGCCGCCACAGGGGCGGGATCATCGCGGCAACGGTCATCACGGGGTAGCCATAGGGCAGTTGCGGCGCGTCCTCTTGTGCATGGTTTTGCAACAAGGGGAAGCGCCGGTTTGGTTTGTAATGGTGGTCGGAGTGACGCTGAAGGTTGATCAGCAGCCAGTTCGAGGCTTTTTGCGCGGCATTCCAAGAATGGCGGGGCAGGACATGTTCGTATTTGCCGCCGCCCATGTGTTTCCGCGTCAGCCCGTAATGTTCGACATAGTTGACCAATTCCAGTTGCCAGATAGCAACGCCCGCCTGCAACAAGAACAATCCCAGCCCGGCCCATCCTCCGATCAGCCCGGCCAGCAGAAGCATCTCGCCTTGTAGCGTCCAATAGCGCCAGAACGGGTTTGCACGGTCTGTCCAAGGGCGATCTTTGCGGGCAAGCTTGTCCTTCTCGGCCTGAAAGGCTGAGACCAGACATTGCAATAAAACGCGTGGATAGAAGCGATGGAACCCCTCATTATAGCGCGCGGTAACCGGGTCTCGTGGCGTTCCGACATAGCGGTGATGCACCAGCAGATGTTCGGATCGGAAATGTGAATAGAGGACCATTGCCAGCAGGATATCCCCCAGCCAGCGTTCCAGCCGAGACCGCTGGTGCATCAGTTCATGGCTGTAATTGATACCCACCGTGCCCGACAGGATGCCCATACCGAAGAACAGGCCAATCTTAGACCAGGTCGTCAGATGGTCGGTATGGGTTGCATACCAGATCAGGCCAAACAGGGTGACGAACTGAGCAGGGACCCAAAGCTTGGTCAGCAATATGTACCAATGCAGGATATCGTCGGGCGTTTCCGGGTCTGCATTATCAAGATTGAGCCCGGTGAGCCGATCCAGCGCAGCAAAGGCCCACCAGGTGGACAAGGGGATCAGCAGGACCCACCATCCGCCTGCTATTGCTGTGGCCCAGATCAAGGGGATCAACAGGAACGATACCCAGAAGGGCATAGCGGTCTGCCAGCGGGTCAGGGTTTGAGTTGCGATCATCTAGTGCTCCGAACCTTCGAGCGCAGCCTAGCCCGAGCAATCGCGCTTGGACAGCGGGCTTATTGCCCCCTCCACAAATCGTGAGCCTTGCGCATCACAGTAGGGAGGTCGCTGGGTTTGAACTCATGCTTGGTCAGAAGTGTCAGTCCGTCTGGTATGGTTTTGGCCGGCAGCTCGGCTGTCCAGATTTTCAGCACCAGATGGAAATGTGTAAAAGTATGGCGCACTTCGCCCGGCAGGGTACGCCAATCCGCTGGGAAAGGGGGCGCTTCGGCAGCAGTTTCAGACCAGTCAGACCCGGGCCAGCCGAGCATACCGCCCAATAGACCCTTATCAGGACGGCGTTCCAACAGCAGCGCCCCGTCCATGCGTTGGGCGATGTAGATATGGCCGAAGCGGGTGGGTTTGGGCTTTTTCGGTGTTTTCTTTGGCAGCTCTGCCTGTGTTCCGGCGATCCGGGCCTGGCAGGGATCGCGCAGCGGGCAAATGCCGCAGGCGGGGGATTTTGGAGTGCAGATGGTTGCGCCCAGATCCATGACCGCTTGTGCGTAGTCCCCGGGCCGCTGTTGGGGAGTCAGCGCAGAGGCTTTTTCCTTCAGAACGGATTTCGATCCGGGCAGCGGATCGTGAATGTCATAAAGCCGCGCCATCACCCGTTCGACATTGCCGTCCAGCACAGTCTCGGGCCGGTTAAAGGCAATGGCCGAGATCGCAGCGGCGGTGTAGGGGCCAATTCCGGGCAATTGCAGAAGCGCACCGTAAGTGTCCGGAAACTGCCCATTGTGATCCTCAGCCACGACCCGCGCGCATTTCAACAGGTTGCGGGCGCGAGCATAGTAGCCAAGTCCGGCCCATTCACCCATGACCTGATCATCCGGTGCGGCGGCCAACGCCTGAACCGTGGGCCAGCGCGTGGTGAAGCGCATGAAGTAATCGCGCACGGCGGCCACGGTTGTTTGCTGCAACATCACCTCGGATAGCCAGACGCGGTAGGGGTCAGGCTGTACATCAGTCGCACGATCCGCCGGGCCCACGCGCCATGGCATTTCGCGGGCGTGGCGGTCGTACCAGTCCAAAAGCGCGGTGCTCACGCTGAATTCAGTGATGTCACGCAAGTTTTATCTAACTCCCCGTCAGGTTTCGCTGGCACCTGCCATCCTGCCCATTACAATAGCGGCGCAGGAGTTGGAAACCAGATGCAACGCAGACGTTCATCGACCCGCGGGTTCAAACGCACCGCCAGTTTGCTGAATGATCAGATTCGGCGCGCCGGGGAAAGCCGGGGATTTGCCGTGTCGCGCCTGCTGACCCACTGGGCCGAGATTGTGGGGCAAGATACGGCCTCGATCGCGCGTCCGGTGAATGTGGGATATGGCAAAGGCGGGATTGGTGCCACATTGACGCTGCTGACCACCGGGCCACAGGCTCCGATGCTGGAAATGCAGAAGGAGCAGCTGCGCGGCAAGGTGAATGCCGTTTACGGTTACAACGCGATCAGCCGTATCCGGATCACCCAGACCGCTCCGACCGGATTTGCCGAGGGGCAGGCCAGTTTCGATCACAAACCGAAGCCGCCAAAACCCGAAATCGAACCTGAAATCGCAGCCGAGGCAGACAAAGTGTCGCGTGACATTCACGATGGTGATTTGCGCGCTGCCCTTGAACGTCTGGGCCGCAACATTTTATCTAAGCACAAACGCTGAGAAAGGGCTGAGAATGAGCCGTATTGCAACAGGAATCTGTGCGGCTGTCGCCATTGCCGCTGGTGGGTATTGGCTGACAACCACAAGTTCGACCCCTGCCAACCCGCTGGTCGGAAGTGCCATCGCACAAGAGGCAGAGCTGGATACATCAACCATTGTTGAAATGGTTCAAGGGGCCGAAGATGCCCCGGTCGAGATCATCGAGTACGCATCCTACACCTGCCCCCATTGCGCCACCTTTCATAAAGGGGCCTACAAGCAGTTGAAGAAGGATTTCATCGACACTGGCAAGGTCAAGTTTACCTATCGTGAGGTCTATTTTGACCGCTATGGCCTGTGGGCGTCGATGATAGCGCGCTGCGCGGGTCCCGATAAGTTCTTTGGCATCACCGATCTGCTTTATGAGGGTCAGTCTGAATGGACCCGCGCCGGTGGCCCGACCGAGATCGTGGATGAGTTGCGCAAGATCGGTCGCCTCGCAGGGATCGACAACGATCAGCTTGAAGCTTGCCTGCAAGATGGAACCCGCGCCCAGACATTGGTTGCCTGGTATCAGGAAAACGCCGAGCGAGACGGGATTGAGGCGACACCGTCTTTCATCGTCAACGGCAAGAAAGTGTCCAACCAGTCCTACGCCGATTTCAAGCAGCTGATCGAATCTGAACTGGGCAGCTAAGCTGATATCCGGTCGGCCCGATCAGGGCCGACCTTAGGGTGAGGGTGCGACCTTTGCCAACATCTCTTTGACGGCGTCTGCATCCGAGATGTGAAGGCGAACCGGCAGGGTCACGACCTTTCGCCGAAAAGCTTCGGGCAGACGCACGGCGTCTTTCTCGGTTGTCACCATTTGCGCGCCCAATAGGCGTGCTTCTTTCTCAAGGCGGGTCATCAGGGCTGTGGTCAGTGGTTGGTGGTCATCCAGCGCTTCGGCGCGCGCAAGCTCTGCCCCCTGTTGGCGGAGGGTTTGAAAGAACTTCTCAGGGTGGCCGATCCCGGCGAAGGCCAACACTTTGGAGCCTGCCCAGTCCATACCGGTCTGCAAGGGCTCGACCACTCCGGTTGCAAGCGGCACGGTGATCGCGTCAGCCCACTGCTCGGCAAATCTAGCCTGTGCGGAGGTATCCCC
The DNA here is from genome assembly GCF_056541325.1 of Ruegeria sp. AH7. Taxonomy (NCBI): domain Bacteria; kingdom Pseudomonadati; phylum Pseudomonadota; class Alphaproteobacteria; order Rhodobacterales; family Roseobacteraceae; genus Ruegeria; species Ruegeria sp. AH7. The sequence goes on along the minus strand of NZ_JBQFYF010000003.1, from coordinate 72,577 downwards.
AAGCGAAAGAACCAGATCGGCGCGTTTCAGGCCAACATCGACCGGTTCGCGCAACGGACCTGCGGGCAGGCACAGTCCGTTCCCGAACCCGCGCTGGGCGTCCACCACGATGATCGAGAAATCCTTGGCGACCGAGGGGTTTTGAAACCCATCGTCTAAAACGATGACCGTTGCCCCATCCTCCGCCGCCGCGCGTGCCCCGGCGGCCCGGTCTTTTGCAACCCAGACATCGGCGAACATGGCCAGCAGCAACGGTTCATCCCCGACTTGCGCTGCCGAATGCTTGCCGGGGTCGACCCGCACCGGGCCTTCCAGCGTGCCGCCGTGCCCACGGGTGACGATATGTGGCGTGTGCCAGCTGTCGCGCAATTGCTCGACCATCCAGATTGCCGTGGGTGTCTTGCCCGTACCGCCTGCGTTCAGATTGCCGATGCAAATAACCGGCACGCCCGGTTTGACACCGGCCTCCTGTGCAACACGGCGGGCCGTTGCCGACGCATAGATACGACCCAGGGGGGCCAATATGCGCGCCCTTAGATCCAGTTGATCCGGGGGTGTGTTCCAAAATTCAGGTGCTCGCATTGTCCGAACTCCGTTGGTCCAGCGCGTCCTGCACCATCTCGATCAACCTGTCGGCCTGAGGCGCGCCTTCGGTGATCATTTGCCACCCGGCCAGTGCCATCCCCGCTGCCTGATCTGGCGCCAATAGTTCGGCCACTGCGTCACCCAACTCGGTTGCGGATTTGATCATGCGGGCTGCTTTGATCTGTTCCAACTGATCGTAAAGCCCCTGGTATCGATGCACAAACGGACCGTGCACAATGGCCGAGCCAAGGGCAATCGTTTCCAGCGGGTCGCACCCGCCTGCGCCGCGCTCAAGCGAGCTGCCCATGAAGGTCACTGGGCAGACCCGTTGCCACAGGCCCAGATCCTCGGGCTCTGAGGTCAGGATGACCTGTGTCGCGTCTTCGATCTGTTCACCCTCGTCCCAGTTGCTACAGCGTAGATCCATCGACGCCAGCCGCCGCTGCAGAGGCTGCGCTTCGCCCATGTCGGCAACATGCAAAACCAGCACCAGCCGGGGCATCAAGCGCAAGGCCTGACGGTGGGCGCTGAGGACCGAGATAAATTCTTTATCCTGAGTTCGTGCCGCCAGCCAGACGGGCCGGCTGGACAGGATATGGGTGACCTCGATCAGTTCGTCTTCGGGCCATGGCCTTGGGTTCGGACTGATCTGGAGGGGTGGGGATTCCTCGACTTTTGATGTTGGAATGCCCAGCCGCCGAATCTGGCGCGCGATCTCTTCTGATGGCGTCAGAATATGATCAAAGCAATTGAAGGTATACCGGCTGATATCCGGCAGCCAGCGCGCAAGTCTGGCGCTTGAAACCTCGGGTGTTGCTTCGATCAGGATCAGAGGGATTTTCTGGTCTGCGGCGCGGGTGATGATGCTTGGCATCAACCCACCACCGACCCACAGACCCATGTTCGGGCGCCAATGATCCAGAAAACTTCGGGCTGCACCAGTATGTTCCAAAGGCAGTGTGATCAGGGGAAAGCTGGTTTCCGCCCAACGCGAAAGATCAGCGTCCGGAGGGGCGGTTAGCAGCAAGGATAATCCCGGCCGGACCTGTTTCAATCGCTCGCACAGATCGACGATCACGCGCAGGCGGTCCGGATCGGCGATATGCACCCACAAAACCTCGCCTGTTGGGCGCGGTAGATCGGTTCGGCCATCGTTTTTCGGCATACGCCACGACAGAATCCGATAGGCCATAAGGCTAAGCGATTGGGGTTGGCTCATGCCGGGATCCCCGGACCATCCTCATCGAGTTGTGCGGCCAGAATGGTATGCAGTCCTTCACCGGCGGCGACCACCCCGTTCAATCGGGGATGTTCGTTATTGAAGCGCAGTGGTTGTCCTTGGCGGTCCGTACATATCCCACCTGCTTCGCGTACGATCAGATCGCCTGCCGCGATATCCCATTCCCAGCTAGGGCGCAGCGTCAACATTCCGTCGAACCGGCCCTCGGCGACCAGAGCCATGCGATAGGCCAGCGATGGGCGGTAGGCCCGTTTGAAGGGTGGTACCTGACCCGCGCGCCAATGATGTGCAGCCAAGTTCGGCTTGGCTGCCAGAAGCTCGGACTTGTCCAAAGCCTCGGCTTGGGTCGCGTGGATCGCCGCGCCATTCAGCGTGGCCCCCTGGCCCTTGCTGGCGGCATAAAGCAGATCGCGCATCGGCAGGAAGATCACGGCAGCAGTGACTTCGCCTTTGTCGGTAACGGCCAGCGAATGGGCCCATGTCCGGGACCCCTCGGCAAAGCTGCGAGTGCCATCGATTGGGTCGATGATAAAGGCGTGGTCTCGATCAAGGCGCGCGGCGGTGTCTTCGGTCTCTTCGCTGAGCCAGCCATAGCCCGGGCGTGCCGCTGGTAGGCGTTGTTCGAGCATGGCGTTCACGGCCAGATCGGCTTCGGTCACGGGTCCGGCACCGTCGGGTTTATCCCAGCGCTGCGCCTGCGGTCCCGAATAGCGGGACGCGATCTTGCCAGCCTCAAGGGCCGCGTCGATCAGAAGGGGCAGATCAGTTGCCGGCAAGCGTCATTCCTTCGATCAGTACCGAGGGCACGACCCGTGACAGATAAGGCCGCGCATCATTGGCCGGGATCATCCGCATAAGCATATCGCGCAGGTTACCCGCGATGGTGCATTCGTTGACCGGATAGGTGATCTCTCCATTTTCGACCCAGAACCCTGATGCCCCGCGTGAGTAGTCACCGGTGTTGGGGTTGATCGTTGAACCGATCATCGAAGTAACCAACAACCCGGTTCCCATATCGCGCAGCAAATCGGCGCGGCTTTGCGTGCCTTGGGTCAGACTCAGGTTCCAATTGCTGGGCGAGGGCGGACCTGAGACGCCACGGGCGGCATTTCCGGTCGACTCCATGCCCAGCTTGCGAGCGCTGGACAAATCCATCGTCCAGCCGGTCAGGATACCGTTTTCAACAATTGCGCGACGTTGGGTTGGCAGGCCTTCGGCATCAAAAGGGCGAGAGCCCGAGATACGCGGGCGATGCGGGTCTTCGATCAGGGACAGATGCGCGGGTAAAACCTGTTCCCGCAGATTGTCTTTCAGCCAGGATGCTCCGCGCGCAATTGCGGCGCCGTTGCTCGCTGCCAGCAAGTGACCGATCAAAGAAGTCGATATGCGCTCGTCAAACAAAACTGGAAAGCTTCCGGTCTTGGGTTTGCGTGCGCCCACCAACGACACGGCCCGTTTGCCTGAGGAGTGGCCAATATCCTGCGGCGTGCGCAGATCTGACTGAAAGGTTCGGGCGTCGCCGTCATAGTCACGCTCCATCCCCGTGCCTTCACCCGAGATCGCAACGCAGGAGGTTGACCGATAGCTGCGCGCGTACTCCCCGGAAAACCCGTTGGTCGCCGCCAGACTAACCCGATGGGTGCCGTAGCTGGCCGCTGCATCTGACACTTGCGATACCCCGGAAACCGCCAGCGCGGCGGCTTCAGCGGCAATTGCATCCTGCATCAAGGCATCTGCTGCGGGTTCCGGCGCAGGATCGAACAGCTCCAACGCGTCGATATCCCAAACTTTCGCCAATTGAGCGCTGTCAGCCAGGCCCGTAAACGGGTCCTCGGGTGCTTCCTTTGCCATCGCCACGGCGCGTTCCGCCATTTTGGTCAGCGTATCGGGCCGCACGTCAGAACTGGAGACAATCGCTTGCTGCTTGCCCACAAACACGCGCAGCCCAAATTCCGTTTCTTCAGAGCGTTCGGCATGCTCCAACGCTCCGTGCCGCACCTCGACAGAGACCGACGAGCCATCGATTACGATGGCATCCGCTGCCTCAGCCCCGGCTTTGCGGGCGGCATCCAACAGGTTATGGGTCAACTCTTGTGGCGTGCGGGTCATGGCGTCTCCGGTTTCTTTGCACAGGACCTAGCCTTGCACAGCCCGTCTCGCAAGACCTGCAGCCGGATGCAATCGTGGTGTTTGCATCCAAGGTCATGAACAAGGGCGCATCGGGGCGCCCTTGTTCGATCACATTTACTTAATGCGTTGACCATTGGCCAGAATTTGGCCGTCTTCTTTGAACTCGATGGTCGATGTCAGCGTATCGGGTTCATCACCCGGCACGGCCATCATGCCCATCATCATACGCGCACCCAGCGCGTCATTCTCGGACATCAGCCCCATGCCAATCAGTTTGTCGATCAGTGCATTTGCGCCCACCAACTCAAGATTGGCGACACCCGATGGGGCGGGCATGCCGAATTCCTGGGTGTTCTCGTTGTCGAAGGCAAAGTCGCCGTCACCTGACAGGCGCGCGCCAACCAGCGAGACCAGCAGCTCGTTGATCGTTAACGAATGCAACTCGGCAGGCAATTCGTCGGAGCTTTCCAGAGCTGCCGCCTGTTCCGGGTCGAAGATGTTCATCAGCACCTTGGCCGTTCCGCTTGTATCCAGTGCAATTGTTGCCGGATCGCGGGGCAAGGTGCCTGCGGGGTCAAACATGCTCCACAAAACGTCAGACATGGTGAAATCGGTCAGGTTCATCGCAAACCCAAATGGTTTGACCTCATCCGAGGGCTGCACCGGGATATCAAGCTTCAGACCAGCCTTTTCCATCGCCAGTTCCAGTGGGAAAGGCAAGTCGGCTGTCGTCACTGCCATCTGGGTTTTGTTCTGTTCAAGATCATAAGCCAAGCTCTCGGCGTCCATACTGGCCGCGAAACGCCCACCTTCGGAGGAGCTTGCCATGGTGAACTCGCTACCTTCTGCGACCCCGCTGATATTTGTCTCGCCCGAGCCGTAAGTGAATTCACCATCAAATTCGAAACCGGAGGTATAAAACGCGCTGGGATCGCTCAGGTCTAGCCCGCTTGGCAGAACATTGTCGCCTTCGAATGTCAGATCATTCAACTGTCCGACGAACAGGCCCGAATCCCCAAGTTCAGGGTCTTCAAACGCGACGTTGTAAGACAGCTCCGCGGCCTCTAAGGTCTGAGCGATGGTGCGATCTTCACCGATGAGCATGCGCGAGCTGCCAGTCACATCGACCATATCGAACTGGACGTCAAATGCATCAGCGGGCAGCGCTTCATCGCCTGCCTCCAGATCTTCAATCGCCACGCTCAGCTGGGATGCCGAATAATCATAGGTCATGTCCTCAGGTGTGCCTGAGACAACCATGTCCAGATCGGTCTGAGAATAGATCAGGTCGACGGAAAACACCTCATCCTCGGCGGTGCCGGACAGTGTCAATGGAAAGCTTTCTGGGAAGCCGATGCTGACCGTGCCATCGCCGTTTTCTGTCAGCGTAACTTCAGGCATCATCATGCTGAACTCGGCCTCATCCTCGGGCAGATCCATCAGCACAGTCATGTTCGTGATAGTCGTCACGTCCCCGGCACTGCTTTCATCACCGGTAATGGTATAGCCCATCGACTGAAAGTAAGACTGCCAATCCGCCCAGATATCATTGGCGGTCAGGTCGGCCCAGGCGCCTTGGGTGGCAATTGTATAAGCCAGAGCTGCGCCGCAGCTGCGGCGGAGGAAAACAGACATAAGGTAACCCTTCTTGATCAATTTGATGCGCATGGTCGGGGTTGTGGCGGGCATCGTCAAGGGGGCAAGGGCTGGACCCTTTCCCCGTTTCCGCGCTACGCCTGTAGCCAAATTCCAACTCAGTACGTCAGGAGCGGCAAATGCAGGGAAAAACAGTACTTATAACCGGGGCCAGCCGGGGCATAGGCGCTGAAGCTGGGCGCGTTTTTGCCGCAGCCGGGGCCAATGTCGCGCTGGTTGCACGCAGTCGTGATCAGATTGATGCACTGGCGGCTGCGCTGGGGGATAACGCGATTGCGCTGGCCTGCGATGTCAGCGATTTCGTGCAGGTCGAGCAGGCGGTGGCCGATTGCGTCGCTCGCTTCGGCAGTTTGGACGTGCTGATCGGGAATGCCGGGGTGATCGAGCCGATCTTTCATCTGGCCAATGCAGATGTCGCATCCTGGAGCCAGGCCATCGACATCAACCTGAAAGGTGTCTTCTACGGGATGCGCGCCGCCCTACCGATCATGCGCGCGGCGGGCGGAGGGACGATACTGACCGTCTCATCCGGCGCGGCTTCGAACCCGGTTGAGGCATGGAGCCACTATTGCTCCTCGAAAGCGGGGGCAAAGATGCTGACCGAGTGCTTACATCTGGAAGAGGTGCATAATGGTATCCGCGCCATGGGTCTGTCGCCGGGTACGGTGGCCACAGATATGCAGCGCGTTATTAAGGCCAGCGGTATCAACCCGGTCAGCCAGTTGGACTGGGATGTTCACATCCCGGCGGACTGGCCCGCGCGGGCGCTGATGTGGATGTGCTCATCCGATGCGGATGAGTTTCTGGGATCCGAGATTTCCCTGCGCCAGGATGACATCCGCCAAAGGATCGGTTTGACGTGATTGAATTGACGCAGGACGACGGTCTTTGGATCGTCACGATCAATAACCCGGGTAAGGCAAATGCTTTGACACGGGCGATGCTGACCGAACTGGCCGAGATTGCAGAGGCGGCGACTGAGACCAGCGCCCTAATCCTGACAGGCGCCGGCAAAGTGTTTAGTGCTGGCGCCGATCTGGACGAGGCGCGCGCCGGGCTCGCCACCTCGGACGTATGGGAGCGCCTGTCGGGCGCGATTGCCGCCTTGCCCTGCCTGACGGTGGCCGCATTGAATGGCACGCTGGCCGGTGGAGCGAACGGGATGGTGTTGGCCTGTGATCTGCGCATCGCGGTGCCGTCGGCCAAGTTCTTTTATCCGGTGATGAAGCTGGGTTTCCTGCCGCAACCGTCTGATCCCAAACGCATGGCGGCTTTGATTGGCCCTGCGCGGACCAAACTGATCCTGATGGCGGGGCAGAAGATCACAGCAGAAGAGGCCTATGCCTTCGGTCTTGTGGACCGCATCGTCGCACCCGAAGATCTGATGCCCACAGCGCGCGAACTGGTCGCGGACAGTGTCGCCGCAAAGCCCGACATCGCAGTAGGCATAGCTGCGCTGTGCCGATGAGGTTGTCCGCGCTGCGATTGCGCGTCGCCGACCCGGATCGCGTAGCCGGTTTCTATCGGGAGGCGCTGGGTATGTCGGTGCAGGTCGAGGGGCAGAACCGCCGTGTTGGCTATAACGGGCAGGATGCGGATCTGTTGCTGATGCCGGGTGGTGGCGGGTACGCCCATGAACAGGGGCAACGATACTGGAAGATCGGGATTACCCTGCCCAATGTGGACGTGGCGGTTGAGGCGTTGGGCAAACAGGGCCATGCTGTCAGTGTCCCGCGTCAGTTTCTGGATATCGGCTACATGGCCCATCTCAGCGACCCCGAGGGCTTTGTGATCGAACTGCTTCAGCATGATTTCGAAGGCAACCGGCCCGAAACCGCAGCCGACCCAGCGCAACCCTTTGCGAAGGCACGGGTTGGCCAGATCACCCTGCGTACAGGTGATATAGCCGCCGAGGACGCATTCTGCCGCGCTCAGGGCATGAAACTGCTGTCAACGCAGGACGTCGCCCCATACGGGTTCGATCTGCATTTCTATGCGTTCACGCATGACGTACCGCCTGATCCCGATCTTTGGGCGGTGTCGAACCGCGAATGGCTTTGGAAACGCCCTTACACAATGCTGGAATTCCAGCACGTTCAGGGCGCGCAATTCGCGCCTGTGCCGGACTACCAGGGGCTGGAGGTCGAAAGTTTGGCAGAGCCTATTCAGGATGCGTTCGGTGATCCTGTCCTGCCCGGCTGATCATCGCCCTCTGCGCTTGCCCGGAATTTTCGATTGAAAGCCGGGTGGGCGTTTGCGGACCCAGTTCAGGAATTTCTCAAGCCGTGGATGGGCGCGCAGGGCCTCAACCGTGCTGAAACTGCGCGCCAGTTCGGCCTCAGACAAGGTGGCGTGGACCTCTTTGTGGCAAATCTTGTGCAACAGAACGGTCGGTCCGCCCTTGCCTCCTTTGAGTTTTGGGATCAGATGATGCAGACTGCCACCGCCTTCGGGGATCGGGCGGTCGCAAAGCGGGCAGATTTGATCGTTGTTCGTCATGATCTGGAATGATGCGCCTGCGGGCGATGAAGGCAAGAGGGCTGCAATGGCGCAGGCAGTGGTGATCGGGGCAGGGCCCGCCGGATTGATGGCCGCAGAACAGCTGGCCCAAGCTGGTCACAGGGTTTTGGTGGCCGAGGCCAAGCCTTCAGTCGCGCGCAAGTTTCTGATGGCGGGTAAGTCGGGCTTGAACCTGACCAAGGATGAACCTTTCGAGACGCTGCTCCAATCCTATGACGAAGCCGCTGACTGGCTCCGCCCGATGCTAGCTGAATTCGACGCGCAGGATGTGAAAAACTGGGCTCAGGAGCTGGGGCAGGAACTATTCACCGGCTCCACGGGGCGTGTGTTTCCGTCGGTTATGAAAGCCTCGCCGTTGCTGCGCGCGTGGTTGGCGCGCCTGTCTGAAATTGGCGTTGAGATTAAAACCCGCTGGCGCTGGACCGGATGGCAGGACGACGCGCTCAGCTTTGACACGCCAGACGGGGTGCAGACGGTAGCGTCAGAAGTGACGATTCTTGCGATGGGTGGGGCAAGTTGGGCGCGTTTGGGATCGGATGGGGCTTGGGCGAATGACCTTGTCCAAAGAGGTGTCGAGGTCGCCCCCTTTGCCCCCGCAAATGCGGGTCTGCTTGTCGATTGGTCCGATCACATGTCAAAGCACTTCGGCGCGCCGATCAAAGGCGTCGCCCTGCGGGCCGGATCGCTGCGCACACGGGGCGAGGCCGTGATCTCAGCCCGTGGTCTGGAAGGCGGCGGCATCTACAGCATCTGCAAAGCCGTGCGGGAAGGGGCGGAGTTGACCTTTGATCTGATGCCCGATCTGTCGGCGGAGGATGTGGCACAGCGCCTGAGCAGACCGCGCGGCAAGGCCAGCCTGTCCAACCACATCCGCAAAGTGCTGAAACTGGGGCCGACACGAACCGCACTGTTGACCGAGTTTGGTCGCCCTCTCCCCTCTGCGCCCGATGCGCTGGCCCGGCTGATCAAATCGCTGCCCGTTCGTCACGCCGGATTGCGCCCGATAGACGAAGCAATCTCGACCGCAGGGGGTGTTTCACGCGATGCGGTGAATGATGGCCTGATGTTGACCAACCTTCCGGGTGTGTTCTGCGCGGGCGAGATGCTGGATTGGGAAGCCCCGACAGGAGGCTACCTGCTCACGGCGTGTTTCGCCACCGGGCGCTGGGCTGGTCGATCAGCCGCGGACTGGCTGCGAACTAGCTAAGCTCGGCCAGTTTCTTATAGGCAGGCCGGTTCCGCATTTCTTTGCCATAGGTTTTCAGTACATCTGAATTCAAAGTGAATCCGGCGCCTTTGGCCCAGCTCATGCAATGGACCAAAAGGATATCGGCAATCGTCATTTGATCACCCAGCAGGAATGGACCTTGAAACCGGCGTTCTAGCCGCTGGAAATTATTGTCGAATTCCCATTTGGCCGCCTCACTGATGCCGGGTGCGCGTTTGTCTTCGGGCAAAATGAAGCCATGTCGTGCGGCGACCCATAGAACGGCGTCCAACTCGTCAAGAATTGCATGAAAAAGCGAATCCTGAATGGCGCGGTCATAGCTGCCTGCCGGATAGGTGAAAGCGGCATGTTTATCAGCCAGATAGGTCATGATCGCGGAGCTGTCCGAGATCAACTGGCCATCATCCTCCAGTACAGGGATCTTACCAGTGTGGTTCAACGCAACGACCTGGGGATCGCGTGGTCCGACTTTTATCAGCTCATATGGCTGGCCCAACTCCTCAAGCAGCCAGATGACACGCGCTGCGCGGCTTCGAACGCTCCCATAGACTTTGTACATGCTATCCTCCTGCCAAATGTCTGCCCGAATGTGACCCGGATCGCGCGTACGTCAAGACATACGCGGGGTCAGCGTGACCGCGCCAGCATCGCCAATCGGATCATTGCGCGTTCGACCAATGCCATCGCGGGGGCGGTTTGGCCGGCAGATCGCAGGGACAGGTCGGTATCTGTGAGTACCGTCAGTGCCGTTTGTAGTTTTGGCGCGCCCCATCCCTGCGCCTGACGCAGAATGCGGTCGCGCCGTTTGCCATAGACCGGAGGCCGCAGCTTGCCGATGCCTTGTGCTGCACCACCGGGATCTGAGGCGCAGGCATAAAGTGTGCGAAAATGCCGGGTCGCACCAATGCAAAGCGTTACCCCGTTGGTGCCTTGTGCCTGCAAGCGTCGGATGAGCGGCCCGATTTCTCCGGCGCGTCCTTCGGCAACAACGTTCAGGACATCGTCCAGCGCCGCCTCGGTCGAGCGGGGCGCGCAGGCTTCGATGTCGTCCATGCTCAGTTCTGTGTCATCGCCGCGCTTGTAAAGTGACAGCTTTTCAATGGTTTGAGCGAAGTCACCTGGGCTGAGGCTGACGGCCAGTTCACTGAGTGCTGACATCGGATCGCGCGGAATGTTGCGTAGCCCGGCTTGGGTCAGAACCCGCTCTACCTCGGCCCGCGAGGGGGGATCATCGTAGATACCAACCGCATAGGCCTGCGGATGCGCCTCAAAGGCCTTGCGGATTTTCGAGCTGGGTTTCAGCTGACCCGCGGTGACGATGATCTGCGCATCACCGGGCGCCCAATCCTCGAGCGCCGCCAAAATCGACGGCGCGGCAGTATCGGTGGTCTCTTCCACAAATACCGCGCGTGGGCCCGGAAAGAAGCCCACTGCCTTGACCGCATCTAGCAACAGCGCAGGATCGCCGCGCAGGTCGCTGCCCGGCATCCGGGTCAGGCGCATTTCCTCTTCGGCATTTGCCCCAAGCAGGGCCGCCAGCACCTGCTGGCGCTTCAGCGCCACCCGCATGGCATCGGCACCGTAGATCAGCAGCCCGGTTTTGTCCGCATCTGGCTTGGCAAAATAGCCGTCCGCCTCACGCGGGCTCAGCTTCATGCGGTCAGGTCCGGCGTGGCATAAAGGCGATTGACGATCTGATCCGATAGAATCGACATCAGTCGCCGTTTCGCATCCCGCTCATCCGCCAGTGTGGAAACGGTCGAACCTGCAGCCGAATAGCCCACAAAATCGGTAACCGTACCCGACGCCATGATCTGACCTGTTTCGTTGGATCGAAGCGAAAACTCTGCCCGGCCGTTGATGGTATAGCGGTTGGTTTCGTTGGTTGTCGTGATCGCAGCGGCTTGAATGTTGGTCGCAACCTGAACGTTTAGCTTGTAATCCTTGCCGGATGTGGCGCTGCGGCCCAGTTTTTGTTCAAGGTTTTCAACCAGAAGAAAACTATCAACCGTGTTCGGAGCCGATAGCTCGACCCGGCCAAACAGTTCGGAACCAGACCCACCTGGGGCGTAAACAGGTTCAAATCCGCAGGCAGACCCGGCAAGGCAGGCAGCCAGTGGCATCAGTAGAACTCTTCTGCGATCAAACGACGACATTCACGATCCGACCCGGAACAACGATGATTTTCTTCGGTGCAGCACCATCCAGCGCCCTTTCGACAGCTTCGGTGCTAAGCGCGATTTTTTCAACCTCGTCCTTGGGCATATCCTTCGGAACGCTGATTTCTGCGCGGCGCTTGCCGTTGATTTGAATGGGCAGGGTGACGGTATCATCCACCAGCATCGCCTCATCCGCCTCTGGCCATGACGCAGTTGCCACCAGCCCTTCACCTCCCAACAGTTGCCAGAGCTCCTCGGACAGGTGCGGCGTCATCGGCGACATCAACTGTGCCAATATCTTCGCTGCCTGGCGTTTGGCATCTGACCCTGCTTTGGATTTGGCAAGCGTATTGGTGAACGCATAAAGCTTAGCGATAGAGGCGTTGAAGCCAAAGGATTCGACCCCGCCAGATACATCATGGATCGCTTTGTGCATCTCGCGCAGAAGGGTCTCATCCTCGTCATTGGCCGGGATATCCGACGCTGCGATCTCAGACGCAATGCGGTGCACGCGGCTGAGGTGCTTAAAGGCGGCCTCGGCCCCGGATGCGGTCCATTCCACGTCCCGTTCAGGCGGAGAATCGGACAGAACAAACCAGCGTGCGGTATCGGCGCCAAAGGCCGAGATGATGCTGACCGGATCGACCACGTTCTTCTTTGACTTCGACATTTTGGCCGAGGGGATGATCTCGACCTCGGTGCCGTCGGCCAGTTTGCCGTCGGTCACGTCCTCGGGCAGGTGATAGACCGGGCGGCCCTTGGCGTCGCGGGTCTGGTAAATTTCGTGCGTCACCATGCCTTGGGTGAACAGCGCATCGAACGGCTCGATAGCCTTTTTCGGCAGATGACCGGTGATCTGCATCGCCCGCGCAAAGAAACGGGAATAGAGCAGATGCAGAATCGCATGCTCAATCCCGCCAATATACTGGTCGACATTCATCCAGTACTCGGCCTCGGCCAAATCTGTGGGTGTTTCGGCATGCGGGGCTGTGAAACGGGCATAGTACCAGGACGAATCGACAAACGTGTCCATCGTGTCGGTTTCGCGCTTGGCTGGAGCGCCGCAGGCAGGGCAAGGGGTATCGCGCCAGTTGGGGTGGCGATCCAGCGGGTTGCCGGGGATAGAAAAGTCGATGGGTTTGCCGTTGCCATCATCATAAGGCAGTTCGATCGGCAGGTTCTCTTTCTTCTCGGGAACTGTGCCGCATTTCTCGCAATGAACCACGGGAATCGGGCAACCCCAATAGCGTTGACGGCTGAGGCCCCAGTCGCGCAGACGGAATTTGACCTGCGCTTTGCCCAAATTCCGCTGTTCGAACCAGTCGATTGTTTTGTCGATCCCGTCCTGGCTGGTGGATTCGCCCAGACCGGCAAAGTGGTCGATATAAACGACTTTCTCGGATTTCTGGGGCACCAGCGCCTCGGTTTCGATCTCGGATTCATCACCTGGCATATGGAACGCAGGCACAACGGGAAGCTGGTACTTGCGGGCAAAATCCAAGTCACGCTGGTCGTGCGCTGGACAGGCGTAAACCGCGCCCGTGCCATAGTCCATCATGACAAAGTTGCCGATCCAAACCGGAAGTTCCTGATCCGGCCAGACGGGATGACGCACGGAGATACCGGTATCGATGCCCTTTTTCTCGGCCTTTTCCATGGCCGCTTCGGTGGTGTCCATCTTGCGACATTCGGCGATGAACTCAGCAGCTTCGGGGCTGTTTTCTGCCAGTTGGCGCGACAAAGGATGTTCCGGCGAGACTGCAATGAAACTTGCACCCCGCAGCGTATCCGGGCGGGTCGAGTAGCAGATGATGGGCTCACCGCCATCTGTGCGCTCAAACGGGATTTCGATGCCGCGCGACTTGCCGATCCAGTTTTCCTGCATAAGGCGGACCTTGGCGGGCCAGTTGTCGAGGGTATCCAGCGCCTCAAGCAATTCTTCGGAATAGTCACTGATCTTAAAGAACCACTGGGTCAGCTCTCGCCGTTCCACCAATGCGCCCGAACGCCAGCCGCGCCCGTTTTCCACCTGCTCATTGGCCAAAACGGTCATGTCGACCGGGTCCCAGTTCACCACTGCGTTCTTGCGATAGACCAGCCCGGCCTCAAGCATATCCAAGAACAAGGCCTGCTGCTGACCGTAGTATTCGGGGTCACAGGTGGCGAATTCTCGGGACCAGTCGATGGACAGGCCCAGAGGTTTCATCTGTCCGCGCATGTCGGCGATGTTGCTGTATGTCCAATCTTTCGGGTGACCGCCGATTGCCATTGCCGCGTTTTCTGCGGGCATTCCGAATGCGTCCCAACCCATTGGATGCAATACGTTATGGCCGGTTGCCAGCTTGTGCCGCGCGATCACGTCGCCCATCGTATAGTTACGCACATGACCCATGTGAATGCGCCCGGACGGATAAGGAAACATCTCAAGCACATAGTATTTCGGCTTGTCTGCCTTGCTGCTTGCCGTGAAGATCCCGGCCTTGTCCCAGGCCTCTTGCCATTTTGCTTCGATTTCGTTGGCCGAATAGCGCGACATCATGCGGTCCTTCGTGAATGAAAACGCCGGGTCAGAACCCGGCGTGGTATTAGAGTGTATTTCGTCGGGTTGCTAGAACTTACTGTCTGCAATGCGCAGCTGACGGGCGCGGGACAGGATCGCATCCTCAACCGCGCGCGCGGTCGCATCGCTAACAGGCGCGCCGCCGCTGCTTTGCAAGGCGACCGATAAAGACCGCGCAGCAAGGGCCGGGTCACTGATATGCACAGTCGCCCGATAGGAGCGTCCGCCGCCCGGAGGGGTGCCATACCCCGTTACGATCACGCCTGTGAAAGGATCGACCTCCTGAACTGGAAGAAAGCTAAGAACATCCAGCGAGGCGGACCAAAGATAACGATTCACATTGGTTGTCTGCTCGGCATTGCCGCGATCAAACACATCCCAGATTGACGTGCGTTCAGGGTCGTTCAATTCGCGCTCAGAAGACCGGCTGCTATCGGTGTTGCTATAAACGGGGTTTGGCGCGGCGCTTCGATTCGGGCCACAGGCCGAAACGGCGGCTATTGTTGCAATCAAACCCAAAATCGTAGGCACACGCATCGTAAGCAGGTCCTGTTTTCACTCGCTGTCATCGTCAGGGGATACTCCTAACTAAGGTCCCTGTGCGCAACAACCCTATTCTTTGGTATTTATTGAGTGTGCAGTTGGGCAGCAGGACGAGAAGATGACTGTGGCATCCTTGCACCAATATTTTGTCAATGACAGCGCGTTGTTTAGGCCAAGCTTGCGCAAAGGGGGCAAAAAGAGCGAAACGATGTCCGTGCTGAGACATGTGCTAGGCATGTGTCGAGTAGATAAATCTTTGAAACCGAGGGAAACAAGATGAAAAAAGTTCTCTTTGCAACGACGGCGCTGATCGCGACCGCAGGCGTTGCAGCAGCAGAAGTTAAGTTCGGCGGCTACGGTCGTTTCGGTATTGGATACCTGGAAGACCGTTCCACCGACGCCAACGTGAGTGACACCATCCTGGTCTCGCGCTTCCGTCTGAACATCGATGGCATCGTTGAAACCGACGGCGGCGTACGCTTCGAAGGTCGTGTTCGTGTGCAGGCTGACGAAGACTCCGACAACGGTGAAGCAAACGCAGCTGGCCTGAACGGCGCGCGCTTCTCGGTCATCTTCGGTGGTCTGCGTGTTGACGCGGGCAACGTTGCCGGCTCGTTCGACAACCTGGCAAACTACTACGGTAACGAGCCTGGTCTGGAAACATTCATCGGCCAGTACTCGGGCGTTGACTATGACTTCCTGGCCTACTCGTCGACTGGCGCGGGCGCAAACGCTGTGTTCTTCCAGTACGCAGTTGGTGACTTCGCGTTTGGCGCGTCGTACGACCAGAACGTTGGCAACGTTGGTGGCGACACCACCCTGAGCGGCATTGACCGTTGGGACCTGAGCGCGACCTACACCTTCAACAACATCACCGCAGCACTGGCCTACGGTCAGACCGATGCTCCGGCTGGTGGTGAGAAGAGCACCCTGACCGTTCTGACCCTGGGCGCAGAATTTGGTGACTTCTCGGGTACTCTGTTCGTCGCAGACGATGACGTTGCAAACGATGCTGAAAACGGCACTGCATGGGGCTTCTCGGCCGCATACAATGTTGGTGCGGCTCTGACCCTGACCGCCGCTTACGGTGACGGTTCGGCTGACGACGATACCCGCAACATCGGTATCGGCGCTATCTATGACCTGGGTGGCGGTGCATCGCTGCGCGGTGGTATCGGCGACATCAAAACTGGTGACGCGGACGGTCAGCTGCGTGCTGACTTCGGTGCCCAGTTCAACTTCTAAGTTGATCTGAACCACAAAGTTCTCAGGGCGGGTCTTCGGACCCGCCCTTTTCTTTTGTCGCCACATGGTGTTCTGTCGCCTCAGAAAGCAGATTCAAGGAACACCATGTCGCTGCAAGACATCACCACCCGCATCGCCAGTGCCGAATCCAAAGCCGGGCGCGATCCAGGGTCGGTCAAGCTGATCGCTGTTTCCAAGGTGCAGCCGAATGAGCGGGTGCAAGCCGTACTAGAGCAGGGCCATCGTTGCTTCGGTGAGAACCGAGTGCAGGAGGCAGCGGGTAAGTGGCTGATGTTCAAGGAACAATTCGAAGGAATTGATCTGCACCTTATCGGCCCGCTGCAAACCAACAAGGCGCGTCAGGCGATGGAGTTATGCAACGCCATCCATTCGGTTGATCGCCCGAAGCTGGCCAATACCTTGGCACGACTGGCGCAGGAGATCGGAAGCTGCCCCGCGCTTTTCATTCAAGTCAATACCGGTGAAGAAGAGCAAAAGGCAGGGATTTTGCCGCTAGAGGCGGATAGTTTTGTAGCCGAATGCCGTGCGCTTGATCTACCTATCCAAGGCCTGATGTGTATTCCGCCAATCGAAGAAGAACCCGCACTACATTTTTCTCTTCTTGCCAAAATCGCCAAGCGAAATGGTTTGACGGGCCTGTCGATGGGGATGAGCGGTGATTTTGAACAGGCCATCGCACTGGGTGCCACCCACATACGTGTTGGTTCGGCCATTTTTGGCGAGCGTGTCAAACCTCAGGGATGATCAAACGCATGCCGGGTATGATACGGCGGGCAATCCAGCGCAGGTGATCACGCCGAAAGGCAATGCATCCTTCCGTTGGATATCCGGGTCTGCGCCATTGATGGATAAAAATGGCTGACCCGGAACCCGGCACCGCATTTGGCCAGTTCCAGTCGGTGATCAAAACCAGATCATACTGCGGATCCGCGCGGTGCAGTCTCTCATGACTAAACCCATATGGCGCGGTCACCAGAGAGTTATAGTTGTCATCCGATACATCATCTGACCACAGATCCCACGGGCCAATGGGCTGGGCCCATCCGGCGGGCGGTGAGATGCGATCAGGGCGATAGAGCATTCCTACGATGCGATGTATTCCGGTTGGCGTCGCGCCGTCGCCTTCGCGCTTTGCGTTGCTGAGCCCTCCTTTTCCGATGGAACAGGGAAACACGCGTCCCATAAACCGGACCCCGCGCGGGGTCAGGACCAGATCACCAGGTGTCAAAGCAGATGCCCGGACTTCGCAGCCTTGGTGGCCAGATAGCCTCGGTTATGCGCAGTCTCACCGACCTTCAGCGGTACTCGCTCGGTTACAGCGATGCCGGTTTTTTCCATCATAGCGATCTTGGCAGGGTTGTTCGTCAACAGTCGAACCGAGCTGAAGCCCAGCGATTTCAGGATGTCCGAGCCCAGACGGAAATCCCGTTCATCATCCTCAAAGCCCAGCCGATGGTTGGCCTCAACCGTGTCAAACCCCTGATCCTGAAGGAAATAGGCGCGCATCTTGTTGGCCAGCCCAATCCCGCGACCTTCCTGATTCAGGTAAAGCAATACGCCAGCGCCTTCATCCCCCATTTGCGCCAGAGCCCCGCGCAGTTGAGGACCGCAATCACATTTAAGACTGCCCATCAGGTCACCAGTGAAACAGGCCGAATGCAGACGGGCGAGGACTGGCTTGCTGCGATCCGGGCGTCCAATTTCAACGGCGTAGTGTTCTTCGCCCCCGTCTTCAGGACGGAAAACATGCAACCGCCCGGCTTCGGACACCTCCATAGGCAGGCGCGCGGCGACGATTTCGTGCAAAGCGCTGCGTTCTGCCAAATGCGGCGCTGCGCGCGCGTGATCGATGCAAGTCAGCCCGCGCTCAGCCGCGAAGGATCGGCCATTTTCGACGGAAACGACCACCGCAGCGGGCAACAGGCGCGCCGATTTGGTCAGCGCAATGGCGATGCGATGCAGATTGGCACTGCCCTGCCGCTCGGTCATCAGCGGGCCTTTCATGGGCGCGTTCAGGTCGTCCGACGGGTCAGCAACGGCCTGCACCCAACCGATATCTGCGTCCGCAGGAACCAGAACCCGCGCCAGATCGCCGTCATAGGCCCGCGCCTTGAGTGTCTCAGCACGCCGACCGGTGATCGCAACGACAGGCGTGCCGCCAAGCTTGCGCAGATCGGCCAGCCGTTGGGGGCTGAGCGTCTCGGTCGACGCAGCCAACACGCAAAACCCGCTATCATCGGTCAGTGCCACCGGCACGCCCATGCGCAAATCGGCCCGCGCGCGGGCCAGCAATTCGGTCATGTCAGGGCTGAGACTCATCGATGATACCTTACAAAATCCAGCGAATTACTACCGGTTTCACCCGGAAAAGTGAAACATTTCCGCTGCGTCCGACACGAAGGCGTGAGACGATTGCAGCAAAGCTTGCTGATTGCATATTCCAAACGCAAGTGATGGAAAAGGCTTAGGAGGACCGCAGATGGCTCAGCTCAAGAAAATCCTGCTGGTGGATGACGACGAAGACCTGCGCGAAGCGCTTAGTGAGCAGTTGGTGATGACCGAGGACTTTGACGTCTTCGAAGCCTCGGACGGTGCGTCAGCGATGGAGCGGGCCCGCGAAGCGATTTACGATCTGGTCATTCTGGATGTCGGCCTGCCTGATACCGATGGGCGAGAGCTGTGCCGCCTGATGCGCAAACAGGGCGTCAAAAGCCCGATCCTGATGCTGACTGGCCATGACAGCGACGCCGACACTATCCTGGGCCTGGATGCTGGCGCCAATGATTATGTCTCGAAACCCTTCAAATTCCCGGTCCTGCTGGCCCGTATCCGCGCGCAGCTGCGTCAGCATGAACAATCTGAGGACGCCGTATTTGTACTGGGGCCGTATACGTTCAAGCCCGCGATGAAGATGCTGATCACCGAGGAAGACCGGAAAATCCGTCTGACCGAGAAAGAGACCAACATCCTAAAATTCTTGTACCGCTCGACCGATGGGGTTGTCGCACGCGATGTGCTGTTGCATGAGGTCTGGGGCTATAACGCGGGTGTCACGACCCATACGCTGGAAACGCACATCTATCGCCTGCGTCAGAAAATCGAGCCCGATCCGTCCAATGCGCGCCTTTTGGTCACAGAATCGGGTGGATATCGATTAGTGTCTTGATCGCCTATGGATTGACTTGGATCAAAGTGATACTCTGTGCTCATAATTAGGTTACTCCCATCCCGCACATGTCCGGGTTATGACATGTACCTCCCTGTTGGACTGCCGGGCCTGATGGCCCGGCTTTTTTTAGGCTAGGTTTGTGCGACGCCTGCTTTGAGCCCTGATCGACCGTTCCTTGATTGTATTCAGCTCGCTAGGTAACTCTTCTGTTTCAAATACGGGAGAAGTCACTTGATTAGTTCATTGAAGGCAAAAGCGAAGAAAGGTCTCGTAGAAGTCGAAGACATTACTCGATTGGCGAAGAAGCCATCGCCTGAGAACGGCGTTTTGCTAAGAGAATTGACCATGCAGTACGGCTGGAAGCACCATCCGTGTTTTCCCGATGCCCCCTTGGCCACATGGTCAGAGATAGTTTCCACCTATTGCATCAGTGGATTTGACGGGATCATTTTGCTAGCTGATGTTAAAGTGATACGACCCCTTGTGTTCAGTTTCTTGGAAGATATTCCTTCGGATCAGGCGCTTACAACGCTCCTCAAGATTGCCGAACCTGAGATATCGTCGGTCGAAACTGACCTTGAGATGTCCGTCAAAACTGCAAGCGTGCTCAATGTGTTTGGATCGAGCAAATTTCGTTCTCAGAGCACTGCAATGGTGCGTGAGTTTCTGCATCGGGTATTGGTGGCGGTCAAGAACGAGGCCGACGTTGGCACAGTCATGTGCGCGCTTCGCTGGTACGGCGATGGGCAATCAATTGAATTGATCCGCTCCAAACCAACCATGTCAGACCACTGGGAGAGCGCCCGTAGCGCAGCGATCCGAGCTATTAGGGAGCGAAACCGATAGGCCTTCGCAAATGCCAGCTTTGTCCGCATAGCTGTCATATATCGGCCTGAGGTTTTTGGCACGTTTTTCGATAGCACCCCATCCCACACCACGCTAACCTTCGCCCAATCGCGACAGAGGAATCCCAACCCATGCCCTTCACCCTTGCCACCTGGAACATCAACTCGGTCCGTTTGCGTGAGCCTATCGTGCTGAAATTGCTGCAGGAAGAGGCTCCGGATGTGCTGTGTTTGCAGGAATGCAAGTCTCCGGTCGAGAAAATCCCGACCGAAGGCTTTGCGGAACTGGGGTATACCCACATGGTGGCGCGAGGGCAGAAGGGCTACAATGGCGTTGCCATCCTGTCGCGCATCCCGATGGAGGAAGTGGGCGACAAGGATTTTGCCGGTCTCGGCCATGCCCGCCACATCGCGGGGCGGTTGGAGAACGGAGTGACGATCCACAACTTCTATGTCCCGGCGGGCGGGGATGTGCCGGATCGTGAGGTGAATGAGAAGTTCGGGCAAAAGCTCGATTACCTCACCGACATGCGCGACTGGTTCCATGCGAAAAAGCCTGAAAAATCCATCTTGGTTGGCGATCTGAACATTGCCCCGCGCGAAGATGATGTCTGGTCGCACAAGCAACTGCTTAAGGTTGTCTCTCATACCCCGATCGAGGTCGAGCAACTGGCCGAGACGCAGGATGCAGGCGGTTGGATTGATATCACGCGGCAGGATATCCCCGAAGGGCAGCTTTACAGCTGGTGGTCTTACCGCGCGCGGGATTGGGATGCGGCAGACAAGGGGCGGCGGCTGGATCACGTCTGGGCCACGCCGGATATTTCGAATGCTGGCCATTCCAGCCGCATTCTGCGCGACGCGCGCGGGTGGGAGAAACCCAGCGATCACGCCCCGGTCTTTGCCAGTTTCGATCTGTAACTGTGCAACTCGGCCCTTGGTTTCCGTGCCAAGCGGTTGCATATAGGGCGCAAGTTTGAACGAAAGAGTATTTGCCATGGACCTTCTGAACAGCTCAGACAGCACCGCCGCCACCGATCTGATCAAGGATGGATCTGAGGCGACGTTTATGGCCGATGTGGTCGAGGCGTCGCAGGAAACCCCAGTGATTGTGGATTTCTGGGCGCCGTGGTGTGGTCCGTGCAAGACGCTGGGACCGCTGCTGGAAGAGGCCGTGACCGCCGCCAAGGGCGCGGTGAAGATGGTCAAGATCAACGTGGATGAGGCGCAGATGATCGCGTCGCAAATGCG
This sequence comes from Ruegeria sp. AH7, assembly GCF_056541325.1. Classification (NCBI taxonomy): domain Bacteria; kingdom Pseudomonadati; phylum Pseudomonadota; class Alphaproteobacteria; order Rhodobacterales; family Roseobacteraceae; genus Ruegeria; species Ruegeria sp. AH7. Next base: position 51,425 of record NZ_JBQFYF010000003.1, on the reverse strand, counting down.
TATTCAGTCGATCCCAACCGTTTACGCGTTCTTTAAGGGTCAGCCTGTTGATGGGTTTCAAGGGGCTGTGCCGGGGTCCGAGATCAAGGCCTTTGTGGACAGGGTTATCGAAGCGGCAGGTGGCGAAAGCCCAGGTGGGCAATTAGAGGATGCCGCTCAGGCCGCCGAAGAGATGCTGGCCGAAGGCGCGGCTGTTGATGCGGCGCAGACTTTCGCGGCCATTCTGGGTGAAGACCCCAACCATGCTGCGGCCTATGGCGGCTTGGTGCGGGCGCATATCGCATCCGACGATCTGGAACAGGCCGAGGCGATCCTGAACGGTGCCCCTGCAGAAATCTCCAGCGCGCCCGAGTTGGAAGCGGCCCATGCGCAGCTTGAGCTGGCGAAGCAGGCCGCAGACGCCGGGCCGGTGGCTGAACTGACGGCAACGGTCGAGGCTGAGCCTGACAACCATCAGGCGCGTTTCGATCTGGCGCAGGCTCTGCACGCCAATGGGGATGTCGAAGACGCCGTGGCACAATTGCTGGAACTGTTCCGTCGAGACCGTGAGTGGAATGAGGCGGCGGCCAAGACGCAGCTGTTCACGATCTTCGATGCGCTCAAGCCCAATGATCCGATTGTTCTGAACGGGCGGCGCAAGCTCAGCTCGATGATATTTGCCTAATTCCAGATCAGAGCTACACTCGGATACATGATGCATCCCGCTGACCTGCCGGAAACGGTATCCGTTTTTCCATTGCCCGGGGCGCTGTTGCTGCCCCGATCTCGCCTGCCGCTGCATATCTTTGAGCCGCGTTACCTGCAGATGCTGGACGATGCGCTGAAGACCAAGGAACGGCTGATCGCGATGGTTCAGCCAAACCCGTCTTTAAATGATGAGAAAAAGCTGCATCGGATCGGATGTGCGGGGCGAGTTACCCAGTTTTCCGAAACAGAAGACGGGCGCTATCTGATCACCCTGACCGGGGTGTCCCGGTTCCGAATAAAATCAGAGATTGAGGGGTTCACGCCCTATCGACGCTGCGAAGTATCCTGGGAGGGGTTTGACCGCGATCTTGGGAAATCCGAGAAGGATGACGGGTTCGACCGAACCCGGTTCCTGAACTTGTTGGAACGGTTCTTTGACTCCCGTCAGTTGTCGACCGATTGGGATTCGCTCAAGGATGCGGATGATGAGCTTTTGGTGAATTCCCTATCGATGCTGATGGATTTTGAACCGGAAGATAAACAAGCCCTGCTTGAGGCCCCGTGCCTGCGGACCCGACGCGAGACCTTGGTGACACTGATTGAATTCGCCATGCGCGGCGGATCAAATGAGGAAACTTTGCAATGAGCGATTCCGCGAACGCCTTTGACCGCCATATGCTTGAGGCGCTTGTTTGCCCTCAGACACAGACCACCTTGCACTATGATGCCGAAAAACAGGAACTCGTATCCAAAGCTGCCGGCATGGCCTTTCCGATCCGAAATGGCATTCCTGTGATGTTAGTCGATGAGGCGCGTCAGCTGGACTAAATCGCGCGACCCTGCAGAAGCTTCGGCAGGTCCCCGGTCAGCCCAGCGGCTTCGCGTACGAAACCGCGGCGGAATCCGGGCAGTGAGCCAACGATCCCCATCCCGATATCCCGTCCAAGCCGAAGCAGCGGATTGTCGTTCGAAAACAGCCTGTTGAACACATCCGTCGCCATGGCGAGTGAGGCGGTATCGAACCGCCGCCATTCCTGATACCGCTGCAGCACGAGGGTTGAGCCGATCTCTTCACCCCGCCGCCCGGCCAGTGTCAGCACTTCGGCCAGCGCGCCCACGTCACGCAGACCGGCGTTCAGACCCTGCCCGGCAATCGGGTGCATCCCATGTGCGGCGTCTCCGACCAAAGCCAGATGATCGGCGATGAAAGAATTGGCGATGGTCAGGTTCAGCGGATAGGTGAAGCGGTCGCCCTGCAGGCGTATATCGCCCAGGAAATCACCGAACCTAGGGCGTAGTGCTTGTAGATACTCAGCCTCAGGTAAGGCGTTGATTTGATGCGCGGTCTCTGTCCGTTCGCTCCAGACAATCGAACTGCGGTTGCCGATTAGCGGTAGAATGGCCAGGGGGCCTGGGGGCATGAAGAACTGATGCGCGATGCCGTGATGCGGCAACTCATGTTCAATCGCGCAAACAAGTGCGGTTTGGCCATAGTCCCATCCGGTGCGCTTGATCCCTGCCCGCGCCGCCGTACCGCTGCGGCGACCGTCACAGCCGACCAGCAACTGACCTGCGATTGTGGTGCCGTCATCCAGCGTCAAAACGGCCCCGCCCACACCCGTTTCCTGCGCTACAACGGTTTTGCCGTTGATCAGAGTGATGCGCTCGTCCTCGGCCATCGCGTCCAGAAACGCGCGGCGCAGGTGGCGATCCTCGACCATGTATCCCATCGGGCCTTCTTCAATCTCGGCATGGTCGAAATGCATGAAAAAGGGCGATGGGCCTGCACCCGCATGCCCGTCCGTCACTTTGATCTCAAGCATTGGCTGGGCGTGTTCGGCGATACGATCCCATATCCCGATTGCGTCCAGCAACCGCTGAGACGCCAGCGCCAATGCATAAGACCGCCCGTCAAAAGCCGCATTCTTACGTGTCTTTTCGGCCAGTGCATCAATCACCGTAATCGAATGACCGGTTTGAGCCAGTGCCAGGGCCAAGGCGGAGCCATTTAGCCCTCCGCCAACGATCAGAATGTTCGAGCCTCGTGTCATGCCCTGCACTATGCGCGCCCTTTCGGGATTGTCCATGTGCGGTCCTGTCGCTACCGTCCGGTTCAGTCAAAAAAGAAGGAGCGCGGTGATGCAGGAATGGTTGACGATGACAGCCTGTGATCTGGGTCGAGGTATTGGCATGGGGCAGATCGACCCGGTCGAGCTGACCGAAACCTACCTAGCCGCCATTGACGCCCATCCGCATCGTGATCGTATCTATGCGCGCGTCACCCATGATCGCGCACGGGCCGAGGCGAAGGCTGCAAAGGACCGCGTCGCCTTGGGATTGCGCCGATCCCTGCTGGATGGCGTTCCGATCAGTTGGAAGGACCTGTTCGATACCGCCGGTATCGGGACCGAGGCGGGATCCGCCCTGTTGCAAGGCCGTGTGCCCGAAGCAGACGCCGTGGTTGTGCACAACGCCACCGCGATGGGTACGGTTTGTCTGGGCAAAACCCATATGAGTGAGCTTGCCTTTTCCGGGCTTGGTCTGAACCCGATCACTGGCACTCCGCCTTGCGTTGATGATGAAGAGGCTGTGCCGGGCGGCTCATCTTCGGGTGCAGCGGCCTCTGTGGCCTGGGGGTTGGCGGCCTGCGGGATCGGATCGGATACGGGCGGGTCTGTTCGCATTCCGTCGGCGTGGAACAATCTGGTGGGGCTGAAAACCACCGCGGGGCGGGTCAGCCTGGAAGGGACTGTGCCATTGTGCTTGCGCTTCGACACTGTCGGTCCACTGGCGCGGTCGGTCGAGGATGCAGCGCATATGCTGGCCTTGCTCGAGGGCGGCGCGCCCGCTGATCTGCGCGGTGCGTCACTGGTTGGACGCCGCTTTGCTGATCTTCAAAACGTGGCCAAAGATGACCTGCGGGATGAACCGCGCAAAGCTTATGAGGGGGCGTTACAACGCCTAGCCGATGCCGGAGCCGAGATTGTTTCGCTTGAGGTGCTCGAGTTGAACGATGCGATGGGTCTGTCGGGAGTGCTTTATACCACCGAAGCCTACGGCCTGTGGAAAGACGTGATCGAAGCCAATCCCGATGCGATGTATCCCGAGATACTCGAACGATTCCGCATGGGGCAGGCCCATTCCGGGCCGGATTATGTCGCGGCTTGGTCCAAGCTCAAAGCCTGCCGCGCCGCATGGGATGCGGTCACTGCCGAATTCGATGCGGTCCTAGCCCCCACAGCGCCTATTCTGCCGCCCAATCTGGACCGGTTGATGAGCGACCACGACTACTACGTAACCGAGAATCTGCTGGCCCTTCGCAACACCCGCATCGGCAACTTGATGGGTCTGGCCGCCCTGACGCTGCCCACCGGAACACCGGGTTGCGGGGTGATGATGCTGGGCTACCCAGGGTCCGAAGAGGCCCTGCTGCGGCTGGGATCAGCCGCCGAATCTGCTTTGGCCTGAATGCCACAATCCCCTGATTCGACGTCTCTTTGTCTGGACGGGGTGCGGTGTGATCTGTAATCTGTCAAAAAACGGGGCGAAAACGATCCCGATCTTGAGGCAGTAGTTATGAATTTTCCCGAGCGGTTTTCGAACCTACCGGAATATGCATTCCCGCGTCTGCGCACCCTGTTGGATCATCACCAGCCGGGCGGAGATGTCATTCATATGACCATCGGCGCGCCCATGCATGATTTTCCCGCCTGGGTGACAAATGTCATTACTGAGAACGCGGCAGGATTTCAGGGTTATCCGCCCAATGAAGGCTCGCCCGAGCTGCGCGGCGCGATCACCGACTGGATCAAGCGCCGCTATGGCGTGAGCATGGACCCCGATACCAATGTGATGGCCCTGAATGGCACCCGAGAGGGGCTGTATAACGCCGCGATGGCCCTGTGCCCCGAGCAGAAGAATGGGCAAAGGCCGGTCGTTCTATGCCCGAACCCGTTTTATCAGGTCTACATGGTCGCCTCGATCTCGGTTGCGGCCGAGCCTGTCTTTGTTCCTGCGACTGCGGCGACGGGTCATCTGCCTGATTATGCCGCGCTGCCCGAGGACGTGCTGAACCGAACTGCGATAGCCTATATCTGTTCTCCGGCCAATCCGCAGGGGGCCGTCGCATCACGCGAATACTGGGCCGAGCTGATTGCGTTGGCCGAGAAATACGATTTCCGCATCTTTGCGGATGAATGCTATTCCGAGATTTACCGGGATGAGGCACCCACTGGCGTTCTGACCGTCGCGCAAGAGATGGGAGCTGATCCAGAACGGATCACCCTGTTCAATTCCCTTTCTAAACGATCCAATCTGGCTGGTCTTCGGTCCGGGCTGATCGCGGGTGGCCCTGACACCATCAAACGCGTCAAGCAGTTGCGTAACTATGCCGGTTCGCCTTTGCCTTTGCCTCTGCAAGCTGCGGCAGCGCGGGTTTGGGCGGATGAGGCGCATGTCGTCCAGAACCGTGCGCTGTATCAGGAAAAATACGCCCTTGCGGACGAGGTTTTTGCCAATGTGCAAGGCTACATGCCGCCCGAGGCCGGATTTTTCCTGTGGTTGCCGGTTGAAAACGGCGAAGAGACCGCATTGAAGTTGTGGCAAGAGACCGGAGTACGGGTCCTGCCGGGCGCATATCTTTCTCAGGGCGATCCGGGGCAAAACCCGGGCGAACACTTTATCCGGGCTGCCATGGTGGCCCCAAAAACAGAGTTGCAGCGCGGGCTGATCACGCTCCGCGACTGCATCTATTCGTGAGGTACGAGGGCAAAATGGCATCATTGAACGCGCGCAACCGCGATCCACTGCTGGACAGCACCACACAGGCCGCCATCGAGCGGCGCAGTAAGGAATTAATCGGGATCGCCTTGATCCTGCTGGGCTTTGCAGCTGCGGCGATGATCTGGTCCTACACACCCGAGGACCCAAACTGGATGGTTTCGACCGATGCGCCGGTGCAGAACTGGATGGGCCGGGTTGGTGCCTGGATCGCCGCGTTTTCCTTTATGGTTGTGGGCTGGGGCAGTTGGGGCTTTGCCCTGACATTGATCGTCTGGGGCGTGCGTTTTGCAGGTCATTTCGGCGAAGATCGCGCAATTGCCCGGCTGATCTTTGCACCTATCTGGATCGCAGTTCTGGCCGTCTATGCAGCAACGCTGGTGCCCGGTGAAACATGGCGCGCGACCCACAGCTACGGCCTGGGCGGCTTGGGCGGTGATACTGTCCTGGGCTTTATCCTGCTGATCCTCCCGATCTCGTCCGCTTTTGTTGTCAAACTGATGTCTTTGGTGATGGCGCTTGGCATGCTTGCGCTGGGTGTCTTCGTCCTAGGCTTCACCAGAAGTGACGTACAGCGCGGTTTTAGGGCCTTCCTGCTGGGCTTGGTGGTGTCCTATGACATGTTGATGACTCTGCTGGGTCGTGGAGCTTCGGCCACGGCGCAAGCGGCGCGGGATCGCCGCGCGCAGTGGAATGAGCACCGGGCGGCCCGTGTTGAGCCTGTCCTGCAGGATGAGGTTGCCTTTGGCGATCCTGTCTTTGAAGAACTGGAAGAAGAGACACCCGAACCTCCTCAAAAAACCGGCCTTCTGGCGCGTATGCCGGCCTTGATCCGTCGCCCCGATCCGATGCCTGAACCGGAGTTTGTCGAAGCGATGCCGGTCGAAGGGTTTGATGAAATGCCGGGCGAAGATCGTATACGTTCGAAGATTTCGGCCGCGGTACGTAATCGCAAGGTGGCGACGGGTGAAGTAACACCCGAGCCTGATCCGAACTTGCCGCTTACCAAAGGCCGGGGTCGAGGACCTGATCCCCTGATCCTGAACACCGGTACAGCTGCGGAGTTGCCTCCCGAACCACCCATGAGCTGGACCGACCTTCCACCCGAGCCGACGCTGAGCGCCGAGGCCACGACAGAGTGGCAAGAGCCGTTGCATCAGGACTTTGCGGCTGAGCCAGAGTTGGAAGACGACGATACCGTGTTCGAAGATATGCACGCATCTGAACCGCAGGCGCGTCCTGCAATGAAAATCCCGGTGGCTGAACCGCGCAAGCCGGTGGTTGCCCAGCCCGTGCGTCGCACGCCGCAGCCATCACGCCGCGCGCAGGCTGAGGCGCAGCCGACTTTGTCCTTTGAAGAACGGCATTCGGATTTTGAACTGCCTCCGCTGGGCCTGCTGTCCAATCCATCCACCATTCAGCGCCACCACCTGAGCGACGAAGCGCTGGAGGAAAATGCGCGGATGCTGGAAAACGTGCTGGACGATTATGGCGTCAAAGGTGAGATCGTCAGCGTCCGCCCCGGTCCCGTGGTGACCATGTACGAACTAGAACCAGCGCCGGGCCTTAAAGCCAGCCGTGTTATCGGTCTGGCTGACGATATTGCGCGATCCATGTCCGCGCTCTCGGCGCGGGTTTCGACCTTGCCGGGCCGCTCGGTCATCGGGATCGAACTGCCGAATGAAAACCGAGAAATGGTGGTGCTGCGCGAGATCCTCGCCAGCCGTGATTTTGGTGACGGTAACCATGCACTGCCACTGGCGCTGGGCAAGGATATTGGTGGTGAGTCTGTCGTGGCGAACCTTGCGAAGATGCCCCACCTGCTGATCGCGGGGACCACGGGTTCGGGTAAATCGGTGGCGATCAACACAATGATCCTGTCGCTGTTGTACAAGCTGAGCCCGGACGAATGCCGTCTGATCATGATTGACCCCAAGATGCTGGAACTGTCGGTCTACGACGGCATCCCGCATCTGCTCTCACCCGTTGTGACCGACCCGAAAAAGGCGGTTGTCGCCTTGAAATGGGTCGTGGGCGAGATGGAGGATCGGTATCGCAAGATGTCCAAAATGGGCGTGCGTAACATCGCGGGCTATAATGGCCGGGTGAAAGACGCGCTGTCCAAGGGTGAGATGTTCTCGCGCACGGTCCAGACCGGGTTTGACGATGAAACCGGCGAGCCGATGTTCGAGACCGAAGAATTCGCGCCTGAGGCGATGCCTTACATCGTCGTCATCGTTGATGAGATGGCTGACCTGATGATGGTGGCGGGCAAGGAAATCGAAGCCTGCATTCAGCGTCTGGCGCAGATGGCGCGGGCCTCGGGCATTCACCTGATCATGGCCACGCAGCGCCCCTCGGTCGATGTGATCACTGGTACGATCAAGGCGAACTTCCCAACCCGGATTTCGTTCCAGGTAACTTCGAAGGTCGATAGCCGCACCATTCTGGGCGAGATGGGCGCCGAGCAACTGCTGGGGCAGGGTGACATGCTCTATATGGCGGGTGGCGCCAAGATCACCCGTTGCCACGGACCGTTTGTTTCGGACGAAGAGGTCGAGGAAATCGTAAACCATCTGAAGCAATTCGGCCCGCCGGACTATATGAGCGGCGTGGTCGATGGACCGGCCGAAGAAAAGGCCGATAACATAGACGCCGTTTTGGGGCTGAACACCGGTGGCAACACCAATGGCGAAGATGCGCTGTACGACCAAGCGGTGGCGATTGTGATCAAGGATCGCAAATGCTCGACCTCATACATCCAGCGGAAACTTGCCATCGGCTACAACAAAGCCGCGCGGCTGGTTGAGCAGATGGAGGACGAAGGCGTTGTTTCGGCGGCAAATCACGTCGGTAAGCGGGAAATCCTCGTCCCCGAGCAGTAGGATATTTAATAACAAGGGCAAAAGGCTTATCTGGACCTTATGAAACAGATTGCTTTTGCCCTTGCTCTGATATTGGCCGTGCCTGCGGCTTGGGCGGCCGAGAAACTGCCATTGTCAGAGATTTCGAATTATCTGAACCAGATGAAAACGGTTCAGAGCAGCTTTACCCAGGTCAATGACGATGGCTCGCTGAGCACCGGCAAGCTTTGGATTCAAAGACCGGGTAAGATGAGGTTCGAGTATGATCCGCCGGAAAGCGCCGTTGTTCTGGCACGGGCGGGCAGTGTTCTGATCTTCGATCCCAAATCGAACCAACCACCCGAACAATATCCGCTGAGGCGAACACCACTGTCTTTGGTTTTGGCGCGCAACGTTAACCTGGGGCAAGCCAATATGGTGGTTGGGCACGAGTTTGACGGTACTGCAACGGTTGTCACGGCGCAGGACCCCAAGAACCCAGACTCAGGCCGGATCGAGCTGATGTTTACCGACAATCCTGTTGAGCTGCGGAAATGGGTGATCCACGACAATGCAGGCACCCAAACCACAGTGCTGCTGGGCCCGCTGAGCGAAGGTGGCACCTTCGATCAAAATCTCTTTTCAGACAAATAGCGAATAAGGGTCAGCAAAACCGCCGACCCCATCACGCTTAGTATCGGCAGTTTGCCAGCTGTGACTGATACATATCGGCGCGCGCATCCACGTCGCTGGCCACGCCAAGCAACCAGGATTTGCGATTGTAACTGCCACGCGCATACCCTGTGTGCCCTTCGTGATAGGCTAGGTACTGGTTACGCGTGTCGGAGGGGTGGATGCCATTCCGCTCGTAACTTTTGTTCATGTACCAACCGATAAAGTCCGATGCATCGCCGATCCGATCCCGCTTGGCGCGGCGTTTGCCGGTTTCACGCTGGTATTGCTCCCACGTGCCATCCAGGGCCTGACCATAGCCATAGGCACTGCTTTGACGGCCCATCGGGATGACACCCAGAACATAACGGTGCGGCGTACGCGCATCGTGACGATATCGGCTTTCCTGATAGATGGTGGCCATCTGAACGTGAACGGGAACACCCCATTTACGCTCGGTTTTTTGGAAGGCCCGGATATAGTCGGGCTTTTCGCGCGCAATACTGCACGCGTCATTCAATCTGCTGGGCGGTTGCTTGGAACCGCCCCCACAGGATGCCAAAAGCAGCACCCCAAGGAGTACGAAAAGTTTTCTGCTCATGTGCCTCATGCCTTTTTTCTGGCATTCTAGCGCAGATTGAGCGTGGATGGAATCACAATCGCTAGAGCACAAGCGCCAAAACAAGTGGCAGTGTTGCAATGGACACCAACGTTGACACCATAACCATCCCGGCCACCGCATCTGCATCCGCTTCAAACCGTTCGGCCAACAGATAAGATGTGACCGCGACCGGAGTACACATCTGCAGGAGCAGCACACCAAAGGCGATCGCTTCAAGATCGAATGCAACAGCAACAAACCAACCCAGCGCAAAGCAGACAGCGACTTTCAGAAGGGACAGCCAGACTGCGCGACCCAGACTACGCGTGGTGAGCCGGGCAATAGCGACGCCCACTGTGACCAGCATCAATGGCACAGCCATTTGCCCCAGCAAATCCAATGTGTTGGTTAAAAACAGCGGGGTTTCCCATCCGCGCCACAAAAACAGCGCGCCGAGAATAGTGGCCCAGACCATAGGTTGTCGGATCACCTGCCCATACGCGCCCTTTCCGGCGACCAGATAGATGCCGTAGGTGAAGGAAAACAAAGCCGTCACCGCCAAGAAGATCACGGCATATCCCAGACCTGCCTGACCAAAGGCGAAGATGCACAAGGGCAGTCCCAGATTGCCGGTATTGCCGAAAATCAGCGGCGAAAGATAGGTGCGCTGGTCCAGTTTCAGCACCCGCACGAGGACCCAGAAGACAGCCGCCATTACAAGGTTAGCGACGATCGTGGCGATCGTAAAGCGCGACAGGTTACCACCCGGGATTTCAGTTTGCATAAGGGCGACAAAGATCAGGCTGGGGACCGCCAATGTCATGGCAAATCGGGTGACGAATTGCAGTCGATATTCGAACCCCAACTTGACCCAGGCAAACCCGATACCGGCCAGAATGAAGACCGGCGCGACGATTTCGAACACTGTCAGTAGAAGGTTCACAGACTGTTTCCCCGAATTTCAGATCAATGATTGGCTTTTCTGCCCGGAAAGAGGTAGTAACTTCTTTGGGGGCTGAAACAATGCTAAAGACACACGCCAAATACGGCCTGGGACAGGTTGTTCGACACAAAAAACATCCCTTCCGAGGGGTGATTTTTGACGTCGATCCAGAGTTTTCGAACACCGAGGAATGGTACGAAGCCATCCCCGAAGACAGTCGGCCGATCAAGGACCAGCCGTTCTATCATCTGCTGGCCGAGAACGATCAATCCTTCTATGTCGCTTATGTTTCAGAACAAAATCTGATCGAGGATCAATCGGGCGAGCCGGTCGAGCATCCGGATATCCCCAATATGTTTGGCCCTTTCGAAGATGGGTCCTACCCGCTGCACTTTCATCTGAACTGAACCTTTGGGCTTGTGGGGCCAAAGGTGACTGTGTCTAGTACCCGAGTGCACAGCCATCCTTACGCGGATCGCTGCCGCCTTCCAACACACCATCCTCACGGATCCGAATGGCCTGAGCCCCGCCAAGCGGAGTTTCTGGAATCGTGACAGTGTGGCCAATATCTGCCAATTGTTGAGCGACCTTATCTGGGAAGCCACGTTCCAGTTTCAGAACTCCGCCATCGGCAAAAGCACGGGGGGCATCGATGCTGGTTTGTATCCCAAGATTGAAATCTGTCAGGTTCGATACAAACCGGGCGTGGCCTGTTGGCTGATAAGCCCCGCCCATCACACCAAACGGCATCATGATGCGCCCGTTCTCGGTCAGCATGCCCGGTATGATTGTATGCATCGGACGTTTCCCGCCGCCCAATTCGTTGGGATGACCGCGTTCCAGCGTAAAGCCCGCTCCACGGTTTTGCATTAGAATACCGTATTTTTCCGAAGCAATCCCCGAGCCGAAACTGTGAAAGATTGAATAGATCAGCGACACCGCCATCCGGTCCCGATCAACAACGGTTATATAGACCGTGTCTTTGTGAATGGCTTCGGTCAGCGGAGTTGGCGACCCCATCGCGCGTTTGGGATCGATCAGCGCAGCGAGGCGTTCGGCCACGTCTGGGTCGAGGAATTGTTCCGCACGCGCGGTGTGGTCCGGATCAGCGATGAAACGGTTACGGGCATCATAGGCTAGTTTGGTGGCCTCCGCCTCGATATGAACCCGTTCTGCGCCAAACGGATCCATGCGCGCCAAATCGAATTGTTTCTGGATGTTCAGAAGCAAGATGGCAGTTGCGCCTTGTCCGTTGGGTGGATGTTCAACCAGATCAATACCGCCGTAGCTGCCGCTCACCGGATCTGTTGGCGTGCATTCTGTACGTTCAAAATCATCGGCAGTGTGGACACCACCGAGTTGAGACAGGGCAGTCAGCATATCCTGCGCAATTTCACCTGTGTAAAAGGCTTCGCGCCCGTTTTTGGCGACGCGGCGCAACACCTCGGCCTGACCGGGGGATCGGAAAACCTGACCAATCTTGGGCGCCTGTCCGTCGATTAGATAGTGCTGTTTGGCGGCCCCTTGCAAGGTTGCCGCCCCGCTTTGCCAGTCAAAGGCGACGCGCGGTGCAACCGGAACACCCAGTTCGGCATAGTGAATTGCGGGTTGCAGAATTGCGTCCAGACCAAGCTGCCCTTCAGTTTCAGACAGATGGCAAAAGGCATCGACGGCGCCGGGAATTGTTACCGCATCGGGGCTGGTCAGGGGGATCGCGGTCAGCGACCGCGCGCGCAGCGCTTCGGCATTTGCATTGGCCGGGGCTCGGCCCGATCCGTTCAGTGCGCGAACCTTGTTCTCACCCGCCCGATTGAACAGGACAAAGCAATCGCCGCCCAGCCCCGTCATTTGTGGTTCGCAAATGCCCAGCAGCACCGCCCCGGCGATGGCCGCATCCATCGCGTTACCGCCTTGCGCAAGAATATCCAGCGCGGCCTTTGCCGCCAGAGGATGCGATGTTGCGCACATTCCCTCGGTTGCCAGAACCTCGGACCGTCCAGGCAGGTGCAAATCGCGCATAACATCTCTCCTCTTCCTTGCCGTGGCGAAGGTAAAGTGAGTGGAGGGATTGTCCAGTGATTTCAAGGGGAGGGAGGTTCCTCGGCGCCGTTCACTGGGTGGGGGCTGTGACACTTGGCGCCGAGGGAAGCTATCTGAGCTACGAGTCACTGTATGATGGTTGTTTGCGGCGCCACAATGGTTCGAAAAAGGCGTTATTGCGGCGTTATGTCTGTAGTTAAGGCTGGCGTTCAAAGTCGAACCTTAGGGACAGGCGATTGCATCCCTGGTGTCGCTCATAGCAAATATCACTGGTCAGTTGATTGATTAAAAACCAACCAAACCCGCCTTCGGGCAAATCCTGTAGGTCCGTTTCGACCGAGGCTGGGGTTCCATCAGGCAATTGATACCCGGGCATCGGGTTCCCGGTGTCCGAGATCAAAATATCCAATCGGTCGCGTTCCAGCCGACAGGTTACCTGCACCTTAGCGGGCGCGATCCCCTCGTAGGCATGTTCAACGACGTTATTGATTGCCTCGGCCAAGGCAATCTTAACATCATCTGCCATATGATCGGGCAACCCCTGCTGCGATAACCCGGCGCTGAGCTGTGCAATCCCGGCGCTGGCTTCCAACTCGGTGGCGGGAAAGCTGAGCTCCAGGCAGGTTTCGTTCCGTATCGGCGTCACGCAGTCCACTCCTGCCAGATCAGTCCAACGTCTCTGCCAAGGCATCGTCCAGAGTTGTGAACAGTTTGAACACTGTGTCCATGCGCGTCAGGCGAAAGACCTTTTCGACAACCGGTTGCAGGCCTGACAAATCCAGCCTGCGCCCGTCCCCAAGCTGTTTCATCGAGGCAACGATGGCACCCAGTCCGCTCGAGTCGATGAATTCGACCCCTGCCAGATCTAATATGACGCGGTCGCATTCCGTTTCGGTTTCGCGCCGCATATCCTCCTTAAACTGGATGGCCATAGCAGCATCAATTCGGTCAGATTCAACTGTTATGACCTGAGTGGCACCGGTCGTTTTGCTGGTCAGACCCATTGTGACCGCCCTCTTCGCTAAAACTAAGTCGTAGAAATACGCTAGACGTCAAATCTTACCATTCGGTATTCAGGGTGCGGAAATCGAACAAAGGAAAGCCGAGATGAAAGATGTTGTGATCGCAGGGGCCGCTCGTACCCCGATGGGTGGGTTTCAGGGCATGTTTGATGGCGTCTCGGCGGCGGAGCTTGGTGGAACGGCGATCCGGGCAGCTCTTGAGCAGGCAGGCACCCAGACGGTGGATGAGGTTCTGATGGGTTGTGTTCTTCCCGCAGGCCAGGGGCAGGCCCCCGCGCGTCAGGCCGGATTTGCAGCTGGTCTGGGCGAAGACGTGCCCGCAACAACGCTGAACAAGATGTGCGGGTCGGGTATGAAAGCTGCCATGATGGCCTTTGATCAGATTGCGCTGGGTCATGCGGACCTGATGGTCGCGGGCGGAATGGAGAGCATGACAAATGCACCTTATCTGTTGCCTAAAATGCGGGGGGGCGCGCGCATCGGGCATGGGCAGGTTATCGATCACATGTTTCTTGATGGTCTCGAAGACGCCTATGACAAAGGCCGCCTGATGGGCACCTTTGCCGAAGACTGTGCCGAGGCCTATCAATTCACGCGCGAGGCGCAGGACGAATACGCCCTGCAATCTTTGTCTAACGCATTGGCTGCACAGGAAAACGGCGCCTTCGACGAAGAGATCACGCCCGTATCCGTGCGCACCCGCAAGGGTGAGGTAACCCAGTCCACGGATGAGCAGCCTAAATCCGCCCGGCCTGAGAAAATCCCGACCCTTAAACCTGCCTTCCGCAAAGATGGCACAGTCACTGCGGCCAACGCTTCCTCAATCTCGGATGGTGCGGCCGCGTTGGTACTGGCGTCTGCCGCCCAGGCCGAAGCGCAATCTCTGACTGTCCGAGCGCGGATCCTGGGCCACGCCAGTCATGCGCAAGCGCCGGGTCTATTCACGACGGCTCCGGTTCCCGCAGCGCGGAAACTGCTGGATCGGATCGGTTGGTCAACCGAGGATGTTGATCTATGGGAAGTGAATGAAGCCTTTGCCGTCGTCCCCATGGCTTTCATGCATGAAATGGGATTGCCACGTGAGAAGGTGAATGTGAATGGCGGCGCCTGCGCGCTAGGTCATCCCATTGGCGCATCGGGCGCGCGGATTATGGTTACGTTGCTGAACGCGCTGGAAAAACGGAACCTCAAACGCGGTATCGCAGCGATTTGTATCGGCGGCGGGGAAGGCACAGCTATCGCCATCGAACGCGTTTGACCCTTCATCTTTTTCCAAATACTTCGGGGGTACGGGAGCTGGTCCCCGTTTCCCTTACCTGAAAGCGCGTCATGACCGTCGACTACGATACCCTTGCCAAAACCATCGCGTCCCTGACCGAGGGGGAAACTGATCATGTTGCCCTTATGGCCACTATCGCCTGCGAGGTGCATCATTCCGATGATCGTTTCGACTGGACCGGGTTCTACCGCGTGACCCAGCCCGGCCTGTTGAAGATCGGTCCTTATCAAGGCGGCCATGGCTGTCTGGTCATCCCGTTCGAGCGCGGTGTTTGCGGGGCCGCCGCGCGCACGGGCCAAGTGCAACTGGTGCCGGATGTGGAGGCCTTCCCGGGGCATATCGCCTGTGCCTCCTCCACCCGGTCTGAGCTGGTTCTGCCGGTGCGTGATGCCACGGGTGAGGTGATCGCAGTGTTTGACATCGATAGCGACCAGCCAGATGCATTTGATCAATCGGATGCAGATCGCCTTGAATCGATCCTGACCCAGACATTTGGCGGGTAGCACACGCGTCTCACTTCAGTGAGTCAACACGGCGTAAACGCACGTGAAAAAACTCTTGGAAATTTCACGGGACTGCGCCATCGTGAAAAAAGAGATGTAAATTTCACGAGATTCGGAGCGCCCTTTGAACAGTCAGGCCCCGCAAAGCGCCACACTCGGAGCGGACCTGCGCGCCTTGCGCAAGGCGCGCGGGCTAACTTTGTCCGAGATTGCCGAGCGTCTTAACCGCTCCGTCGGGTGGCTCAGCCAGGTTGAGCGCGACATGTCCGACCCGTCGATCTCGGACCTGCGCCAGATTGCAGAATGCCTGGGTGTTCCGATGTCGATGCTGTTTGCGCATTCCTCGGTGCCTGCGGAAGAGCAAGGTTATGTGGTTCGCGCCGGTTTACGCCGACCTATGGGCTCGGGTGAGGAAGGGCTGATTGAAGAGTTGCTTTCGCCTGATCTGACAGACGATTTCGAAATGGTCCATTCCACCTTTGAGCCTCGATCAAAAATGCAAAAACCCGCCAATCGACCGACGCAGGAAGTTGGATATATGATCTCGGGCCGGCTGGATCTGACCATCGGTGCGCGCCAATACGCCGTCGGACCGGGTGACAGTTTTCGGATCAAGCACGAACCCTATCAATGGGCGAACCCCTATGATGAGCCTGCCGTGGCTATCTGGGTGATCGCCCCGCCGGTGTATTGATGAGCTTTGAAGCCTGGACCATATTCGCACTGTTCTGGGTGGTGTTTGTGACCACGCCGGGGCCGAACGCGGTCAATTGCATCTCGAACGGGATGAGCCTGCCATTTCCCAAGGCTATGCTGGGGGTTTTGGCAATCCTGACCCAGGCAAGCGCGTTTCTTATCTTGTCGGCGCTAGGGGTCACAGCGCTGATTTCTGCCTCTCCGACCGGGTTCTTCATTGCAAAATTGATCGGCGCCGGTTTCCTGATCTGGCTCGGGATACGCGGCTGGATGAGCGCAGCAAAGCCAGCACCCGCCAGTGAAAGACCCGCAAGCCATATCTATCTGCACGCGTTGACCGTTGCGACAATCAATCCCAAAAGCGTGGCCGGATACCTTGCCGCCTTTTCACAATTCGTGCAGCCCGATGTGCCAGTCTGGCAGCAAATGGGGGTGATAATGCCCACGGCACTGGTGATCACCACGCTCAGCTATACAGGCTTCACATTGTTGGGCGCGATGATGGGCAAAGCAGCCTTGGGTGCTGTGTTCAATGTCTGGGTGCGCCGCGTTATGGCGACCTGTTTTATCATCTATGGCGTGTTGCTGGGGGCCAACTCCACGCCCGCAACAAGGGGGTAACACCATGTATTCCGGTTCTTGTCTTTGCGGTTCTGTAGCCTTTGAGATTGACGGAGAATTGTCGCCACCTTCGGCCTGCCATTGCGGCCAGTGCCGAAAGCAATCTGGGCATGTTTGGGCCTCGACCTGGACGCATGAGGACAATCTAAGTTTTACCGCCAATGACACGTTGAAGTGGTTCGAAGCCTCCGACATCGCACGCCGTGGGTTTTGTGGGGCGTGTGGCTCGTTCCTCTTCTGGCAGCACAAAGACGAAGACACAATTTCGATTTCCATGGGGGCGTTTGACGCGCCTACCGGACTGCACCTCGCCCGCCACATCTTTGTGGCTGACAAGGGCGACTACTACGACATCACAGACGATCTGCCTCGAGAGGCACAGTAACAGGGATCAAAACCAATGAGCGATTTTCCGAAAAAGGCCCGCGTGGTTATCATCGGCGGCGGCGTGGTGGGGGCCTCGTCCCTGTACCACTTGGCCAAGAAAGGCTGGACCGACTGCGTTCTGCTGGAAAAGAACGAATTGACCGCAGGGTCCACTTGGCACGCGGCTGGTAACGTGCCGACTTTCTCGACCTCATGGGCGATCATGAACATGCAGCGCTACTCGACCGAGCTCTATGCGCGTCTGGGCGATGAAGTCGACTATCCGATGAACTATCACCAGTCGGGTTCGATCCGGCTGGCGCATAGCAAAGAGCGGATGCAGGAATTCGAACGCGCCTTGGCGATGGGCCGGTATCAGGGCATTCCGATGGAAATGTGGACCCCGGAAGAAGCCAAGGAGCGCTATCCCTTCCTGGAAACGCATGATCTTGAAGGCGTTCTGTATGACCCAACAGATGGCGATATCGATCCGGCCCAGCTGACACAGGCGCTGGCAAAGGGTGCCCGCGATATGGGCCAGAAGATCATCCGCTTCTGCCCGGCGACAGGTGTGACCCAACACGACGATAGCACCTGGACGGTGCACACAGATCAGGGCGATATTTCTTGTGAATACGTGGTCAATGCCGCCGGTTATTACGCCCAGCGCGTGGGTGAATGGTTCAAGCCCTTCGGTGGCCGCACCGTCCCCGCCATGGTCATGAGCCATCAGTATCTGCTAACCGACGAAGTCCCCGAAGTCGAAGCGTGGTCGAAGGAAAACGGTGGGAAGAAGCTGCCTCTACTGCGCGACGTGGATATCTCTTACTACCTGCGGCAAGAGAAGCACGGCTTCAACCTCGGCCCGTATGAGCCCAACTGTAAGGGCCACTGGATGACCGAAGATGACCCGATGCCCGAGGATTTCAGCTTCCAGCTCTGGAACGATGATCTGGACCGGATCGAAGACATTGTCACCGATGCGATGGAGCGGGTGCCGCTGATGGCGACCTCGGGCGTGGGCCGTGTTATCAATGGCCCGATCCCCTACGCGCCCGACGGCCTGCCGTTGATCGGCCCAATGCCGGGTGTGAAAAATGCGTTTGAGGCGCATACCTTTACCTTCGGCATCGCGCAGGGTGGCGGGGCCGGCAAGGTGCTGGCGGAATGGGTCGTTGATGGCGCCACCGAATGGGATATGTGGGCCGTCGATCCGCGCCGTTACACCGATTACACCGACCAGGACTACTGTAACCAGAAGGGTCTGGAGGTGTATGGCAACGAATACGCCATGCACTTCCCCCACCACGAATGGCCTGCCGCGCGCGACAAGAAGCTGTCGCCAGTACACGACAAGGTGATCGCGCAAGGCGCTGTCATGGGGGCCTATAACGGTTGGGAGCGCGCCAACTGGTTTGCGAAGCCGGGCGATGATACCTCGCTTGAGGCCACACACACCTGGGGTCGCTCGGGCCCGTGGGAACAGCGGATCAAGGAAGAATGCGAGGCCGTACGCGACCATTGCGGCGTGCTGGACCTGCCCGGGTTCTCTCGGTTCATGGTCAAGGGTGACGGCGCGGCCGAAGCGCTACGTGGGTTGGTCACCGGTGGCCTGCCCAAGATCAGCCGCATCAATCTGGTCTACATCTCGGATGACCGGGGCCGTATTCTGACCGAGATGTCCTGTGTGCGTTTGGGTGAGGATGAGTTTGTCATGATCACCGCGGCTACGGCCCAATGGCATGACCGCGATATCCTGATGGCGGCGATGCCTTCGACTGTCTCCGTCGAAGACGTCACCACGACCCGCGACACTCTGATCGTCACAGGCCCCAAATCGCGTGAGATCCTGTCAGGGATGACCGACGCCGATCTGACAAGCGGCTGGCTGACCCATCAGTCGGCTACTGTTGCAGGCCAGCCTGCCCATCTGATCCGTGTGTCCTTTGCCGGAGAGCTGGGTTGGGAAGTCCATGCTCTGAACGCGGATATGCCAGCCATCTACGACGCGATCCTCGACGCCGGGGCCAAACCGTTCGGGATGTACGCCCTGAACTCCTTGCGCATCGAAAAGGGATACCGTGCATGGAAGGGCGATCTGAGCACCGACTATTCGCTGCTTGAGGGCGGATTGGAGCGGTTTGTCAAACTGGACAAGCTGCAGGACTTTCCCGGCAAAGCTGCGATCCTGAATGAAAAGCAGCAAGGGGTGAAGAAATCCTTTGTCACACTGACCGTTGAGGCCGGTGAGTGCGACGCGCCTTACATGTCCTGCATCTGGCAAGGGGATCAGATTGTGGGTGAAACAACCTCGGGCGCATGGGGCTACCGCGTTGGAAAGTCCATCGCGCTGGGCATGGTCAAAACCCATGCCGCGAACCCGGGAACCGAGCTTCAGGTGGAAATCTACGGCCAGAAATACCGCGCTGTGGTAGAACAGGACCAACCGCTCTGGGATCCGGCGAACGAGCGGCTGCGCGCCTGATCGTCAAAAGGAGACCCAAAATGGGCAGACGCTATTCAGTTCTGGGGCCTGGTGAAGGCCCCAACTATGACTGGGAAAACGACCATACGTTTGTGAAAGTGTCCGGTCGGGATACGAATGGCGCTTATACCCTGATGGAGGACAATCTGAAGGCCAGCTTTGCGCTTGGCCTTCATCGTCATGAAACTCACGCTGAAACGTTCTATTTTCTGGATGGTGAGGTTGATTTTTACATCGATGGCGATTGGCATCGCTGCGGGGCAGGGACAACGATGCACGTGCCCCCCGGTGTGCCGCATGCGTGCCGAACAGCGGGCAATGCACCCGCAAAGATGCTGATGATCTACCAACCTTCGGGCTTTGATGATTTCCTGGCTGAGATGGCGAATATGAGTGAGGCTGACTTTGCCGATGAAGCGAAGATGGCAGCACTCAATGCCCGCTACGACATTGTCCCGATGGGCCCCGTTCCTCCCCATCCAGACGACGCAGATTGAGCGACGATCCCTATGACCATACCAACCAAAATGTCCGGCGTTTATCTGACCCACCATGGTGGGCCCGAGGCGCTGGAATGGCGCGAGGATATTCCAGTGCCAACACCCGGACCGGGGCAGGTTCTGGTGCGCGTTGCAGCTGCCGGGGTCAATAACACGGATATCAACACACGGGTCGGCTGGTACTCTTCGGATGTAACCGGCGCTACGGATGACGTCGATCAGGATGTCCAGGCCGGGGGCTGGGGCGGTGCGCTGCTTTTCCCCCGGATTCAGGGGGGTGATCTGTGCGGAATTGTCGAAGCTGTTGGTTCCGATGTGGGGTTCAAACCCGGGCAGCGTGTGACCTGCCCGATCAACCTGCCGCGCCCGCGCCCCGGTCACCCGCACGGGTTTATCGCGCTGGGGTCCGAGATTGATGGGGCCTTTGCTCAATATTGTCTGGTTGAGGCGGATGATCTTTATGACGTCTCCGCTTCGCCCCTGTTAGATATCGAGATCGCGGCCATACCTTGCGCCTTTGGGACCGCCGAGAATCTGCTGACCCGCGCGGGTGTCACCGCTGGTCACAAGGTCCTGATTACCGGCGCATCGGGTGGCGTAGGTCTGGCCGCTGTGCAACTGGCCCATCTGCGGGGCGCGCAGGTCTGGGGCGTGACCGGGGAAGTCAAAGCCGAGGTTGTGAAATCTCAGGGTGCGGTCGGCACCTTTGACCGCGATGCGCCTCTGCCTGCCGATATGTTCGATGTTGTGATCGACGTGGTTGGTGGCCCGGCATGGGCAAATCTGATCCTTGCGCTGAAACCCGGCGGCCACTACGCCGTATCCGGCGCAATTGCAGGCCCGATCGTGCAGGCGGACCTGCGCGATATCTATCTGCGCGATATCACCATCCATGGCTGCACGCATCAATCGCCCGAGGTCTTTGGCCGCTTGGTCGAACTGATGAATGCCGGTCACATCAAACCGTTGATCTCCCAAACATATCCCTTAAAGGATATCGCCAAGGCCCAAGAGGCGTTTCAGTCCAAAGCGCTGCCGGGGAAACTGGTGCTGATCCCGTAAGGAAGGTTTGGTATGGCGAAGATTACTTTGTTGGATGGCTCAATCGGGCAAGAGCTAGTGAAGCGCAGCGGCAAGCGCCCGACGCCCTTGTGGTCAACGCGGGTGATGATCGATCATCCCGAACTGGTCCGAGAGGTACATGCCGAATACTTTGCCCGGGGCGCAACCGTTGCCACGACCAACACCTATGCTGTTCACCGCTCGCGCCTGGTGCGCGAAGGGATCGAGGATCAGCTGTCGTTGTTGATTCAAACCGCTGTGACCCAGGCTAAGGCCGCGCGGCCGGACGGGGTTGGGCGGGTCGCTGGATCGCTGGGGCCTCTGCTGGCGTCATACCGACCCGACCTGATGCCCAACCCGGATGACGCGGCTCAAAAGTTCGGCGAACTGGTCGCGTTGATGGCGGATGACGTGGATCTGTTCCTGCATGAAACCGTGTCCTCGGTTCTTGAGGCCGAAGGAGCCCTGCGCGGGACGGCCAACTGTGGCAAGCCTGTCTGGCTGGCCGTGTCGGTGATGGATGAGGACGGAATACGCTTGCGCTCAGGCGAGCCGCTGCAGGATATCGTCCCACTGGTCGCCGAACATCACCCCGACGCCGTTCTTATCAACTGCACCCGGCCCGAGGCCGTCCCGGCGGCGTTGGATGTTTTGTCCGGCATGGGTTTGCCATTCGGGGCCTATGCCAATGGTTTTACCCATATCGCAGATGGGTTCCTGAAAGACGCCCCGACTGTAGATGCGCTGGAACAGCGCCATGATCTGGGCCCCGAGGCCTATGCCGATCACGTGATGGCTTGGGTCAATCAAGGTGCAACGATAGTCGGCGGATGCTGTGAGATCGGCCCGGACCATATCGAAGCACTAGCACGGCGCCTTAAATCTGCCGGTCATCAGATCGTCTGAGACATGTGCGGGGCTGAATGACAGATACACCCGTTTCAGCCTCTGCCGATCAAGGCGGTGATCTTGTCCATTTCGACATACTGGTCGCGCCGGGTTATGTGCTGCTGGAACTGGCCTCCTTGGTTGATGTGCTGCGCATTGCCAACCGGGTCTGCCCGTCTCCCCGATTTTCGTTCAGCTACCGATCCCTGCGTGGAGGGCCGGTTGCCAGCAGCAGCGACGCAACCGTTGAGACCAAAGCCGTTTTGCCCAACCCGACAGCGGCGTATCTTTTTGTCATAGGCAATACCAACCCGGATCAGCCAGACCTGTCGCTGGGTCGTGTCGTCTCGGACTATACCTATCGCGGTGCACAGGTATTCCTGTTGGCCGAAGCCGCCAGCCGTTACATTGACGAACAGGGCACAGCCGATTTGGCAACGCATTGGGAAAACGCATCTTTTCTGCGTGAACGTGGTGCAGGGTTTGAGGCTAAACTGTCGATCGCAACCGAACGTGGCGCGGTGGTGACCTGCGCCGGTATGGGGGCGACGACCGATATCGCGCTGGCGGTGATCGGGCGCCACATCTCGGGCGCTGTGCAAATGACGGTTGCCGATATAATGCTGCACGAAAACATCCGCGATTTTTCGTCCTTGCAGCCGTTTTCTGGTGCCAAGACCACGGCGACCGGGGACCTCAAGCTGGATCAATGTATCAAACTGATGCAGGCAAACATCGAAGAACCGCTGCCCATTCATGAGATCGTAGACCTGCTGGGCTTGTCGAACCGGTCGCTGGAACGGAAATTCAAAGCCTTCTTCGGCACCACGCCCAATGGGTTTTACCGCGAAATGCGGCTGGCCAAGGCCAACAACCTGTTGCTGAACACAACCATGAGCGTGCGCGAGATCGGCCTTGCCTGCGGCTTTCCAAACGGGTTCTCGTCGGTCTACCGAAGCTTTTTCGGGGTCACGCCTTTCGCGATGCGGCGCCAGAAGAGGCAAATCGCCCAGAGGTGATTTTTGCAGATACGCTGACGTTTTTGATGGGTTTTCTGTCGATCTTTCGTGTCATTTATAAAAAAACCTGACAAAGCGGAGTCTGCACAATGGTTGATCTGCCCAGCAAAGCCCAAGTGGTCATCATCGGTGGCGGTGTCATCGGATGCTCGGTTGCCTATCATCTGACCAAGAAGGGCTGGAAAGATGTTGTCTTGCTTGAGCGCAAACAGCTGACCAGCGGCACCACATGGCACGCGGCGGGTCTGATTGCGCAGCTGCGTGCGACGGCCAACATGACCAAGCTGGCGAAATACAGTCAGGAGCTTTACGGCGCGCTAGAGGAAGAAACCGGCGTTGCCACCGGGTTCAAGCGGGTCGGTTCGATCACAGTGGCGCTGACCGAAGAACGTAAAGAAGAGATTTACCGTCAAGCCGCCATGGCCCGCGCTTTTGGGGTCGAAGTCGAGCAAATCTCAAACGAGCGCGTGCATGAGATGTATCCGCACCTGAACCTCGATGGTGTCAAAGGTGCTGTTTATCTGCCGCTCGATGGGCAGGGCGATCCGGCGAACATCGCGTTGGCTTTGGCCAAGGGCGCGCGGCAGCGGGGCGGGATCGTCAAGGAGCGGGTGAAGGTCACCGATATCGTCCAACAGGGCCGCACCGTCACCGGCGTAGACTGGTTGGCAGATGATGGCAGTGCATCGGGCCACATCGAATGTGATATGGTGGTCAACTGTGCTGGCATGTGGGGGCATGAGGTTGGCCGCATGGCGGGCGTGAATGTACCGCTGCATGCGTGTGAGCATTTCTACATCGTTTCGGAACCCATCGAAGGTCTAACCCCGTTGCCGGTTCTGCGCGTACCGGATGAATGCGCCTATTACAAAGAAGACGCAGGCAAGATGATGTTGGGCGCGTTTGAGCCCAACGCCAAGCCCTGGGCCATGAACGGCATCCCAGACAGTTTCGAGTTCGATCAACTGCCCGAAGATTTCGACCATTTCGAGCCGATTCTTGAAGCTGCCTGTGAACGCATGCCGATGCTGGCCGAGGCAGGTATACATACCTTCTTTAACGGCCCGGAATCGTTCACGCCGGACGACGCATATCATCTGGGTCTCGCGCCTGAGATGGATAACGTCTGGGTGGCCGCCGGGTTCAACTCGATTGGAATTCAATCCGCTGGTGGCGCAGGCATGGCGCTGGCCGAATGGATGGACAGTGGCGAAAAGCCGTTCGATCTGGGCGACGTGGACATCAGCCGGATGCAGCCGTTTCAGGGCAACAAGCAATACCTGTTCGAACGCTCGAAAGAGACATTGGGCCTGCTTTACGCTGACCACTATCCCTATCGCCAAAAGGCCACCGCGCGCGGTGTGCGCCGGACGCCGTTCCATCATCAACTGAAGGAACAAGGGGCCGTTTTCGGCGAATTGGCGGGTTGGGAACGCGCCAATTGGTTTGCCAATGACGGGCAGGAACGCGAATATCAATACAGCTGGAAACGTCAAAATTGGTTCGAAAACTCTGCCGCCGAACACCGGGCCGTGCGCGAAAATGTCGGCATGTATGACATGTCTTCCTTCGGCAAAATTCGCGTTGAAGGGCCGGATGCCGAAAAGTTCATGAACTATATCGGCGGCGGCGATTACGCGGTCGCCAATGGCAAGATCGTCTACACCCAGTTCCTGAACCGAGCGGGTGGGATCGAGGCCGACGTGACAGTTACCCGCCTCACCGAGACCGCCTATCTGGTGGTCACCCCGGCGGCGACCCGCCTGGCTGATCAGACCTGGATGCTGCGCCATGCGGGTAACTTCAACGTGGTCATCACGGATGTCACAGCGGGCGAAGGTGTACTGGCCGTGATGGGCCCGAACGCGCGCGCGCTGCTGGAAAAGGTCTCTCCGGCGGATTTCACAAACGAGACCAACCCTTTTGGTACCGCGCAGAACATCGAAATCGGCATGGGCCTGGCCCGTGCCCATCGCGTGACCTATGTGGGTGAGCTTGGTTGGGAGATCTATGTCTCCTCAGACATGGCCGGCCATGTGTTCGAAACGCTACATGACGCCGGGCAAAACATGGGGCTGAAGCTGTGCGGCATGCACATGATGGACAGCTGCCGGATTGAAAAAGGTTTCCGTCATTTTGGTCATGACATTACCTGCGAAGATCACGTGGTCGATGCGGGGCTAGGCTTTGCCGTCAAGGTTGACAAGGGCTTTGATTTCATTGGCCGTGAGGCCGTGATCACACGCAAAGAAAATGGGCCTCAAAGCCGTCTGGTACAGTTCAAACTGACCGATCCCGAACCGCTCCTGTTCCATAACGAACCGATTGTGCGGGATGGCGAATATGTCGGCTATCTGAGCTCGGGTAACTACGGCCATACGTTGGGCGGTGCCATCGGCATGGGCTATGTTCCTTGCGAAGGTGAGAAAGCCGCCGATGTTTTGGCCTCGACCTACGAGATCGATGTCTGTGGCGTGAAAGTCAAAGCCGAAGCGTCCTTGAAGCCAATGTATGATCCCAAATCCGAACGCGTCAAAGTCTGAGACGGATCAGGGGGCTCTGCCCCCGGCGCCCTTCGGGCACCTCCCCCGAGATATTTCGGGCCAGATGAAGCACGGGATCCTGAATTCATCTGGCTAAAGACATCTCGGAGCGCGAGACAGAGCCTCGCAGAATTTGAACTGAATTGTGCATAGGGTCAGACATTGACCCATCACTATTCGTTATGTTGGGCTTCACCGATTTCGGAGTTTTCAACTGCTTAGCAATTGCCGTACACCGGTCTGGTATCAACCGGAGATTTGTCGTGTCACGCACACCCTCTTCACCACAGAATGTAGATACACCAAAGGGGTTGGTGCTTGCGGTTACGGCTTATGTTCTTTGGGGTTTCCTGCCGCTTTACATGAAAGCGATGGATCATATTGGTCCGGTCGAAGTGGTTGCGCATCGTGTGATCTGGTCGGTGCCGGTTGCGGGCCTGTTGTTGATCCTTCTGGGGCGTACTGGGGATCTGAAAGCAGCCCTTGGTAATCCTAAGATGCTGGGGATGGCGGCGGTCACGGCTGCGCTGATTTCAGTGAACTGGGCGATTTACGTTTGGGCGATTTCAACCGGGCATGCGCTGGACGCCGCGCTGGGGTACTATATCAATCCGCTGTTCAGCATCGCTCTGGGCGCGATATTGCTGCGCGAGCCACTGACCCGTACGCAGCTCGTTGCGGTTGGTCTGGCCGCGCTGGGTGTTCTGGTTTTGGTGTTCGAAGCCGGGCGGCTGCCTTGGGCCGCATTGGGTTTGATGGTCAGCTGGGGCTTTTATGCCTTTTTCAAACGCTCTCTGCCCATTGGTCCCAATCAGGGGTTTCTGCTAGAAGTGCTTATCCTGCTGATCCCAGCGCTGGCTTATGTGACATTGCTGGGTGTGCAAGGCACTGGCCATTTCGGAGTTGTTGCGTCTGACACTCTGCTCTTGTCTTGCGCAGGTATTGTGACCGCTGTGCCTCTGTTGGTCTACGCCAACGGGGCCAAGCTGGTGCGACTATCGACAATGGGTATTCTGCAATACATCGCGCCCACAATGATTTTCATCACTGCGATCACATTGTTCGGAGAGCAGATTGATCGTGGCCGGATGATTGCGTTTCCGTTGATCTGGGCGGCACTGATTGTCTATTCGATTCCGATGATCCGACAGGCACGAAGTCAGGTTTGAAGCAAAAGTTTCGCTGCGCTTTCAGCCCAGATCGCATAGGTCTTGGGGCTGGGATGATAGCCGTCGGGTGCGACCAGGGCGTGATCGTCAGGTAGATCCA
The DNA here is from genome assembly GCF_056541325.1 of Ruegeria sp. AH7. Taxonomy (NCBI): domain Bacteria; kingdom Pseudomonadati; phylum Pseudomonadota; class Alphaproteobacteria; order Rhodobacterales; family Roseobacteraceae; genus Ruegeria; species Ruegeria sp. AH7. Next base: position 24,607 of record NZ_JBQFYF010000003.1, on the reverse strand, counting down.
GTTTCAGATGGCTGAGTTCGGGATGCGCAGCTGCCACTCGTTGCAAACCCTGGTCCAGTCGCGCGGATTGCTGGCCCAGAACCCATGCCAGAGGCTGCGGCAGAGCAGGAAACCGGTTCATTTGGGGGACGGCTGTAACCACGACTCGACATGCGCCAAACTTCTGCGTCAGCAGGGTCGCCAATTGGGTCTGGCGTTCGATGAAACGTTTTAGCGTGACACCACGGGTCACATCATTCACCCCTAGTGCAGTGACAACAGCGTCATATGTGCCGCCTAGCTGCGACAGCCTGTTCAGCGTGTCCTGAGTTGTATGCCCGGTGGTGGCCTCTAGCCGCCATTCGACCGCGTGACGCTTGGACAGGTGATGCAGCAAATGGCCGGAAAGGGCCTGATCTTGCCTGCCTGCGCCGACGCCTGCGGCAGAACTGTCACCTGTGATCAACAGGCGCAGCCGGGGCCCACGACCGATTTGCCCCTGGCGCGGGCCAGCGGGTTCCGGCAGCATTTGAACTCTGCGGCGCACCGCCAGACCCTGTAGTGCAAGAACCGGGGCCAATGGCACGCGGACGATCTGATCGGAGGCAATCGGGACTGGCATGTCAGCTGAGTGCGGATTTGAAGTCCAGAAAGCGCGGATCGCGGGTGACGCGGGCCATCATCGCCTCGCGCAGGGCGCCGATGGTTTTGTAGGGGCGCATGACAACCTCGAATTCCTGTATCAGGCCGTCATCGTTCAGCGTGATCAGATCCACGCCAACCGCGTCCAGATCGCCGACCTTGCATTGAAATTCCAATGCCCAATCGCAGCCACTGCCCATGATCCGTCGATATCGAAAGTCGGAAAATACCTGCCCCACGTGGCCCAGAACAGCCGCGACGGGCTCTCGTCCTGTCCATGTGCTGAAATAGGTCGGGGGCATAAAGCGGACGTCTTCGGCCAAAAGCGGGCGGATCTGCGCGTCATCACCTTTGGCGACAACCTGTTGCATGTGTTCGATTGTTGTATGCATGGCCTCTCTCCCTTGCTGGGTCCAAGGGTTCACGAACACCCTGTGGCACGCAAGGACGACGTTGCGGTAGGGTGCGCCCTGCGTTAGGCAGGCGCGCATGACCGAGGCCTATGATCCCCCAAATACACCGCTGGATGTGCTGCATGAAGATGCGCAGTTGATCGTGGTCAACAAACCTTCGGGGCTGCTGTCGGTTCCGGGCAAGGGTGATCATCTGGCGGATTGTTTGTTGACCCGTGTGCAGGCTGCGTTTCCGCAGGCCTTGCTGGTGCATCGGCTGGATCGGGACACCTCGGGCATTATGGTGTTCGCCCAGACCCCTCATGCGCAACGGCATCTGAGCATGCAGTTCGAGAAACGTCAGACGCGAAAAACCTATGTTGCGCGCGTTTGGGGGCGGGTCAAAGATAAAACTGGAACCGTTGATCTGCCGCTGATCGTCGACTGGCCCAACCGCCCGCGTCAGATGGTATGTCATGAGACCGGCAAACCAGCCGTGACCGACTGGCGGGTCGTGAAACATGAGGGTGACAGCACCCGTATGCGCCTGTTTCCCAAGACCGGGCGGTCACACCAGCTGCGAGTTCATATGCTGGCGATGGGCCACCCGATATTGGGTGACCCGTTTTATGCCGAAGGCCCTGCGCGCGATTTCCCGCGCCTGATGTTGCACTCCGAAGAACTGCGTCTGAAAAACCCCGAAGGCGGGGTTTCCATGAAATTCAGGGCACCGGCGGATTTCTGAATTCAGGCTGTATTGGTCCACAGCATTTTCAGATTACCCAATGAGAAACGGCGCCTACGCTTTCTTGTTCTGGCTTGGCAAGGCAGTCTTGCCTCTGCAAGTTCACGTTCAATCTCAAAGGCGCGCAACGTGTGGTCCTGTGACCAGCGGCCAAGTTTCAGGGTCATCATGACGTGGTTGTCGAGATAGGGCATGCCATCACTCCTTTTTAGGGACTGTTCCAGCTTCGCCCATCACTCCTGACACCCCCTTGTCAGTGGGGCGTGCTAGTGTGTCAGTAGCGTTGAGGGAGAAAAAATGCGCCGTTCGACCCGATTGTTCGAAATCATCCAGATATTGCGTGCGGCTGACGCGCCGGTCACGGCCGAAGCATTGGCGGCCAAGCTCGAAGTCTCGGCGCGCACAGTTTACCGCGATATCGCGGCACTGCAGGCGCAGCGCATCCCCATCGAAGGAGAGGCGGGGATCGGGTATCTGATGCGCCGGGGGTATGATCTGCCGCCGCTGAATTTCGATGCGGAAGAGGTTGAGGCCCTTTGGGTGGGGCTGTCGCTTTTGGCGCGCACCGGCGACAGTGAGTTGCAGGAAGCCGCCCGCCGAATCTGCCGCAAGATTGACGCGCTGCACGACACGCCACGGCGTTGGCTGCAAGTGTCGACCTGGGGAACGCCGCCGGATGATCCGGCCAAAGGCTGCGTGCCGGTTGCCAACTATCGAGAGGCCATTCGCAGCGAACAGAAAATCCGCATCACCTATGTGAATGGGGCAGAGGAACGCACCATTCGCGTCGTCCGCCCCGTCGCGTTGATCTACCATATCGAATGCACGATACTGGCCGCCTGGTGCGAGCTGCGCAGTGGGTTTCGTCATTTTCGAACGGATCGTATCTGGGCCAGTGAAAGCATAGACGAGAGCTTTTGCGGGCAGGGCGAATCCCTCCGTACTCTCTGGCAGGAACAGACCCGTTGGGACAGCCATGTTGAAACCGCCTGATCGGAGGGTTTGGGCAGGTATTCGCCGACTTCACCGCATTGTTGCTTGAGCCTTTACCTAGTCCCCATGATATAACGGGCTGAACAAGGCAAACCCGAACAAACCGGGGGCCGGAGCAGAAGGTGATATCATGACGATTTCCAAGTTTTTTGTGGCAACTGGGCTGGGCTCGGCCCTGGCGCTGGCAGCATGTACCGATCCGGGTACGTTGAATGCGCCCGGTGATCCTAACCAGAATGCCAAACAAGGTGCGCTTATTGGCGGTCTGGTCGGGGCAGGGGTCGGGGCCATTGCCAATGACTCGGACCCGTTACTGGGCGCGTTGGCGGGCGGTGCAATTGGTGCGGCGGGTGGCGGCCTGATCGGCAATCAGCTTGACCGTCAGGCAGCCGAACTGCGCCAGCAGCTGGCCAACGATGGCATCACAATTGTGAATGCCGGGGATCGCCTGATCGTAACCGTGCCAAACGACATTACCTTTGACACTGACAGCGCCACTGTGCGCCCGGCCTTGCGCTCGGACCTGGTGAAGGTCGGTCAGAACCTTGTGAACTACCCGAACTCGAATGTGCAGATCATCGGCCATACCGATAGCGATGGCGATGCCGCGTACAATCAGGGCCTCTCGGTCCGTCGTGCGAATGCGGTCGCGGACATTCTGCAAGCCAACGGCGTCGGCTTCAACCGCATCACAACCATCGGGCAGGGTGAAAACAATCCTGTTGCGTCGAACCTGACACCGGCGGGCAAAGCGCAGAACCGCCGGGTTGAAATCGTGATCGTTCCCAGCGGAAACGCCTGATCGCGCAGGGCCTGTGCACGGAATGGGGTTTGGATCGCGCTTGTCCCGGTCTAACTATGGGGAAACAACGAAACGGAGTTTCCCCTGATGTCCAAACCGATCCTACTGGGCCTGTCTGGGTCCCTGCGCCAAAGCGCAACCAACCGCAAATTGCTGCGTGAGGCTGCTCGGCTTTTTGATCCCGCCGAGTTTGTCGAGGCCGACCTGAACCTGCCGCTTTATGATGGCGATCTTGAGGAAGGCGAGGGTATTCCTGCCGTTGTTCAAACACTGCGGGCTCAGATCGAGCAGGCAGATGCGGTGATCATCTCGACCCCGGAATACAACAAGGGTCCCTCTGGTGTTCTGAAAAATGCGCTGGACTGGGTCAGCCGGACCGAAGGCAACCCATGGGCCGACAAGCCTGTTGCGGTTATGTCGGCCGCTGCGGGTCGTGCAGGGGGTGAACGGGCCCAGATGATCCTGCGGGCCTATATGGTCCCGTTCCAGCCGCTGATTTTGCAGGGCCCGGAAATCCACCTGGCCAACAGCTCGAACGAGTTTGATGACCAGGGCAGGCTGACCAGTGCGCGCTATGAGCAGACGCTGGGGACCTTGATGCAGAAGCTGCGGAACCTGAGCGCATAGAGCCGGGTCAAAGCGAGGCTTCGGGCCGGAAATCGTCCGGGACCGTATCACGCCCATCCAGCATCAGGTCGGCCATGACCTCGGCAATTTTCGGGGCCATGCCGAAACCGATCTTGAATCCGCCATTGGCGATGAACTGACCTTTGTGCAGAGGGTGTTCGCCCAGCATCGGCGCGCGGCTTTTGCTGCGAGGGCGGACACCCGCCCAACGCTCGATGACCTCGGCCCCGTGCAGCAGCGGAACCGCCTGCATCGCACGCTCGATCACATCGTCCAGCGCGCTGTCGGTGCTGGCGGGATCGTCATAGTCGCGTTCCGAGGTCGAGCCGATGGCCAGCGTCCCGTCGGCATGGGGAACGATATGGATCGCATCTGCAAACAGTTGCGGTACCGCGCCCGCATCAAACCGCAATAGCGCCGCCTGACCTTTCACGCCATTGCCGACAGTTTTGCCGTAGGCTTCGTTTAGCTCTTTCAGACCGGCCAGTCCGGTGGCGTGTACAACCCGACCTGCATCGGGTGCGTCAGTGACCACCTTTACCCCCATAAGCGCCAAAGCCGCGACCAGTGCAGCACAGGCGCGGCGCGGGTGCATCCGGGCGGTTAGCGTGTCATGGATGACGCAGCCGGTCGGGCTGGGCGGGCACCATGATCCGGCCTCGGCCACCTCGATTACCCGCCATTCGGCACGGCCTTGCCACAGCTCTTGCGCGGTGTGTTCACGCGCGCGCGCCAGATCGAGGCTGCGCGGGTCGGCAATCGGCTGGATGCGACCTAAACGCCCGTACCCGGCAGAGACACCGCCGACGGCCTCGACCTGAGCCCAGAACGGTTCGGCCATGATCAGGCTGTCGAACTGAAAGGCCTTCTTGGCGTTCCAGTTTTCAGGCACATGCGGGGCCAAAGCGCCGACCAGACCGCCGCTGGAGCCAGCGCCCGGCCCAAAGGGGTCGATGATGCGCACCTTCGCGCCGCGCTGCGCGCAGGTCCAGGCGATCGACAAGCCGAAAATCCCGGCGCCTTTGACGGTCACATCGACCATTGCCAAACTCCTTTTCCTTGTTCAGTGTCGCGCCGCTTAGCTACAGGATTCCCCGATGGCAGACCAGCGCGCCGAGGTCACGTGGACCGAGGATCAGATACCCGTCTCGGATCGCTTCGACGACCCTTACTACTCGTTGCAAAACGGGGTTGAGGAGACGCGGCATGTTTTTCTTGAGGGCAACGACCTGACTGCGCGATTTGCCCCCGGTTTTCACATTGCAGAGCTGGGCTTCGGCACCGGGCTGAATATGCTCACCGCGTGGTCTGCATGGGAACAGGTTGGCCAAACGACCCCGCTGCAGTTCACCAGCTTCGAAGCCTTTCCAATGGATACGGCGGATATGCGGCGCGCTTTGGCTGCATTCCCTGAATTGGCGCCATGGGTGGATCGATTTCTGGAGAAGTGGACAGGGAAACAGTGCGTTCTCGATACGCTGGCGCTAACTGTCATCGAAGGCGACGCACGCCAGACATTACAGAATTGGCAGGGGCAGGCAGATGCTTGGTTCCTGGACGGGTTCTCACCCGCCAAGAACCCCCAGCTTTGGGGTGCAGACCTGATGCAGCAGGTCGCAGATCACACGGTTCAAGGGGGTACGGCGGCCACCTATACCGCCGCCGGTTTCGTGCGGCGCGGATTGGAAGAGGCGGGATTCCAAGTGACCAGAACCCCCGGCTATGGCCGCAAACGCCATATGACACGGGCGGTCAAAGCATGACGCAGCAGAACAACACGCGTGCGGGTGTTGCGTTGATGATTGGCGCGACAATCGTCTTTGCCTTGCAGGACGGAATCTCTCGCCATCTGGCCGAGTCCTATAATACGTACATGGTTGTGATGATCCGCTATTGGTTCTTCGCTGCCTTCGTGATTGCCTTGGCTGCGCGCGCGCCCGGAGGATTGAGAGCAACGACACGAACCAACCAACTCGGATTGCAGATCTTTCGGGGCGTCTTGCTGGCGGCTGAAATCTGCGTTGCCGTATTCAGCTTTACCATTCTGGGTCTGATCGACAGCATGGCAGTTTTTATCTGCTATCCGCTGCTTGTTGCGGCACTGAGCGGCCCGGTGTTGGGCGAACGGGTCGGATGGCGTAGGTGGACGGCGATTGGTGTGGGCTGCGTTGGTGTTCTGATCATCCTGCAGCCGGGGGTCGGAGTCTTTAATCCTTGGGCCATCATTCCGTTGATCTCAGCCCTGATGTTCGCGCTTTACGGCTTGCTGACCCGCTATGCCGCGCGTCAGGACAGCACGGCCACAAGCTTTTTCTGGACCGGCGTGTCCGGTGCGGTCGCCATGACATTTGTTGGCATGTGGTTCTGGGAACCCATGGCCCAAGGCGATTGGGGCTGGATGGCGGTGTTGTGCGTCAGCGGGGCGCTTGGGCATTGGCTGCTGATCAAGTGCTATGAGATGGCCGAGGCAAGCGCCGTTCAACCCTTTGCCTATTTCCACCTGGTCTGGAGCGCGATCCTGGGCATTTCGGTCTTTGGTGAAGTACTGCGCCCCGAGGTGGTTGTCGGGGCGGCAGTTGTTGTGGCCGCGGGCCTTTTCACCCTATGGCGCGAACGCAGCCAGGGTTGAGCCGGTCAACTCCTGCGAAAAGGGGATTGGCAGGGCTGGTTGGCCCAGACGCGCGCGGTAAACCGGAAGGCTTTCTGCCACGCGCATCACATAGTTGCGGGTTTCGCTAAAGGGGATGGTCTCGATCCAATCGACCACATCAACCTGCCCCCGGCGCGGGTCGCCATAGCGTTCCATCCAAGAAATGGGCCGCCGTGGCCCCGCATTGTAGCCGGCCGCCATCATGACTACGTTGCCGTTGAAATCAGCTGCCAGCCCTGACAGGTAGTTGGCCCCGAGCTTGGCGTTATACTGCCAGTCTGAGGTCAAGCGTCCGGTCTGATGACCGCTGAGGATACCTAGCTCCTGCGCCACCAGTTTTGCCGTGGCTGGCATCACCTGCATCAGACCGCGCGCGCCTGCACCGCTGATCACAACCGGATCAAACTCGCTTTCGCGTCGTGCGATCGCCAGTGTCATTTCCTTCGCCATGGGCAGGCCCATATCGGCCACAGGGTGCACCGGATAGTAGGCCGCAGGGAGAACCGTTCCGGCGGTGGCTGCCCGTTTGGCAATCATGACCGCCAGATGCGGTTCGTTCAGCTCAATCGCGAGATCGCCCAGCTGTGCTGCCTGCACCGGATCGAGACTTTCGACCAGATGTGTCAGAAACCGCTCGGACAGATTATCCTCGCCCGCTTTCAACAGCAGCAGCCCGGCCTCCAGAACGCTGGAATTGGTGAAATCGGCCTGCCGCCAATGCGGCGCACGGCGGGGTGTCGCCAGTTCCGGATCAAACGGGCGTCCGATCTGTTCGGCTGCCAATAGCCCATAGAACGAGGTCTGATTGTCCGCCCCGATGGCATAAGCCTCATAGGCCTTTTCCGCCTCACCTTGTGCGGCATAGGCGCGGCCCAGCCAATATCCCCCGCGACCTTTAGAGATCGGGGATTGCACCGCGTCCGAGAAATTCTGGAAATGACGCACAGCCGTGGCCGGATCGTTCAGCCTGCGCAAAGCCAGGAATCCGGACAACCATTCCAGATCAGCATAGGCATAGCCCATTTCGGGCGTCATATGGTGGGTCGAGGCAACCCTATAGGCTCGCGCCGGTCGGCCTTGCCGCATTTCCAGCCTTGCGAGCCTACGCCGTCCTTCGCCCCATTTGTCAGGCTCGCCCAAGGCTTCGGGGCTGGTAGATCGGGCCAGCATCAGATCAACAGCACTTTCGTCCAGCTCTTTCTTATCGCGCCAAACGAAACGGTCGAAGGCAAGGCCGGGGGCATCCGCGACCGATTTAGGAACAGCCGCCACCTTGGTATCGACCCCCGGCTGGCGTTTTTGCAACGCGATCCGCGCCTCGGCCAGTTTGCGATCATCCGCGCCCACCAGTGGTAACATCTGGGATGCACTCACCAGATGGCCATCCCATAACATCCGGTCCAACCGCGCTGCGTGATGGGGTTTCAGCAGCTTGCCAAAATTCTCGACGTAGTCTTTCTGTAACCCCGCGCCCATGGGCATAGTGCGCCACGCTGTGACGATATCCGCCTGTGCCTCACCCTGTTGTCCTTTTGCCATCAGAGCAATGGCATAGTTCAACGCACCCTCCGCCGTTTGCGGCGGCGTATCCGCGTAGAATTTCAAGACGCGATCTGGGTCTGCGCCGGTAAAAGACGGCTCGCTTTTGCGACGCAGCCAGGCCAGCCCGGGCCAGTCCGGACGGCGATCCAGAAACACCAGCACATCGCCTGAGCTGCCAAAGCCCTGCCGCAACCATTCCCACACGATGATATCGCGCGACACCGATCCGCGCTGCCCTGAGACGCGCAGTGCCTCGTTCCAGTCACCCTTGCGCATCTCGCTTAACCCGGCACGCAAATCGGCAGCGGCATCCGCCCGCACGGCCTGTGGCGATAAAGCGGAATACAGAATCACGGCCATCATCAGGCCCAGAACGCGTGTCATGCCTTGCATTTCCCAACCAACCAAGGATAGAGCCTGTGAGGATAAACCTTGCGCCGCCGGGATCAACTCACAAAGCCTAAATCGTGATGGCCCGCGGTGCAAAAAACACGGAAACTGCACCTTAAGGAGCGTGTCATGTTCAAAGGCTCTATGCCCGCCCTCGTCACCCCGTTCACAAACGGCGCGTTGGACTTGGATACGCTCAAACACCTGCTCGAATGGCAGATCGAAGCTGGCTCGACCGGGCTGGTCCCCGTGGGCACCACAGGGGAAAGCCCGACCCTCAGCCATGATGAACATGAGACGGTTGTGGAAGAGGTGGTCAAAGCCGCCGCAGGTCGCGTGCCGGTGATTGCCGGTGCCGGATCGAACAACACCGTTGAAGCAGTACGCTTTGTTCAGTTTGCCAAGAAGGTCGGCGCGGATGCAGCACTTGTCGTGACGCCCTACTATAACAAGCCGACTCAGCGTGGGTTGTTCGAACACTTTGCCGCGTTGCACGACTGTGCCGACATTCCGATCATCATCTACAACATCCCTGGTCGCTCGATCATCGACATGACGCCCGCCACTATGGGTGAGCTAGCCAAGCTGCCGCGTATTGTCGGGGTAAAAGACGCAACCGGCGATTTGGCGCGGGTCAGCCAACAGCGTGCAAGCTGCAGCGCTGACTTCTGCCAACTGTCAGGTGAAGATGCGACGGCTTTGGGCTTCAACGCCCATGGCGGTGTCGGGTGTATCTCGGTCACGGCCAATGTGGCCCCGAAACTCTGCGCTGAATTCCAGCAAGCGACATTGTCAGGCGACTATGCCAAGGCATTGGCCTATCAGGATCGGTTGATGCCCTTGCACGAGGCCCTTTTTATCGAGCCCGGCCTTGTAGGTGCTAAATACGCGCTTAGCAGATTGGGCCGCTGCAGCGCTGAGGTGCGCCTGCCGCTGACCACATTGGAAGACAGCACCAAAGCCGCCATTGACGCAGCTATGGCCCATGCCGGTCTGATCTGAGCCTAAGCAAGTCCAAGTAAAAAGGGCGGCCTCGATCCCCGAGCGCCGCCCTTTCCATTTCAGCCCGGATCCAAACTTCATCTGGCCCCCCTACCTATCGCTTGCCATAGTACAATCCGACCACATGCTCGGCTTGGGCAAAGAACAACCAGCGCGACGTGGCAACGCCCGCCAGATGTGAGATCACGGCCAGCAGCGCAAAAAGGTGCTTTAATGCCAAACCTCCGACCGGTAGAATCAGCAGAAGCAGAGGTAAGACAAAGCCCAGCGCAAACGCGATCATCCGCAGCTTTTGTGCATGTTTACGCCCCACCACATGGACGAATTCCCGCAGCAGGTAGTTGGTGCCTGTATGCGGTGGCTCAAACGCACGCACGGTTCCGCGCGTACCCAATCCGGTTGCGGTGCCCAGATCGGTTCCGGAGTTTGCGAGCGCGCTGTCACCTTGATGCCAGTACAGAATCTGGACCAACGCAGCGATCAACAGCAATGGTATGGCGATAGACGTCTGGCCAGCCAGCAGCGCCCCCCCAGCCAAGCTAAAGCTCAGGAACATCGCCGGTGTCAGCTTCAAGTTCCAGCGTGGGATCGTCTTGAGCTGTGTGTAGATCATTGATGTCGTAAACACCGTCGCAAGCGAAAACAGCGCGCCCAGCAACCCGAGTGCGCCCCAATGCTGCCCAAGAAACACAGCGCCGATGGCATAGAACCCCATAACGATCAGGGCGATAACCGCGCACCAACCTTCCCGGCTGAGCCAGCTTGAGCGCCATTGCGTGAAGGCTTTCATCGCGCGTTCCGGGTGGCCAAGGTGAAAGGTCGACGCCATCAGGCCGCCGACGGCCAAGGCATAGGCGATCGCAAAGAACACAAACGCAACCCAGCCAGTGACTTCGGGCATGCCAAGACCCAGAAAGACAAGCAGACCAAAGCCCAGACCTGACAAGGTGGTAAAGATGATGACGGAAGGGGCCGGATGCATCAGAGCTTCTCCAGTGTTTTGTCGAGCCAGCCGAGGAACCCCTTGGGCTCTTCCGCGATGGGGGCCAGGAGCGGGGCGAGAATATCGATCTGCTCCTCGATCTGATCTTTGGGTCGGGGTGGCAGGTATTTGTTAACCGGTTTGGTGCCCATTTCTGGCATCAGGTCCATGCCGTCTCGCTCGGCCACCAGTTTGCTGACATCGCTGTCCGGATCGCCGAGGTCGCCGAAATGGCGGGCACCGGCCGGGCAGGTGCGCACACATGAAGGCACGCGGTCTACCTCGGGCAGGTTTTCGTTGTAGATGCGATCAACGCAGAGGGTGCATTTCTTCATCACCCCTTCGGCCATGTCCATCTCGCGCGCGCCATAAGGGCAGGACCAGGCGCACAAGCCGCAGCCGATGCAATCGCTTTCATTGACCAATACGATCCCGTCTTCGACTCGCTTATAGCTCGCTCCGGTGGGGCAGACGGTGACGCAGGGTGCGTCCTCGCAATGCAGGCAGGATTTTGGGAAATGGATCAGCTGAGCTGTACCTTGTTCCGGTTGCACCTCGTAAGAATGCACACGATTCAGGAAGGTGCCGGACGGGTCGGCCCCATAGGCGTCCTGATCCGACAGGGGCGCGCCGTAATTTTCGGTGTTCCAACCTTTGCAGGAAATCACGCAGGCGTGGCAGCCCACACAGGTATCCAGGTCGATGACCAGACCCATCTTGCGTTCGGTGGATTTGGGGAGCTGGGTCATGCCTGCCTTGCCTCCGCTTTGGTAGTGAGGGTGGGCTGGGGTTCTGCACCAGACCCCGGGATATTTTTAGCCAGATGAAGAATGGATCGGGTCATTTTCCAACCTTCCATGCGATATCCTTTGGACCGGTGCCAACCGGGGATTGAATCGAGGCGAATTCGGGTTGGCTTTCTGAGTCTGATGGTGGGTCGGCCTTTTCGATTTTGACCTTGAGGTCGAACCAGGCGGCTTGTCCTGTTACAGGGTCAGAGTTGGCCCATCGCATACCGTCTCCCTTTGGCGGCAGGAGTTCGTGGATCAGGTGGTTCAACAGAAAGCCTTTGGTGGCTTCGGGGGCGTCGTCCTGTAGGGCCCAGGCGCCCTTGCGTTTGCCGATGGCGTTCCAGGTCCAGACGGTGTTGTCGTTGAGCGCGGCCATCTCCATGACTGGCACCGTGATTTCCCCGTGTGGAGAGCTGACTTTGGCCCAGTCGCCATCCTGCAGCCCATGTTCGCGCATCAGTTTGGTTGGAACATAAAGCGGGTTGCGCCCGTGCAGTTGCCGCAGCCACGCGTTCTGGGTGCCCCAGCTGTGATACATCGCCATCGGGCGTTGGGTCAGAGCGTTGATGGTGTAGCCTTCGTTACCTTGCTGGTCGGTTTCATACCAGATCGGCAGCGGGTCCATCATGTCTTTGATCCGCTCGCGCAGGTGATCCGGCGGCTGGCGATCTCCGTGCCCTTCGGCGGCAAGTTGGAACTTGCGCATTGGTTCAGAGTACAATTGGAACAAGTAAGGTTGTGGGCTGTCATAAAGGCCCATGCCCACGGCCCAATCCTGATAGGCCGCGTTCCATGGTTTGTAGTAATCGGCCCCTTCGGGGATATGAGCCACGTAGAAACCACCGTTTTCGATATAGCGGTTCAGCTGGTCGGGATTGACTTCTCCACGTCCTTCCTTGTCGCCATCTTCGCCCCGGAATCCCGCCAATGGGCCGATGCCGGGCTTGCGCTGGTGATTTACGATATAGTCTGCGTAGTCTTTCCACTTGGGCGTGCCGTCTTCATTGGTAAAGCCCGGCAGGCTCATCCGGTTGGCCAGTTCGATCAGTACGGATTGGAAGCCGCGCACATCGCGGTCAGGCTCGATCACCGGCCAGCGGATCGCATCGGCAGCGGCGTCCGCTTCGCAGATTGGACGATCCAGCAGAGAGATACAATCGTGCCGTTCCAGATAGGTTGTGTCAGGCAGGATCAGGTCGGCATAGGCCACCATTTCCGAAGAATAGGCATCGGAATAGATGATGTTCGGGATGACATATTTGCCGTCTTCTGTCTTGGCCGTGAGCATCTCCATCACACCTTTGGTGTTCATGGAGGAGTTCCACGACATATTCGCCATGTACATGAACAGCGTGTCGATCTTGTAGGGATCACCCGCGGCGGCATTTGAGATTACCATATGCATCAGCCCGTGGGCCGACATCGGATTTTCCCAGGTAAAGGCCTTGTCGATACGCTGGGGAGTGCCGCACTCGTCAAGCAGTAGGTCTTCGGGACCACGCGGGAAGCCCAGATGCGGGCCTTCCAGCGGGCGGCCCGGGCGACGGTCGCCATGCGGGGTTGGATGCGCCTCAACCGGTTTGGGGTAGGGCGGTTTGAAACGAAAGCCGCCGGGGACCTCGACCGTACCAAGCAGGATCTGCAGCACATGCAGAGCGCGACAGGTCTGGAACCCGTTTGCATGGGCGGAAATCCCGCGCATGGCGTGGAAGCTGACGGGCCGACCTGTCATCTTGGAATGTGTTTCGCCCCTGAAGTCGGTCCATTCATGATCCAGCTCGATCGCCTCATCAAAGGCGACGCGGGCAATTTCAGCGGCAATTGCGCGGATGCGTTTGGCTGGGATGCCACAGCGGTCGGCCACGGCCTCGGGGGCGTGATCGTCTCTGAGGTACTTTTCTGCCATCAGGTGGAAGACCGGGCGATGCGTGATGCCATCCTTTTCGTACGTGGCGGACAGATCAGGGCGAACGCCTGGTTTGTCAAAGGCGGTAGGCTTGCCGGTCACGCGGTCAATCACCAGCGGTTTGCCATCGTCATCGCGTAGGAACAGGCCCTTCTCGGGACCCTCGGTGGCATTCACCAGAACTGGTGCGTTGGTATACCGGCTCAGATAGTCCAGATCGATCTTGCCCGCCTTCATCAGCACATGGATCAGCGACAGGATGAACAGACCGTCTGTGCCGGGCGTGATTCCGACCCAATCGTCAGCCACGGCGTTATAGCCGGAGCGGATCGGGTTCACCCCGATCACCCGCGCGCCGCGCGCCTTGATTTTGCCGATGCCCATCTTGATCGGGTTGCTGTCATGATCCTCGGCCACGCCAAACAGCATGAACAGCTTGGTGTGGTCCCAGTCAGGCTGGCCAAACTCCCAGAAGGCGCCGCCCATTGTGTAGATCCCACCAGCGGCCATATTGACCGAGCAGAAGCCACCATGGGCGGCATAGTTGGGTGTGCCGAAATTCTGTGCCCAGAAGCTGGTGAAGCTTTGGCTCTGGTCGCGTCCGGTGAAGAAGGCCAGCTTTTGCGGAGCCGTCTCGTGCAATTCATTCAGCCAGCCGACGGCGGTGCTGATTGCCTCATCCCATTCGATCTCGCGGAACTCCCCGGACCCGCGCGGACCGACCCGGCGCAAAGGCTTGCGCAGGCGCGATGGCGCGTTGACTTGCATGATCCCGGCCGAGCCCTTGGCGCAGAGTACTCCTTTGTTCACCGGATGATCGCGGTTGCCTTCTATGTAAGCAACCTTGCCGTCCTTCATGTGCACGTTGATGCCGCAGCGACAAGCGCACATGTAACAGGTGGTCTTGCGGATCTCGTCCGATACTTTTGGTGATGTATCAAGGATCGGCTGCTGATGGGTCATTGGCGGGTCCTGTTGGTTGGCTCAGGAGGACTTTGTCACTTTCCTCATGCTTTGAGAATATTGTTCTGCGAACGATGTTTAGTCTGGGTCTATGTTCTGTTTGCCTGCAGCGCGGTCACGGCGATCATCTGTGTTACATCTTCGGCGCTGCAGCCGCGGGACAGGTCATTGGCGGGTTTTGCTAACCCTTGCAAGACCGGGCCAATCGCGCTGTAGCCGCCCAGCCTTTGGGTGATCTTGTAGCTGATATTGCCCGCGTCGAGATTGGGGAAGATCATCACATTGGCCTGACCTGCCACAGATGATCCGGGGGATTTGCGATCCGCGACCGATGGCACAAAGGCTGCGTCGAATTGCAGCTCTCCATCAACGTCCAAGTCAGGAGCAGCACGGCGCAGTATGTCCGTACCCGCAACCACCTTATCGACATCCGAATGTCGGGCGCTGCCTTTGGTCGAAAAGCTGAGCATCGCAACCTTGGGGTCAACCTGCAGCAAGGTGCGTGCTGATGCAGCCGAGGCGATTGCGATTTTGCTCAGCTCGTCCGAGGTTGGATTAATGAGCAGCGCACAATCTGAATAAATCATTGTGCGCGCACCGGGTTGTGCGTTTTCGGGCGGGTACATCAGAAAGAAAGACGACACCATTCCGGCGTCAGGGGCCATGCCGATTACATGAATGGCCGCGCGGACGATGTCTCCGGTTGTGTGAACAGCACCGCCAACCGTACCGTTGGCCCGGCCAGTGCGTACCAGCATCGCCGCATAGACAGAGGGGGTTTTGACAGCCGCCTGCGCCTTCGTAAGGTCGACACCTTTGTGCTGGCGCAGCTCAAGATAGGTTTGGGCAAATTCCTCGGACAAGTCCGAGGTTGCAGGGTCGTGAACCGCGATACCGGTTGACGGAGCAGCGCCGTGGTCTTGCAACGCGGCTTCAACGTCGGCCCTAGGTCCAACCAGAATGATATCGGCCAGATCGGCCTGATGGGCGGCCAGCGCCCCCGCAACAACGCGGGGATCACTGCCTTCGCAGAGGGAAATCACAGGTCGGGTCGCCGGGACGTTCTGACGCAAAAGCTCGATGGGCGTTAGGGTCATACGTTCCGGCTCCGATCCGTGTCTGGCTTACTGTGCAGCCATGTCGCTGGCATCGATACCGGCAACTGCAACAGGCTTCTTCATCGCGTCGCGGCGGAAGGGCTCACCCAGTTCCTGGTTGATCATGGCTTCGATCAGGGTTGTGATGCCGTTCTTCTGATCCTCGATGGCCTGGTTCAGGGCGGCGGTCAGTTCGTCCTGCGTGCGGGCGACCACACCTTTCAGACCACAGGCCTGTGCAATACCGGCGTAAGACACTTGCGTGTCCAGTTCTGTGCCGACGAAGTTGTCGTCAAACCATAGGGTCGAATTCCGCTTTTCCGCACCCCACTGGTAGTTGCGGAAAACGATCTGAGTTACGGCGGGCCATTCCGAGCGGCCGATGGCCGTAAGTTCGTTCACCGCGATGCCAAAGGCACCGTCACCGGCAAAGCCAACAACGGGCACATCCGGTTGACCGATCTTAGCGCCGACGATGGCGGGCAGACCGTAACCACAGGGGCCGAACAGACCCGGTGCCAAATACTTGCGACCCTCGTCGAAATCTGGATAGGCATTGCCGATGGCGCAGTTGTTACCGATGTCGGAAGAGATGATTGCTTCGCGCGGAAGGGCCTGCTGGATCGCACGCCACGCCATGCGGGGGCTCATCCAATCCGGCTTTGCAGCACGGGCGCGCTCGTTCCAGGTGGTGCCTGGATCGTCATCTTCGTGATCCATGCTGGACAGTTGTTGCGCCCAAGTGGATTTCTTCTGGGCGATGTTCGCCTTGCGCGCGTCGCGGCCTTCGTCACCGGCGGTGTCGGACAGTTGCGCCAGTATCCCCTTGGCCACTTTGGCTGCATCACCCACGATGCCGACGCTGACTTTCTTGGTCAGGCCGATGCGGTCCGGGTTGATGTCGACCTGAATGATCTTGGCGTTTGCTGGCCAGTATTCCATGCCGTAACCGGGCAGGGTCGAGAACGGGTTCAAGCGTGTACCAAGGGCCAGAACAACGTCTGCGTCCTTGATCAGCTCCATCCCGGCCTTTGAGCCGTTATAGCCCAGCGGACCCGCAAACAGAGGGTGCTTGCCGGGGAAGGCGTCATTGTGCTGGTAGCCGACGCAAACCGGCGCATCCAGACGCTCGGCCAATGCCATCGAGGCGTCGATCCCGCCTTCGGACAGAACGACGCCCGCGCCGTTCAGGATAACCGGGTTCTTGGCGTTTGACAGAATCTCAGCCGCTTTCGCCACCGAGTTTTCACCACCCGGGCTGCGTTCGAATTCGATGGGCTCGGGGATTTCGATGTCGACGACCTGGGTCCAGAAGTCGCGCGGAATGTTCAGCTGCGCCGGACCAGACAGACGCTTGGCCTGGCTGATGACGCGGGTCAGAACTTCGGCAACGCGGGACGGATCGCGGACTTCTTCCTGATAGGCGACCATGTCTTCGAACAGTTTCATCTGCTCGACTTCCTGGAAACCACCCTGACCGATGGTCTTGTTTGCCGCCTGAGGGGTGACCAGCAGCAGCGGGGTATGGTTCCAATAGGCGGTTTTGACGGCGGTGACGAAGTTTGTGATGCCGGGGCCGTTCTGGGCGATCATCATCGACATCTTGCCAGTGGCGCGGGTGTAGCCATCCGCCATCATGCCAGCGCTTCCTTCATGGGCACAGTCCCAGAACATGATCCCGGCTTTGGGGAACAAATCCGAGATCGGCATCATGGCCGAGCCGATGATCCCAAACGCATGTTCGATCCCATGCATCTGCAGGACCTTAACAAAAGCTTCTTCTGTGGTCATTTTCATGTGACTGATCTCCGGGCAGGTGAGGAATGGCCGGGCACGCTACCCCGCCGTTGCTATTGGTTTTGACCCATAGGGCAGGGTGGCGTTAGGTCCAGAACGCGACGCGGACTAGGTCCAGTCTGCTATCAGCTGGCCCGGATCGCATCGGCGATCAGCTTTACCCCAGGCTCGATCCGATCTTGGGGAATGGAAGAATACCCGAGCCGGTAATAGTTCTGTGGCTGCTCTGGCCCCGAGAAGAAGGGCAGGCCGGGTTCGATATGTACGCTTTGTGCCTGCAGCTTTTGCGCAAGCCGGGTTGCGTCGACATTCTCGGGTGCTGACATCCAAAGGGATGATCCGCCCATGATGCCCCGCCCGGCAACGGTCAACCCATGGTGTTCGACGGCCTTGTCGAGCGTTTCCCGCCGATCTGCCAGTGCTTTGGACATGCGCCTGATCTGAGCGTCGTAGTGGCCCAGCGACAGGAAATAGGCCGCCGTCCGCTGGATATGTCCCGGCGGATGACGCAACACCATGGATCGCAGGGCGCGTGCTTCACGAATGAAGGGCTCGGACCCGACCATGTACCCCAATCGCAATCCGGGAAAGAGAGATTTTGAGAAGCTACCCACATAGATTACGCGCCCATCCCGATCCATCGACTTCAGTGCCGGAGAGGGCGCGCCCAGAAAGGCCATCTCGAACTCGTAGTCATCTTCAACCACCATGGCGTCCAATTCGCGCGCACGTTCCAGCAGCTTGTGCCTGCGCGCAATGGGCATGGTCGCGGTGGTCGGGCTTTGATGACTGGGGGTGGTGAAGATCACATCGGTGTTTTTGGGCAACTGATCTGGGGGCAGGCCGTCCCGGTCGACGGGAAGCGCCGTAATATCGCAATCCCAATGGTCTAGCAGGTTGCGCAGCGAGTAATAGCATGGGTCTTCGATCACTGCGGTGCGATGGTGGGTAAGCAACACGCGTGAGGCTAGCCACAGCGCGTTTTGCGCACCCATGGTGATCAGAATCTCTTCGGGCCGGGCAGCAATGCCACGGCGGGGCAGGGTGTGGCGGGCAATGAACTCCACCAACAGTGGATCATCCTGATCCACGTAGTCGGCGGTTAACGAGGCGAAGTCCTTATGCCCAAGCGCGCGAACAGCACAGAGCCGCCAGTTGGCGTGATCGAATAAGGTTCGGTCGGCCTGCCCGTAAATGAATGGATAGCGGTAGTCGCGCCAATCGGCGGGCTTGGACAACAAATCCCCGCCTGAAAACCGACGGGCCAAGGCGCTGTTCCAATCAATGGTTTCTTCGTTGCGCTGAACAGGCGTATACTTTGGCGGCACCGGCGCATTCTCGGACACGTAGTATCCGGATCGGCCTTTCGCAGTCAGGTAGTCATTAGCCAGCAGTTCAGTATAGGCCAGCGTCACGGTGATGCGGCTGACACCCAGATGTGCGGCCAGTTTCCGGGACGATGGCAGTTTCTCTCCGACATGGAACCGACCTGACAGAATGCCTTCGGCGATCATCTGTTGGATCTGTGCTTGCAGGGTGCCTTGTCCATTGAGCTCAAGGAAGAATGTGTCGATCGAGATGGCCATAGGCGCTTATAGGCTGGACCTAAGGTTAGGGCAATCTGGACTTACTTTATTTGCTGAAATTTCTGGCAATGGATTGACGGGCAGCTCGAATCAAACTAAATAACTAGAAAATTAGTTTAATGGAGAAATAAGATGTGGGAAACCGCAGCGGCGGGATTCTCGGCCATGGGGTCCGAGGCCCGGCTACAGGTTCTAAAAACGCTCGTTCGCGCGGGTGAGACCGGTTTGACCGTCGGTGAAATCCAGGCTCGCACCGGGATCGCACCGTCAACCTTGGCGCATCACCTGCGGTTTCTGGCTGCCGGAGGCGTCGTTGAACAGGAAAAGATCGGGCGCAGTACGATCAACCGCGCCTGCTTTGACGAGTTGCGAAATCTGGCGCAATTCATTCTCAGTGAATGCTGCGTCGATGAGGTAGGAAAGGCCGCGAACGATGGCTGAATTAACGCAAAATCCGAAACTGTCATCCAAGGCCGTGCTTGACCTGATCAAAACGCCCTGGGCGCTCATCGTTGCAATTCTGACGCTCGTGGCGATCCTGGACCCGGGTAACTGGGGCGAGGTCGTGACCTTTGCGGCCAAAGCGCTTGCGCATACCGGTCAATACATCCTGTTCGCCGTTTTGTTGCTCTCGTATCTCAAGGCTACAGGGGCCGAAGTTATGGTGGCGCGGGCCTTTGAAGGGCGCGAAACACGGATGATCTTTCTGGCGGCCCTGTTCGGTGGTCTAGCGCCGTTTTGTTCCTGTGAGGTTATTCCGTTTATCGCCGGTCTGTTGGCTTTGGGTGCACCGCTGTCAGCGGTGATGGCGTTCTGGCTCAGTTCACCGCTGATCGACCCGCCGACTCTGTTGATCACCGCAGGCGCGCTGGGCTGGCCCTTTGCTATTGGTAAGGCTGTAGCCGCCGTTGCACTGGGCCTGTTCGGCGGGTTTGCGGTCCGCTTTCTGATGCGCAGCGGGGCGTTCGCCCAGCCGTTGCGGGAATACAAACCAGCGGGATGCTGCGGCTGCGAGCCTAAGATGGATGACAAGCCGGTCTGGAAATTCTGGCAGGAACCCGAACGACGTCAGCGTTTCCGCGCCGAGTTTCTGCACAATGGCATCTTCCTGCTGAAATGGTTGGCTTTGGCCTACGTACTTGAGGCGCTGCTGGTCAGCTACGTACCTGCAGACTTGATCGCCCGCGTTGTTGGAGGCGAAGGTGTGTTGCCCATCGTAATCGCGGCAATGGTTGGAATGCCTGCCTACCTGAACTCCTATGTCGCGCCGCCGCTTTTGGCCGGTTTGATGGAACAAGGTATGACTGCCGGCGCTGCGATGTCGTTCATGGTCGCAGGTGCAGTGAGTTCGATCCCTGCGATGGCGGCGGTCTGGTCGCTGGTGAAGCCGCGTGTTTTCGCCACCTATCTGAGCCTCGGCGTTGGCGGCGCGATCGTCGCCGGCATCGTGTTCCAGACGCTCTAAAGGGAACCGCCCGGCTCCATGGCCGGGCGGTTTCAATTCCATTCAGATCAGCTTGCGTCGCAGAACTTTGGCAGTTTGAAGCGATATCTGGGCTCTCCGCTGTCCACATAGATGCGCTTTTCGATGCAGGCGCTGGTTCCAACTGTTTGGGACACGGGTGCCTCGGTCGAGGTGATCGAGGCTGCGGTACCATCCGGCAGCCGGACCGATGCGATCACGCCATTCCTTAGATCACCATTGATCGCAGTGGCGGACAGGACGGGGACGGTCATGAACGAATGATGCTCGTGCTCGCCATCTCCGCCCAGTAGGAACAGAGTGGATACGATTGCGATCATCCCTACGCCCGCAGCCAGACCCAGGCCCCAAGTCCTGAGGAACGCATAAATCGAAACGGCGCGGTGTGGGCCAAAAATGGCGGAAAGTACGCTAAGCATAAGGCTTCCGTTGGAAAGGCCCCGGCCTGTTTAGGCCGAGGCGGCAAACACATCAGGGGCGCTGATCGTCCTCTTCTTCTTCGTCCCCGCTGCCTTTGGGCAGGTTGAAGAAGCTGTCAGCATCTACGATCGGATCGCTGTCGTCTGCCTCACCTTCCGGTTCGTCTGACAGAGAGAAGGTCTCCAGACCCTCAATCGCCGTCGGGATTTTCGGCGCAGCGTCCATTTCCAGCGACTGCTCGGTCGAAACCAGCTTGCGGCGCTCGTCATCGCTCATCACGCCGCCTTCGGCCGCCTTCTTCGCGGCCGCCTTCTGAACCACGGCGTCCAGCTCGGACTGTTTGCACAGGCCCAGGGCAACCGGGTCGATAGGCTGCATGTTGGAGATATTCCAATGCGTGCGCTCGCGGATCGACTGGATGGTCGGCTTGGTGGTGCCAACCAGCTTGGCGATCTGTCCATCAGTGAGTTCGGGGTGGAACTTGACCAGCCACAGGATCGAGTTCGGACGGTCCTGACGCTTGGACAGCGGGGTGTAGCGCGGGCCGCGGCGCTTTTCCTCGCCCGTGGCCGACGGGTTGAACTTGAGCTTCAGCTTGTGCAGCGGGTTGTTCTGTGCCGCGTCGATCTCTTCTTGGGTCAACTGGTTGTTGGCAATCGGATCGAAGCCTTTCACACCAGTGGCCACATCACCATCGGCGATGCCCTGCACTTCCAACTCGTGCATCCCTACGAAATCCGCGATCTGCTTGAAGCTGATCGTGGTGTTGTCCACCAGCCATACGGCGGTAGCCTTGGCCATAAGCGGTTTTGCCATCAGCCCGTCTCCTATACATACATCTGTCCCGTCGCCGGAATTCGGCGGCCCCGGGATTTTGGGGCAGGTTTCCGTTGTCGGGGAACTTGGCCCGTATATAGTCGCGCCAGTGCAAGAAGGAAAGAGGCGAATGCGCCAAGGGATTCTGGGCTTTGTTTTCGCGCTGCTGGGCGCTGCTGCGGCGCAGGCCGAGGGCGAGAAGGCGGGCGAATTTGACTATTATGTCCTCTCGCTCAGCTGGTCGCCCAACTGGTGCGCCCGCGAAGGGGACGCACGTGGGTCGGATCAATGCGATGCGCGGCATGATCATGGCTGGATCTTGCACGGACTCTGGCCGCAGTTTCATCAAGGCTGGCCGTCTTACTGCCGCACGCCCGAGGCCCCGCCGTCGCGCAGCATGACCCGCGCGATGGAGGATATTCAGGGCAGTTCGGGTCTGGCCTGGCATCAGTGGAAAAAACATGGCACCTGTTCGGGCCTGTCAGCAAGAGCCTATTTCGCCCTGTCGCGCGAGGCTTATGACCGTGTTGAACGCCCCAGTGTTTTTCGCCAACTGGACGCAACCGTGAAACTGCCCGCCGCAGTGGTCGAAGAGGCTTTTCTAAAGGACAATCCCGGACTAGAGCGCGACATGATCACCGTCACCTGCAAACGGGGGTATATCGAAGAGGTCCGCCTATGCCTGTCCCGAAACCTGGATCCGGTCCCGTGTGGACGGGATGTGATCCGCGATTGTGCGGCCAAAGACGCGCTGCTTGATCCGATTCGCTAAAGCTCTTTGTTTTGGCACTCGCGCGCATATTCCAGCGCTCTGGCTGTGCCTGTCAGATCAATCGCCATGACCGGCTGACCTCCGGGGTTGAAAACGGTCATAGTTTTGTTCTGTGCAATCGCTGTCACGAAGTCGCGGTCCGTGAAGAACACCGTCGCCCCCGGCACGCGGTCCTGTTTGAACCCGATGGCTGTGGCATCAAAGCTCTTGCCGTCCAGCTCGAACCGGATCGGATAGCTCTGCCCCGGCTCAATCTCGCCCCAGGCCTTGTTGAACACAGTGAAATACCCGCGATTGTCTAGCGCGTCATAACCCAGCCGAACGACCGAGAGGTCCTGATAAACTGTTTGGATGAGGCACCCATTCCCAAGCGCTGGGTCCATCATGACGTTCCAGCCTTCGACAAAGCCTTTGTCGACAAGGTCTTGGGCGAGGACAGCGGTGGCGGTGAAGGCGGCTAGGGTGAGGGCTAAAAGGCGGGTCATGGGACCATCAGTGATTTCCAGTGTTCATGTGCAATCTGGCATAGGTGATTTGTACAACAAAGACTATTTTGGCTTACGGTTTCATCTTCTTTCAAAAAAGGTATTTGATCTATCTTTTCCGTGGCCTAGTAGATGCAGATCCACATTAACGGTCGGAAGCTTGAGATGGAAACCAAAAGCGTTTTGGAGCAAACAAACCGAGTCTCGCAAATGATGCGTGAAAGGTGGGATGCACTAGTTTTTGTTGAAGCCGAAGACGGTGGTTTTGCGACCGGGCACATGCCTAGCGAGGCTCCTAATGCTTATCTATGCCGGTGTTACGCGGGTCTGTCTGAAGAAGGGCTTGTGTGTGCTGAGGAGGAAAGCGGGCGATACCTGCCTGAGCCGTATAAGGACTTATTGAGAGTGTTTAATGGCGCACAGATTATGAGTATTTCATTGTTGGGTGCTACGATGGGAATAAATCCCCGAAGTTAGCCGACTTCCAGGTGACACCAAGGATTGGGAGCGTCTGGCGAAGCAGGCTGAGGATTCAAGAAGTCCCGAGATAGGAATACTGGATCGCTTGAAAAATGTGTTTTTTCGTCAATAAAGCCGACAACTACAACTCTTTCCTCGCCCTCAACGCTGCCGTGATTGTCCCGTCATCAAGATAATCCAGCTCACCCCCAATCGGCACACCCTGTGCCAGTGAAGTCAGGCGGACCTGACCCTCTAGCTGATCCGCAATGTAGTGAGCGGTGGTCTGCCCATCGACAGTAGCATTCAGGGCCAGAATGACCTCGGTGACCTCTTCGGCCACAACGCGGTCTTTCAACCTCGGAATGCGCAATTCGTCCGGACCAACACCGTCCAGAGCAGACAATGTACCGCCTAGAACATGGTAGCGGCCCTTGAAGACACCTGCGCGCTCCATCGCCCAGAGGTCCGAGACATCTTCAACCACGCAGAGCTCTCCGGTCGCGCGGGCCTCGTCATTGCAGATGTCACAGATATCGGTGGTGCCGACATTGCCGCAGTTCAGGCATTCGCGGGCGGTGGCAGCGACCTGTTGCATCGTGTCCGCCAAGGGCGTCAGCAACAGGGCGCGTTTGCGGATCAGGTGCAGCACGGCGCGACGAGCCGAACGCGGGCCGAGGCCCGGCAGCTTGGCCATCAGGTCGATCAGATTGTCGATGTCGCTGTTTGAGCTCACGGCCTGTCCTGTCTGTCGCCGGAGGACGCCTCTGGCGAGTGTATTTGCGAAATGACCGAGATCAGAACGGCAGTTTGATGTCAGCGGGCAGGCCCATGCTTTCGGTCAACTTGGCCATTTCCGCCTGAGAGCGTTCGGTGGCTTTGGTCTGGGCGTCCTTGATGGCGGCCAGAATCAGGTCTTCGACCACTTCCTTGTCGTCGCCGTTGAAGATCGACGGATCGATATCCAACCCCTTGAGTTCGCCTTTGGCTGTGGCCGTTGCTTTGACCAGTCCAGCGCCGGATTCGCCGACCACCATGATGGTGTTCAGTTCTTCCTGCATATCGGTCATCTTGGTCTGCAAATCCTGTGCGGATTTCATCATCTTGGCCATATCGCCCAGACCGCCTAGTCCTTTGAGCATCCGAATTCTCCTGAATCTGTGTTTGTTGACTAAATACGGAGGGTGCTCTTGTGGCACAAGGGGCAGTCGTGCTCCCGCCCGTCGTCAAGGTCTTTGGCAAGACCTTTCCTCCCGTTGGGCCCGGCAGCGCGAGCAAAGCTCGCG